>JAUNOT010000119.1 GCA_030537065.1 Conchiformibius sp.
AAGCGGCTTTGGCCGGTTCGGCAGAAGCAGGGGCTACCTGAGCAGAAGCAGGTTCTGCTTTGGCTTTATCCTCAGCTTTGACTGCCTCTTTACCAACTGCGTGTTGTGCATCGGTGGGCAGGGCTTTGCCGTCAGGATGGGATTTACCCCACACATAAGTGGTCAGCAGGTGCAGTTTTTCTTTGCTCAAGAAACCTTCCCAAGCCGGCATTTGGTTATGGCGGCCACCAGTAATGGTTTCAATAATGGCTTTCTCACTCTTGCCCCACAACCAAACATCGTCGGTCAAGTTCGGTGCCATACCCATATTGCCGCCGCCGTTCGGGCCGTGACATACGGCACAGTTGGCAGCAAACACTTCTTTGCCGCGTGCGGCGCGGTCTTCGTTATGCTCCATACCGGACAGCGACATCACATAGTTGGCGGCATCCTTCACACGCTCCTCACCCAAAGTCGGCCCCCATGCCGCCATCACGCCAGTACGACCTTTGGCAATGGTTTCATGGATTTTGTCGGGCGTACCACCGTACAGCCAGTCGGTGTCGGTCAGGTTGGGGAAACCACGCGAACCTTTGGCATCCGAGCCGTGACATTGGATACAGTAGGTATTGAACAGGTTTTGCCCGATGGTCATCGCTTCGGGGTGTTTGGAAGCTTCTTCGGGTGTCATGGCCGTGTATTTGGCATACAGTTGGGCATAACTTGCTTCTGCTTCTTTCACATCGCGCTCATACTGGTTTTTACTGCTCCAGTGTGTGCCGTCATCAAATTTATGCCCCTTATAGTCACCCAAACCCGGATAAATATACAGGTAGGCCAAACTGAAAATAATTGTGCCGACAAACATCCAAAACCACCAGCGCGGCAAGGGATTATCGTATTCTTCAATACCGTCCCAAGAATGCCCCATGGTTTTAACTTCTTCACCGCGGCGCGGCGGCTTGGCTTTTCTGTCCTGCGCAATCAGCAGCCAGATGATGTAAACAAACGCTGCCGCCACGATGGCAACGATATAGTAGTGCCAAAATGGGCTTGTGAATTGTGATTCCATTATTTCGCTCCGTGATTACGGTTTGATTCGGCCGCACCGTCGGAAGGGGTATCGGGGTCGTCCACAATACTGCGGGCGAGATCCTGATAATTGCTTTTGTTCCGCCGGTTGAATACCACATACAACACCAGAACAAAACTGATAAAAATCCACACCGTGAACAGGATGCGTGCCGAATTCAAATCCATAATTGATTACCTTGTATTTTTCAATGCCAAACCCAAACCTTGCAAGTATGCGATAACCGCATCCAATTCGGATTTGTTTTTCAGCTCTTCAGGGGCTTTTGCCAGTTCCTCGTCGGTGTAGGGCGTACCCACCGCACGCAATGCTTTCATATTGCGTACCACCACTTCGGGGTCAACCTTTTTACGCGCCAGCCACGGAAATGCGGGCATATTGGATTCCGGCACCACTTCACGCGGGTTGATTAAGTGGATACGGTGCCATTCGTCCGAATAACGTCCGCCCACACGCGCCAAATCGGGGCCAGTACGTTTGGAACCCCATTGGAAGGGATGGTCGTACACCGATTCGCCGGCTACGGAATAGTGGCCGTAACGCTCGGTTTCGGCACGGAAGGGGCGAATCATCTGCGAGTGGCAGTTATAACAGCCTTCGCGGACATAGACATCGCGTCCCGCTACCTGAAGGGCGTTATAGGGTTTCACACCTTTGGCGGCCGTAATCACTTCTTTGGAAAAGAACAAGGGTACAACTTCAATCAGCAAGCCGAAACTGATTATCACGAGAGTAAAGACGATCAGAAAACCGACTTTTTCTTCAACTAATGCTTGTAATTTCATTTTGGTAGCCTGCGCTTTCTGCAGTTAGTGGTGTTGGGTTTGAACGGCGGGGATTTCCGCGTCAACCGGTTTGCCGCTCATAATGGTGCGGTACACGTTGTAAGCCATCAGCACCATGCCGCCCACATAGAATACGCCACCAAGGAAACGGATAAAGTAGAAGTCCATAGATGCGCTGACAGAAGCCACGAAAGAGTGGGTCAGGGTACCGTCCGGATTGAGCTGACCCCACATCCAGCCTTGCATCACACCGGAAATCCACATGGAGGTGATGTACAACACCACGCCGATGGTGGCAATCCAGAAATGTGCGTCAATCAGCTTGATGCTGTACATTTCCTTGCGGCCGAACAGACGCGGAATCAGGTAGTAAATAGAACCGATGGTAACAAAACCCACCCAGCCCAAAGCGCCGGAGTGTACGTGGCCGACCGTCCAGTCGGTGTAGTGGCTCAAGGCATTGACGGTTTTGATGGACATCATCGGGCCTTCAAAGGTAGACATACCGTAGAAAGACAGCGATACCACCAAGAATTTCAAAATCGGGTCGGTACGCAGTTTGTTCCACGCGCCGGACAGGGTCATAATGCCGTTAATCATGCCGCCCCAAGACGGTGCGAACAGAATCAGCGACAAAATCATACCCAAAGACTGTGTCCAGTCAGGCAGCGCAGTATAGTGCAGATGGTGCGGGCCTGCCCACATATAAGTGAAAATCAATGCCCAGAAGTGCACCACCGACAGGCGGTAAGAATAAACGGGACGACCGGCTTGTTTCGGCACGAAGTAGTACATCATGCCCAAGAAGGCGGCGGTCAGGAAGAAGCCTACGGCATTGTGGCCGTACCACCATTGCACCATGGCATCAATCGCGCCGTAATATACGGAATACGATTTCATTGGGCCGGCGGGGATGGCGATGCTGTTGACAATGTGCAGCAGGGCAACCGCCAAGATAAACGCGCCGTAGAACCAGTTTGCCACATAAATATGTTTGATTTTTCGGGTTGCAACCGTACCGAAGAACACAATGGCGTAAACCACCCAAATCAGGGTAATCAGAATATCAATCGGCCATTCCAGCTCGGCGTATTCTTTGCCCGAAGTATAGCCCAAGGGCAGCGTGATGGCGGCCAGCAGGATAACCAGCTGCCAACCCCAAAAGGTAATGGCGGGCAGATGCCATTTTTCGCCGAACAGCCGTACATTACAGGTGCGCTGCACCACATAGTACGAGGTCGCGAACAGACCGCAGCCGCCGAATGCGAAAATTACCGCATTGGTGTGCAAAGGGCGGATGCGTCCGAAGTGAAACCATTCACCGATACCCGACAGGTTCAGCTCGGGCCAGCGCAGCTGTGCGGCGGCAATCACGCCCACCAGCATACCCACGATGCCCCAAACGACCGTCATGACGGCAAACTGACGTACCACTTTGTAGTTATAAGTTTGCGTTTCCATGAAGAATCTCCATTTAATATGGCAATGTAAATTATCATCCGGAACGTAAGCTCCGGTATTTTTCCTTATGCCTTTTTATGTTAAAACACGCAAAGGCAACCAAACTGTATTTTAAAGCAAAACAGACTTTCCGACCAAGACAAATAATGGTAAAACCTAGCTTTCAGGCAGCCTGAATCCTGATAAATACTCATTTATTGTAAGGTTATATAAAATCCCGGCCGTGCTGTTTGACCAAAATCAAAGAACAATCAGACAAACTTTAACACTTTACCTTCCCGAAAGGCCCTGCCCGTGATTCGCTACACCGCCACCCCCGACACCGCCGCCCGCCAATGGCACATCAGCCTGAAATTTCATCATAACGGCCGCACGCCGCAAGCCGTCAAACTGGCCAACTGGACGCCCGGCAGCTATATGATTCGCGATTTCAGCCGCCACATTATCCGCATAGACGCATACTGCAACGGCCAAGCCGTCAGCCTGCGCCAAACCGCCAAAAATATCTGGCACTTACCCGATGCGGACGGCGAATACGAAATCCGCTATCTGCTGTATGCCGCCGATTTGTCGGTACGCGCCTGCTATCTGGACGGCGACCGTGCTTTTCAGGACGGCGCGGCATTTTTCCTGTATTTGGACGGCCGCACGCAAGAAACCCATTCCGTTGAATTTAAAGACATGCCGCACAACTGGCGAGCCTTTACCACCCTACCGCAAACCGCGCCCGACAGCTTTCAGGCAGCCTCGTATGCCGAACTGATTGACTACCCGATTGAATGGGGTGCAAACATCGACCTGATTGAATTTGAAGCGGACGGCATCCCCCACCGCATCGCCGTCAGCGGCCACCGCATGCCTTACGACCGCGAACGCCTGCGCACCGACTGCCGCCGCATCTGCGAAAACGCGCTGGCGCAATTTGACCGTCCTGCCCCGTTTACCGAGTACCTGTTTCTGTTGCATGTAGGCGACAATCTCTACGGCGGACTGGAACACATCAGCAGCACCGCCCTGCACGCCGACCGCCGCAGCCTGCCCGCCCTGAACGAAGCCGCCGAACCCAGCGAAGCCTACACCCAACTGCTCGGCCTGATTTCACACGAATACTATCACTCGTGGAACGTCAAATCCGTCAAACCTGCCGCCTTCCTGCCCTACGATTTGGACAGCGAAACCTACACCGAACAACTGTGGGCGTTTGAAGGCATCACCTCCTACTACGACGACCTGCTGCTGGCACGCAGCCGCACCATCTCACCCGAACACTACCTGCAACTGCTGGCCGCCACCCTCACCCGCGTGCGCCGCACCTTGGGGCGCAAACAGCAAACCCTCGCCCAATCCAGCTTTGCCGCTTGGCACAAATACTATAAACAAGACGAAAACAGCGCCAACGCCATCACCAGCTACTACCAGCAAGGCTCATTGGCGGCACTGTGTTTGGATTTGACCATCCGCAACCGCAGCGACAACGCCCACAGCCTAGACAGCGTGATGCGGCAACTGTATGCCGACTGGCTGGACACCCGCACAGGCTTGGCTGAAGGCGAATGGCAGGAACGCGCCCAAACCATTACCGGACTGGATTTGCAAGACTTTTTTCAGGCAGCCCTGTACAGCACCGCCGAACTGCCCTTGGCAGACTGCCTGAAAAAAGTCGGTATTGAATTGCGCTGGCTGCCTGCACCGCGCAGCAGCACCGGCGGCGTAGTCGGCCAATTTGACGACAGCTCCCCTGCCCCGGACACCGGCTGCCGCCACCGCCAGCATGCCGACCGCGCCGAATTAACCGTTGTCCTCAACGGCAGCGCAGCCGAACAAGCCGGTCTGATGCCCAAAGACAACATTATCGCCGTGGACGGCTTCGCCTGCACCGACTTTGCCGCACAAACTGCCACCGCCGTCGGCGACAGCCACACCCTGCACTTTTTCCGCCACGGCGTGTTGCACCAAGCCCGTCTGACCGTGCGTGCCGCCGAAGCCGACACCGCCTTTTTGAAAATTACCGACCCACAGGCTTTGTCGCGCTGGCTGTTTAACGATTAGGGCGTGTCCCCATTTGCTTATGCGGCGGTATTTTTGGCACAAATCCACCTCTGCCGCGTTAAAAATCCTTG
>JAUNOT010000120.1 GCA_030537065.1 Conchiformibius sp.
CGCCGCAGACAAGGCTGCAGCCGACAAAGCGGCTGCCGAGCAGGCTGCTGCTTCTGCCGAAGCGGCTAAAGCCGCCGCGCCTGCTGCCAATGAGGCTGCGGTAACGGTAGAAAACGGTGTGATTAAGTTCTACTTTGCCACCGGTAAAAGCGATGTGGCGGCCGGTGCCGATAAGGCGGCTGCCGATGCGGTTAAAGCGGCCAAAGCCGGTAAAAAACTGGTGGTAAGCGGTTTTGCCGACAGCACCGGTAATGCGGCTGCCAATGCCCGTCTGTCTAAACAGCGCGCGCAAGCGGTACAGGCGTTCCTGCTGAAACAGGGCGTTAAAGCCGAAAGCATTGAGTTGCGTAAACCGGCCAGCAGCATGGGCGGTAAAGGCAACAATGCGGAAGGCCGCCGTGTAGAAGTGAAAATTGAAGGCTAACCGTCGATAAACAAACGGGCGCAATCCGATAAGGGTTGCGCCCGTTTTTCAGTTTTCAGGCAGCGAGGATGCCAGTTCCTGCTGCATTTTGGCAAGAAAACGCCCTTGCCGTACCAGTTGCGCTGCTTGTTGTGGATTCTGCGGCGGCGCGAAGGCTGCCTGAAGCGCGTCTAACAGCTTGGCGTATTCGGTGGCAATTTCGCCGTTTAGGGCATGAAGGGCGGCGGTGTCGTTTTCTGCGCGTGCTTCTGCCAAGGCTTCGCGCCATTCCATTTGCTGCATCAAAAATTCGGGCGCAAACTGCGTGTGTTCGGGGGCATCGGCGTGAATGCCCTGTTTTTCCAGCAGGCAGGCGGCGCGGTTAAGCGGATTACCGAGTACGCGGTAGGCTTCGTTGAGCGCGGCAGTCATCATTACCGCCTGTTTTTGTTCAAACGCCGAAGCGGCGGCAAAGCGGTCGGGGTGAAACTGTGCCGCCAATTCGCGGTAGCGCGTGTTCAGAGCGGTTTCGTCTAAAGGGAATTGTTCAGGCAGCCCGAACAGTTGGAAAGGGTTGGTCATTGCAGACTCCAAAAACGCCGCATCTTAAAACGGTTAGGCAGGGCTGACAACCGTTTTTCAGGCAGCCTGCGCGCCTTTGCGCTACAATCCGCACCTTAACGATTTGCCGGAGAATCCTGTCGTGTCTGATGAAAAACTGCTGCCGCACCGCCAAGCCATTGATGAAATTGATGCGGAAATTTTGCAACTGCTGAACCGCCGTGCCGGCCATGCCCGTGCCATCGGCGAATTAAAGGGAACGGGTGTGGTGTACCGCCCCGAGCGTGAAGCGCAGGTATTAAACCGAATCAAAGCCTTAAATCAAGGGCCGTTGCCCGATGAAGCGGTTGCCCGCCTGTTCCGCGAAGTGATGAGCGAATGTCTGGCGGTGGAACGGCCGCTGACCATTGCCTATTTGGGTCCGCAAGGGACGTTTACCCAGCAGGCGGCGGTCAAGCATTTCGGTCATGCCGCGCACACGGTGGCCTGCACCACGGTGGACGACAGCCTGCGTATGGTGGAAGCGCGGCAGGCGGATTATGCCGTTGCGCCGGTGGAAAATTCCACCGAAGGCTCGGTCGGCCGCACTTTGGATTTGCTGGTGTCCACGCCCCTGCGTGCCTGCGGCGAAGTGGTGCTGCGGATTCATCATCATTTATTGCGTAAACAGGGCGGTTTGGACGGCATTGAAGCGGTGTATGCCCACGCGCAGGCTTTAGCACAATGCCGCTACTGGTTGGGCAAACACCTGCCCGACAGCGTGCCGCGCATTGCCGTGTCCAGCAATGCCGAAGCCGCCCGTTTGGCTGCCGAAAACCCGCGTGCCGCTGCCATTGCCGGACAGTCGGCCGCCGAAATTTATGCTTTGGAAAAAGTGGCGGAAAATATTGAAGACGAACCGGACAACACCACGCGCTTTTTGGTGTTAGGACATCAGCACACCAGCGCAAGCGGCCGCGACAAAACCACGCTGGTGGTTAGTGCGCCGAATAAGGCCGGTACGCTAAACCGTTTGGTGGAGCCGTTTACCCGCGCCGGTATTTCCATGAGCAAGTTTGAAAGCCGCCCCAGCCGCACCGGTTTGTGGGAATATCTGTTTTTTATTGATATTGAAGGGCATGAAAACGATGAGGCCGTTCAGGCAGCCTTAAATGATTTGCGCGAACGTTCCGCTTTTGTCAAAGTGGCCGGTTCGTATCCTTTGGCGGTTTTGTAAATTCAGGCTGCCTGAAACTTTTTATTCTAATCAAAATTTAAAACCTATGGCACAACGTTCCAAATCTTCCAAAGCATGGCTGCACGAGCATGTAAACGACCCCTATGTCCACCGCGCCCAAAAAGACGGCTATCGCGCCCGCGCTGCATATAAATTATTGGAAATCAATGAAAAAGATAAACTGATTCGCGCAGGAACGGTGTTGGCGGATTTGGGCAGCGCACCGGGGAGCTGGTCGCAGGTGGCAGCGCAACTGGTTGGCACGCAAGGAAAAGTATTTGCTTTGGATATTCTGCCGATGCAGCCGATAGATGGTGTGGACTTTATCCAAGGTGATTTTCGCGAGCAGGCAGTGTTGGAGCAGTTGGAACAATTATTGAACGGACGCGAACTTGACCTTGTAATTTGCGATATGGCACCCAATATGGCGGGGAATGCCGTTATTGACCAAACGCGCAGCTATTATTTATGCGAATTGGCATTGGATTTTGCTGCCGCCCATGTGAAAACGGGTGGGGCGTTGTTGGTCAAAGTATTTCAGGGAGCGGGATTTCAAGCGTTTCAGGCAGCCATGCGCGAAGTGTTTGCCACCGTGCAAACGCGCAAGCCCGATGCTTCGCGTAATCGCTCCAGTGAGCTTTATCTATTGGGAAAAAATAAACGCTGACAAGGCTTGCTGCCTGATTTACAATCTGTTTTAAGTTTTGAATTTTGCAAGGAGCGTGTTCACGTGGGGAACAACACCAAGAATATTTTGTTATGGGGCGCGATTCTGCTGGCGATTTTTGCCGGCGTCAATGCCATGCAGGACAAAAAAACCGATTCGCAACAAATTGAATATTCTCAATTTTTACAACAAGTGCGCGCCGGTGAGGTTAATAATGTCAATTTGGAAGGCTCGCCCGCAGGTTATACCATCAAAGGCGAGCGTAACGATTCCATTAAAAGTAAATTCAGTACCAATGCGCCGATGGACGATAAATTGGTGCAGACTTTGGAGGCTAACAAGGTTCGCATTAAGGTAACGCCCGAAGAAAAACCGGGCTTTTTTAGCGGACTGTTGGTAAATATGCTGCCGATTCTGCTGCTGATTGGCGTGTGGATTTACTTTATGCGCGCACAAACCGGCGGCGGCAAAGGCGGTGCGTTTTCCTTCGGTAAAAGCCGCGCCCGCTTGTTGGACAAAGACGCCAACACGGTGAAATTTTCCGATGTGGCGGGTTGCGATGAAGCCAAAGAGGAAGTTCAGGAAATTGTGGACTACCTGAAAGAACCGGGGCGTTATCAGACTTTGGGCGGACGTGTGCCGCGCGGTATTTTGTTGGCAGGCAGCCCTGGTACGGGTAAAACCTTGTTGGCAAAAGCCATTGCAGGCGAAGCAGGCGTGCCGTTTTTCAGCATTTCGGGTAGTGATTTTGTGGAAATGTTTGTTGGTGTGGGTGCAAGCCGTGTGCGCGATATGTTTGAACAAGCAAAGAAAAACGCACCTTGTATTATCTTTATTGACGAGATTGATGCAGTGGGTCGTCAGCGCGGTGCAGGTTTGGGCGGCGGTAACGACGAGCGCGAGCAAACCTTGAACCAACTGCTGGTGGAAATGGACGGTTTTGAAAGCAATGAAACCGTGATTGTGATTGCCGCCACCAACCGCCCCGATGTGCTGGACCCTGCTTTGCAACGCCCCGGTCGTTTTGACCGTCAAGTGGTGGTGCCGCTGCCCGATATTCGCGGACGTGAGCAGATTTTAAAAGTACACGCCAAAAAAGTGCCTTTGCACGAATCGGTGGATTTGGTGACGCTGGCACGCGGTACCCCTGGTTTTTCGGGTGCGGATTTGGCGAATTTGGTCAATGAAGCCGCGCTGTTTGCGGGTCGCCGCAACAAAGCCAAAGTGGACCAAAGCGATTTTGAAGATGCCAAAGACAAAATCTATATGGGCCCTGAGCGCCGCAGCATGGTGATGCAGGAAGACGAAAAACGCGCCACTGCCTACCACGAATCGGGTCACGCGATTGTGGCGGAAAGCCTGCCGTTTACTGACCCTGTGCATAAAGTCACCATTATGCCGCGTGGACGTGCCTTGGGTTTGACTTGGCAGCTGCCCGAACGCGACCGCATCAGCATGTACAAAGACCAAATGTTAAGCCAAATCAGTATTCTGTATGGTGGACGCATTGCCGAAGATTTGTATGTGGGACGCATTTCCACAGGCGCATCCAATGACTTTGAACGCGCCACCCAAATCGCCCGCGAAATGGTTACCCGTTTTGGCATGAGCGACAAAATGGGCGCGATGGTGTATGCGGAAAACGAAGGCGAAGTGTTTTTGGGACGTACCGTTACCCGTTCGCAACATATTTCCGAAAAAACCCAGCAGGAAGTGGATGCGGAAGTGCGCCGTATTTTGGACGAGCAATATGCCGTGGCGTATAAAATCTTGGACGAAAACCGCGACAAGATGGAAACCATGTGTAAAGCTTTGATGGAATGGGAAACCATTGACCGCGACCAAGTGCGCGAGATTATGGAAGGCAAACAGCCCAGCCCGCCCAAAGATTACAGCGACAATGTGCGCCAAAACAGTGAACCTGAAGCGGCTGCGACCGTAGCAGCGGCGGAAGAAGCCAAGCCTGAACAAGCAGTGGCTGATAAGGGCGACAACGCCCCGTCTGCGGAAACGGTTAGCACCACACCCGCACCGCAACAGCCCGTTGAAACGGCAGACAACAAAGCGTCTGACAGCGAAACCAAGGCTTAATCTGAATTGACTGAAAAAAGCTGCCTGAAAGGAAATGATTCTTTTCAGGCAGCTTTTTTTGCGCTTTTGGGTTACAATCGCGCTATGCTGTGGTTCTTGCGGCATCCAGCGGTTTTGTTTCATCAAGCAAGCCCGTGCGGGCGGCGTGCCGTACCGTATGCGGGATAAAGTGGGAACAGGCATATTCGTTGAATTAGCTCAATTGGTAGAGCACAAGCTTTCTAAGCTTGAGGTCGGGGGTTCAAATCCCTCATTCAACTCATTTGAATTAGCTCAATCGGTAGAGCATAAGCCTTTCACGCTTAGTGTCGGGGGTTCGAATCCCCCATTCAAACCATTTGAATTAACTCAGTCGGATAGAGTACAAGCCTTTTAAGCTTGGTGCGGGGGTTCGATTCCCTCATTCAAAACAAACGGTAGGACGAAAGTCTGTGGTTCGACTCCACCTTGCCCTTGCGGCAAAGTAAATTTGAATTAGCCAAGAGG
>JAUNOT010000121.1 GCA_030537065.1 Conchiformibius sp.
CTGCATTCGGCTTGGCAAGTATTGCAGCATGATATTTTGCAGGAATTGGATAAAACAGATGATAAGGGAACGCGAGATGCCTTGATTCAAAAACTGCATCAACGCGCCGACAGTCCGCTTGGGCAGGCGATTACCCGTGTTTTACTGGCTTGCGACCATAATAAAAAGCCGCTTTTGCACCGCCATCTTGAGATTTTGCCGGGGATTTGTTTAAGCGGTATGGATTTTAATTTGGCAGGATTGGAAACCGAGATTTTGCGTGATACGCTGTTTTGCGGACAGAATTTAACGGGGGCACAATGGCAGGGGGTGCGAGGAATATGGAACTGGAACTTAAGTCAGGTTGTGCTTAATTGTGCAAATCTGGGCGGTGTGCGGCTTTATGAAGCAAACCTAAGCGAAGCAAAGCTTAACATGACAAACTTGAGTGACGCATGGCTTGGTGGAGTAAACCTAAATAGCGCACAGCTTACTTTAGCAAACCTGAACGACACTGAGCTTCGTGGAGCAAACCTGAGCAGCGCATGGCTTGGCGGGGCAAACCTGAGCAACGCACGACTTGGTGGAGCCAAACTGAACAGCACACGACTTGGCGGTGCAAAACTACTGGGAGTTAAAGGGCTGACTGCCGAACAACTATCCGTGACCGAAATACTGGCAGGCAGTCTGACCGATGCTGATAATTTTTTTCAATACGCACAGTTCAAACAACGGCTGTTACGGAAAAAAGGTTTAATTGTTTTATATCACGGCATTGATACTATTCCCGAATATTTGTTTTACAAACATAAAACCAAACTCTGGGAAAGCACATATCCCGCCAACTCCATCCCTTTCCCCATAGATTTAGCCGCCACCCGCGCCGCCAATCCCGATTGGGAAATTTCCATAGAATAAACCCACTCTGTTTTCAGGCAGCCGCGCCAACCGCAGGCTGCCTGAAAACATATCTACACCCCAAATGCCGCCAATACCCCCGCCGTTGCCACTGCTGCCGCCACCGTTCCTGCCATACCCAATCTGACCGACACGCACAATGCCACCACAGCGGCAATACGCTCGTGGGCGTGCGGCGACACAAAATAGGGCGCAATCACCGCCGCCAGCACACAGCCAGGGGCGGCTTCCAATATCCGTGCGCTGCGCGGGCTAAGCGTGCGTCCGCGCAAGGCAAAATAGCCGATTAAACGGCTGGCGTAGGTAACTGCCAGCATGCCCAAAATGGTCAGAAAAGATGTCCATGAAATCATGTGTTTTCCCCTGCTTCGCCCAATAATGCGGCAGCAAGCAAACCCGCCGCCGCGCCCACAGGCACATACCAGCCGCTTTGCGGAAAGAAGTGCCACACCGCCGCTGCCGCCACGGCACTCACCAGCCACGGCAACGCCCGCCGCCAACCGCGCCACATACCGCGCAGCAACACCAAAAACACCGCAGGAAACGCCATGCCAAAGCCCCAACGTTGCAAGTCGCCCAAGGCAGGTCCAAGCCACGCGCCAATACCGCCGCCCAGCACCCACACCACATACAACGAAGCCGCCGTTCCCCAGTAATAAGGCAGGTTGAGTGGGGCGTGTTTGCCGCGTTGTTTGGCATCGGCAATGCCCATTGCCCATGTTTCATCGGTCATCACAAACAGCGTGGGCAGCAGTTTTTTTAAGGGCAGTCCGCGCAAATGCGGCACCAATGCCGCGCCCATCAAAATATGGCGCGAGTTAATCATGGCGGTCATGGCGATAATCAGCAGCACGGGAATCGGCGAAGCCCACAAGCCCACGGCAGCAAATTCCGAACCGCCTGCGTAGTTCAAACCCATCATCAGCACGGTTTCCAACAGGCTCATGCCTTTTTGTGCGGCTTGTGCGCCCAAAATCAGCGCAAACGGCAACATGCCGAACAATACGGGCAAACAGTCTTTCAATCCCCGCACAAATTCGGGGTGGCGCAAGGAAGCAATCGGCAGCATGACGGCAGTCCGCAAAAAACGGCAATCATAGCACAGCATTTGCGCCTGCACTCGTGCGCGGATAATATTAGGGCATGCCCTAAAAAACCCGAACCGATTTGGGCTATAATCGCGCCCATTTCCCCTACTTTTTGCAAAGGATTTCCCATGACTTCCCCCACCGCAAACGCCTTGCGTTTTTTGTCTATGGATATGGTTGAACAAGCCAAATCGGGTCACCCCGGTGCGCCGATGGGCATGGCGGATATAGCAGACGTGCTGTGGCGCGGTTTTCTGCGTCACAATCCCGCCAACCCGCGTTTTGCCAACCGCGACCGTTTTGTGCTGTCCAACGGACACGCTTCCGCGCTGCTGTACAGCCTGCTGCATTTAAGCGGTTACAACCTTTCTACCGATGATTTGAAAAATTTCCGCCAACTGCACAGCAAAACCCCCGGACACCCCGAATACGGCTACACCGACGGCGTGGAAACCACCACAGGTCCGCTGGGACAAGGCATTGCCAATGCCGTGGGCATGGCGTTGGCGGAAAAAATCCTTGCCGCCGAGTTTAACCGTGACGGCTTGGATATTGTGGACCATCATACTTATGTGTTTTTGGGCGACGGCTGCCTGATGGAAGGCGTGTCGCACGAAGCCTGCTCGCTGGCGGGGACGCTGGGTTTGGGTAAACTGATTGTTTTGTATGATGATAATAATATCTCTATTGACGGCAAAGTAGATGGTTGGTTTACCGAGAATATTCCGCAGCGTTTTGAAAGCTATGGTTGGCACGTTGTGCCGAATGTGGACGGACACAATGCCGAAGCCGTCCGCGCCGCCATTGAAGCCGCGCGCGCCGAAACGGGCAAACCGTCTATTATCTGCTGCAAAACCTTGATTGGCAAAGGCGCAGCCAATAAAGAAGGCAGCCACAAAACCCACGGCGCACCTTTGGGCGCAGACGAAATCGCCGCCACCCGCGCCGCGTTGAATTGGGCGCACGAGCCCTTCCATATTCCCGAGGACATTTACGCCGCATGGAACGCCAAAGAAGCAGGCGCGAAACTGGAAGCGGAATGGAATGCCCTGTTTGCCGAATACCAACAGCGTTTCCCCGAACTGGCTGCCGAATTTGTCCGCCGCAGCGAAGGCAAGCTGCCTGAAAACTTTGACGCGCATATTCAGGCTGCCCTGCAAGCCGTTTGCGAAAAAGGCGAAAAAATCGCCACGCGCAAAGCCAGCCAAAACAGCATTGAAATCTTGGCACAAGTGTTGCCCGAATTGGTGGGCGGTTCGGCGGATTTGACCCCGTCCAATTTAACCGATTGGTCAAACAGCCGCGCCGTAACACGCGAACAGGGCGGCAACTATATTCATTACGGCGTGCGCGAATTCGGCATGGCGGCGATTATGAACGGCATGACCCTGCACGGCGGCGTTAAGCCTTTTGGCGCAACCTTTTTAATGTTCAGCGAATACGCCCGCAATGCCCTGCGTATGGCGGCGTTGATGAAAATCAACCCCGTATTTGTGTTTACCCACGATTCCATCGGTTTGGGCGAAGACGGTCCCACCCATCAGCCCGTGGAACAAACCGCCACTTTGCGCCTGATGCCGAATATGGACGTTTGGCGTCCGTGCGACACCGCCGAAAGCCTGATTGCGTGGGCGCAAGCGGTGAAAGCCGAAGACCACCCCAGCTGCTTGGTGTTCAGCCGTCAAAACCTGCCCTTTGTGCCGCGTGATGCCGAAACGTTAGCCAATATTGAACGCGGCGGCTATGTGTTAAGCGCAGTGGAAAACCCCCAAGCCGTGATTATCGCCACAGGTTCGGAAGTGGAACTGGCATTAAACGCACAAGCGCAGTTGGCAGAGCAAGGCATTGCCGTAAACGTGGTGTCCATGCCCAGCACCAATGTGTTTGACCGCCAAAACGATGAATACCAAGAAAGCGTATTGCCCTTGGATTTGCCGCGTGTGGCGGTAGAAGCAGGCGTAACAGACGGTTGGTATAAATACGCCGATGTATTGGTGGGCTTGGACCGCTTTGGCGAATCTGCCCCTGCCGAGCAGCTGTTTAGCGAATTTGGTTTTACTGTTGAGAATGTCGTGGATGCGGTAAAAGCGGTTTTGTAAAACAGTTATAAAAAGCAGGCTGCCTGAAACGGGAAAATCCGTTTTCAGGCAGCCTGCTTTTTATAAAATTATCAAGCCAAATCGGCAAACAAAGGCGTAGACAAATAACGCTCGCCGTAAGACGGAATCAGCACCACAATCAGCTTGCCTTCATTTTCCGGCTTGGCCGCCAACTGCAAGGCCGCCCACACCGCCGCACCGGACGAAATGCCCACCAACACGCCTTCTTTTTGCGCCATATCGCGGGCGGTTTGGAAAGCCGCATCGTTGGCAACCTGAATCACGCCGTCATAAATTTCCGTGTTCAGGTTTTTCGGCACAAAGCCTGCGCCGATGCCTTGAATCGGGTGTGGCCCTTTTGCGCCGCCGCTCAACACCGGCGAAGCTTCCGGCTCAACCGCAAACACCTGTACGCCGTCTTTTTTGGCTTTTAACACTTCGCCCACGCCGGTAATGGTGCCGCCCGTGCCGACGCCGCCGACAAAAATATCTACTTGTCCGTCGGTATCACGCCAGATTTCTTCGGCGGTGGTTTGGCGGTGCACTTCGGGGTTGGCGGCGTTTTCAAACTGCTGCGGCATAAAATATACGTCGGGATTGTGTTCCGCCAATTCCTGCGCCTTGGCAATCGCGCCGCCCATGCCTTCGGCGGCGGGAGTCAGCACCAGCTCGGCACCAAAGGCGCGCAGCAGCATACGGCGTTCTTGGCTCATGCTTTCGGGCATGGTAATCACCAGTTTGTAGCCTTTGGCGGCGCACACCATCGCCAAACCGATACCGGTATTGCCGCTGGTCGGCTCCACAATCACCGTGTCTTTATGAATTTTGCCGGCTTTTTCCGCCGCTTCAATCATGGCGGCGGCAATGCGGTCTTTCACGCTGCTGCCCGGATTGAAAAACTCCAGCTTGGCCACCACGCGTGCAGGCAGCCCCTCGCTCAAGCGGTTCAGGCGCACCAAAGGGGTGTTGCCGATTAAATCGGTAATATTGTTGGCGATATTCATATATTGCTCCCAAAGACGGTAGATAAACGGCCTCATCTTAACCGATGCTGCCTGAAAGGCTAAAGATTTTAGCCGAATTAGGCTTATGCAGAAAACATCTATAGTTAATATGCTTTATTTTTCAGACAAGGCGGCGAGCTGAAGACAGTACAGATAGTACGGCAAGGTGAGCCAACGCCGTATTGACGGTAAGCTATTTTTCAGGCAGCCTGTTTTTCCTTTTCTGCGATTATTTCAGACAGCCTGAAACACCCCACTATGAACAAACAACGCATCGTTATCAGCTTTCTCGGC
>JAUNOT010000122.1 GCA_030537065.1 Conchiformibius sp.
TATCCCAGCGGCAAACTGCATATGGGACACGTCCGCAACTACACCATCGGCGATGTGCGCAGCCGTTTCAAACAATTAAACGGTTTCAATGTATTGCAGCCGATTGGTTGGGATGCATTCGGTATGCCCGCCGAGAACGCCGCCATTGACAAAGGCGTTGCCCCGTCCGATTGGACCTATGCCAATATCGCCGATATGCGCAGCCAACTGAAACGCTTGGGTTTTGCCTTTGACTGGCAGCGCGAAATCGCCACCTGCAAGCCCGAATACTACCGTTGGGAACAGCTTTTGTTTACCAAGCTGTTTGAAAAAGGCATTATTTACCGCAAGTTGGGCTTGGTAAACTGGGACCCTGTCGATAACACCGTATTGGCAAACGAACAGGTAATAGACGGACGCGGCTGGCGCAGCGGCGCATTGGTGGAAAAACGCGAAATCCCCATGTATTACTTCCGCATTACCGATTACGCCGAACAGCTGTTAAACGATTTGGACGGCTTGGATTGGCCCGAACAGGTTAAAACCATGCAGCGCAACTGGATTGGCAAATCGGTGGGGATGCAGGTGCGTTTCAAGCTGCCTGAAAACCAACGCGCAGGTTTGCCAACAGAAAACGCCGAATTTATTCAAGTTTACACCACTCGTCCCGACACCCTGTTTGGTGCGTGTGCCGTAGTGGTGGCGGCGGAACATCCGCTTGCCACTGCTGCCGCCGAAAACAATCCCGAACTGCAAGCCTTTATTGCCGAATGCAAAGCAGGCAGCACCGCCGAAGCCGATTTGGCAACCATGGACAAAAAAGGCATGCCCACAGGTCGCCATGTGATTAACCCTTTAAGCGGCGAAGAACTGCCCGTGTGGGTGGCGAACTATGTGATTTGGGGCTATGGCGACGGTGCGGTGATGGTTGTGCCCGCGCACGATGAACGCGATTTTGCCTTTGCCCAAAAATACGCCTTGCCGATTAAGCAAGTGATTGACATTCAAAACGCGCCTGCCGCTTACGACACCGCCGCTTGGCAAGATTGGTACGGTCAGAAAGACGAACACACCGCTTTGATTAACAGCGGCGAATTTAACGGCTTAAACGTTGCCCAAGCCTTTGATGCCATTGGTGTGAAACTGCAAAGCATCGGCATGGGCGAACCGAAAACCCAATACCGTTTGCGCGACTGGGGCATTTCCCGCCAGCGTTACTGGGGTTGTCCGATTCCGATTATCCATTGCGAACAATGCGGCGACGTGCCTGTGCCTGCCGAACAACTGCCCGTGGTGTTGCCCGAAGGCGTTGTTCCTGACGGCAGCGGTTCGCCTTTGGCAAAAATGCCCGAATTTTACGAAACCACTTGTCCGCATTGCGGCAGCGCAGCCAAACGCGAAACCGATACCATGGATACCTTTGTGGAATCGAGCTGGTATCAATTCCGCTATTTGTCGCCGCGTGATGAAAGCACCATGGTTGCGCCTGAAGCAGCGGCGTATTGGGGTCAGGTGGACCAGTATATCGGCGGTATTGAACACGCCATTTTGCACCTGCTGTATGCGCGTTTCTTTACCAAGCTGATGAACGATGAAGGCATTGTGCCTGTGCGCGAGCCGTTTAAACAGCTGTTTACGCAAGGCATGGTGTTGCAGGCAACCTATTTCCGCGAAAGTGAAGACGGCAAAAAACAATGGTTTAATCCTGCGGAAGTGGATTTGACTTTGGACGAAAAAGGTCGCCCTGTGGCGGCGGTGCTGGCAGCAGACGGCGAACCCGTGCAAGTGGGCGGCGTGCAAAAAATGTCCAAATCCAAAAACAACGGCGTGGACCCGCAAAAAATCATTGACCAATACGGCGCAGACACGGCGCGGCTGTTTATGATGTTTGCCTCGCCGCCCGACCAATCTTTGGAATGGTCAGACGCAGGCGTGGAAGGCGCGTTCCGCTTTTTGCGCCGTTTGTGGCGCACTGTGTACGAATTTGTACAAAACGGCGGCGCAAACATCGCCAAATTTGATGGCAGCCAAACGCTTTCAGGCAGCCTGAAAGATTTGCGCTTTAAGCTGCACGCCACCATCGCCAAAGTAACGGACGATTACGACCGCCGCCAACAGTTCAACACCGCCATCGCCGCTGTGATGGAACTGCTGAACCAATACGACAAAACCGACACATCGGGCGAACACGGTCAGGCATTGGCGCGTGAAGTGTTGGAAAACGTGTTGTTGCTGCTTGCCCCGATTACCCCGCATATCTGCGAAGCCCTGTGGACGGAACTGCACCCGCAGCCAAACGCCGCCTTGTGGCAACAAAGCTGGCCGCAGCCCGATGCCGCCGCCTTGGTGCAAACCGAAGTGGAAATGATGGTGCAGGTAAACGGCAAACTGCGCGACAAAATCACCGTTGCCGCCGATGCCGATAACGACAGCATTCAGGCAGCCGCCCTTGCCAGTGCAGGCGCACAAAAATTCACCGAAGGCAAAACACCGAAAAAAGTGATTGTTGTGCCGAAACGTTTGGTGAATATTGTGGTGTAAAATCCTACCGCCGCCGCCCTAATGGGCGCGGCGGTATTTTTCAGGCAGCCTGAAATATAGGGGAAAAGCAATGGCAAAAGGTTTGGAACGCAATGTTAGCGATAAGGAACTGCAAGCAATTTTGCAGCAACACAGCATTTGGCTGGAAACCCGCAACAGCGACACACCACGCGGCAGACGCGCCGATTTGGCTTATGCGGTATTAACCGGCACCCGCGCCCTGAAACAAGCCGACCTGCGCGAAGCCAATTTACAGGGCGCGATTTTGGACGGTGCCGATTTAAGCGGTTGCCGACTAAACCGAGCCAATATCCGTGATGCCAGTTTCCGCCGCAGCCGTTTGCGCCAAGCCGACCTGTCGGAAAGCCAAGGCTTTGAAATGGCTGATTGGCGCAATGCCGATACCGCCGAAATCCGCCTTACCCCTGCCCATTTAGCAGAACAAGCAGACAGCCTGCAAAGCCGCTTGGATAGCATTACTGCCGCCATCAGCCGCTTGGAACATGAAGGGCAAGATAACAGCAGCGAAAAACAGCAACAACAAGCGCTGACTGAACAATACACACAGCTAGGCAATCAAATAGATGCTGCCACTCGTCCTTATCAGGAAATATTAAATCAGAAAAAACAGACTTATGCTGCTAATAGTAGATGGCAAAAGATGAAAATAGAAAATAGTGACAATATAGTTATCCAATCATCTTTTATGACTAGTGATAGTGTTAATAATACTATTTATAAAGCTTGTCTAATTGGGATTATACTAATTTTTTCATTTCCAATGATTTATGTAGATGAGATTGGAAAGTTAAACTTGGCTTTTGTGTTGATGTTGTCAATATTTTTCATACAGATTGTTGTGTTATTTACAGCCTTTATTATACCAATAATAATTACTATGGCGTCAGTATTCCTTGGAGTTCTGTCATTTGCCTTACTGCAAAAAGGTAATTGGAGTAGTGGGCTATTATTCTTACTTCCTTGCCTATTCTTATTATGGTTGTCTTATCGATATATAGTTCTAATTAAATCAGAAACCGCCCGCTACAACCAAGCTCACCGCCACCGCGAAGAACATACCTATTCTGCCGATACCCACCGCACCTATCAAAACGAAAAACAGCAATTACAACAACAAATCCAAAACCTGCAAGACAAATTAAGCGGCAAAAACAGCGCATTGGACGAGCGTATCCAAGCCGCCAAAAACACCCTTGCCACCGCCCTAAAAAATGCCGATGACAGCATTGCCAGCCATAAGCAATCCGCTAAAATCTGCGGCAGAATTGGCATAATCTTGTTTGTTTTAGATTTTATTGCCCTAATTGCTGCATCAGGCTATATGGTTTGGCTGTTGCACGATATGCCGTTAGACAAAATTCCCGAAAATTTGGCAAAAATCCCCAGCTGGCTGGTGCTGCTGTACACCTTTCCGATTGCCGCCACCATGCTGATTGCCAATGCCTTGTTGCGCCATCAGAAAAAACTGTTGGACGAAGTGCGCCATTTTTCGGGTATGAAACATCAGGTAGAGCTGTATAGCGGTTTGCTGGAAGCTTCGCAACACGCCGCCGCCAGCCGCCAAGACCACCATGACGCATCGCAATATGTTCAGGATACGTTTAGCAAAATCCTTGACCGCCTACTGCGTAACGACTTACCCGCCGACAGCCAAACCGCCGCCGATTCCGACGGCATTGCCCAAGAAATTTGGCAGCAGTTAGAAAAGAAACTGTATGAAAACCATTTGCTTAAAGCAGTTGAGCCTGAATCAGAAGCAAAAAGCAGTAAAAAATAAACGGCAGGCTGCCTGAAACATCCTTTGCTGTTATACCCTAACCCGTTAGGCTATAACAAAACAAAATATGAATTAAATCAAAAAGTTATTGACATGATTGATTGGTGTGGTTAAGATGGCGTTTCTTATAAACACACTTTAGGAGCAGCATCATGAGCCATTGCGACACCCACAAAAACCACGAACACGTTCACGGTGAAGGCTGCGGACACACCGCCATCCGCCACGACGACCATGTGGATTATCTGCATGACGGTCATTTGCACCACGCACACAACGGTCATTACGATGAACACCGTTTGGATGTAAACGACACCAATCCCGATGGTTGCCATCCTGTGCATGATTGTGCGGGACACGTTCACGGCGAAGGCTGCGGACACGAAGCCGTACCGCACGGCGACCATGTGGATTACATTGTAAACGGTCGTTTGCACCACCAACACGGTGACCATTGTGATGACCACGGCCCCGTAGAAGTAGTTCGCTAAATTGACAGGCTGCCTGCAACATTTTCAGGCAGCCTGAAAACCAAAACCCCCAAGTCACTTTCGTTCTTGGGGGTTTCTGTTTACTGTTTACTGTTTGTGTAAATTATT
This sequence comes from Conchiformibius sp., assembly GCA_030537065.1. Classification (GTDB taxonomy): domain Bacteria; phylum Pseudomonadota; class Gammaproteobacteria; order Burkholderiales; family Neisseriaceae; genus Conchiformibius. The sequence continues at coordinate 4,918 of JAUNOT010000122.1, forward strand.
GAACTTTAATTTCCACATCCACACCGGCGGGCAAGTCCAGCTTCATCAGCGCATCGGTGGTTTTGTCGGTCCAATCCACAATGTCCATCAGGCGCAAGTGGGTACGGATTTCCAACTGTTCGCGTGAAGTTTTGTTCACGTGCGGCGAACGCAGGATGTTGAAACGCTCAATTTTGGTCGGCAAAGGAATCGGACCTTTTACCACTGCGCCAGTGCGCTTAGCAGTCTCCACGATTTCCTGTGCAGATTTGTCAATCAGGCTGTAGTCGTAGGCTTTCAGACGGATACGGATTTTTTGGTTAGCCATGTTGTCCTATCCTTATGCAATTACTGAAGAAACCACGCCTGCACCCACGGTACGACCGCCTTCGCGAATCGCGAATCGCAAGC
>JAUNOT010000123.1 GCA_030537065.1 Conchiformibius sp.
GCTTAACACGTTTGCCCTTTAATATTTATGGGATTCTTATCCCGAACTCACGTTATACTAGGGGTCGCCCTGACGATGTCGTTTATTGGTTAAAAGTAATGTGTGCCATGCGCGAACGGATTTATACCCCCGAAGAAACGGTTTTAACCTTTTATGAGTTTTTAGAAGATGATGAAATCCCTGATGAAATTCATCCTTTGTTAAAAGAAAAGAATTTGCTGACAAAAACGGATTTAAAAAAACAGCAACAGGCAGCCTGAAAAAAACGGCACGGTGCTTTACCGTGCCGTTTGCTTATTAACGCAATTTCGCGCCCACGCTTTCTGCCGCCGCCAACAGCTGCGCCACCACCGCTTCTACCGCTTCATCAGTGAGCGTGGCATCGTCGTCCTGCAACAGGATTTTGACCGCCATGCTTTTCATATTGTCGGGCAAACCTGCGCCGCGATACACGTCAAACAGCGCGATTTCGCGGATTAAGGGGCTGGCAACGCCGCGCAACGCCTGTTCCAAATCGGCATAAGCGGTGCTTTCGGGCAACACAAACGCCAAATCGCGGCGCACCGCTTGGAATTTGGAAACGGGACGGTAAACGGTTTTGTCGCGCTGCTGCACCACCGCCAAATCCAGTTCAAACAGCAAAGGCGCGGCGGGCAAATCGTATTGCTGCAACCACTTGGGATGCAGTTCGCCGATAAAACCAACGGTTTTGCCGTCAATCACAATATTGGCGCTGCGCCCTGGGTGCAAAGCGGGGTGTTCGGCGGCGACAAATACCGCGTTCTGCCCTGCCAACAGGCTTTCCACATCGGCTTTGACATCGTAAAAATCCACCGCACGCGCTTTTTCGCCCCATTGTTCGGGCAAGGCTGCACCATACGCCAACGCGCCGATGCGTTCGTGTTGGCGCACGCTGCCGTCTGTATTTTTGGCAAATACGCGGGCAATTTCAAACAGGCGCACGCGGCTGTGTTTGCGGTTTAAATTGTGTTTCAACACTTCCACCATGCTGCCAATCAGGTTGGAACGCATCACGCTGTATTGCGCCGCCAAGGGGTTTTGCAAACGCACGGGATTGTTGTTATTGGAAAAATCGCGTTCCCACGCTTCATCGGTAAAGGCATAGCTAACCATCTCGCGGAAACCGCGACTTGCCATGTGGCGGTACACGTCAAAACGCGGACGACGGTTTTCAGGCAGCGGCAACATCGCCAAACGTCCGCGTGGGGCATCGTCGGGGATGTTTTCGTAACCGTAAACGCGGGCGATTTCTTCAATCAAATCCGCTTCAATGGCAATATCAAAACGGAACGGCGGCACAGTCACGGCAAAACCGTCTGCCGTGGGCTGCGGCTGCAAACCCAAATCCGCCAAAATGCGTTCAATGCGCGGCGCAGGCACATCTACCCCCAACAGCTTCGCCACTCGCGCCGTGCGTACGTTTACCGCCGCGCGTTCGGGCAAATCGCCTGTTGCTTCAACAATCTGTCCTACTTCGCCGCCGCAAATTTCCAACACCAAGGCGGTGGCGCGTTCCATCGCTTCGCGGGTTAAGGCAAAATCCACGCCGCGTTCAAAGCGGAAAGACGAATCCGAACCAAAACCGTATTGGCGTGATTTGCCTGCAATAATTTCAGGCGCAAACCACGCGCTTTCCAAAACAATGTTTTGCGTGTCATCGCTGACCGCGCTGGACTCGCCACCCATCAAACCCGCCATGCTTAACGCGCCTTTTTCGTCTGCCACTACCAGCGTATTATCTTGTAAAGTAACGGTTTTGCCGTTTAAACACGCTAAAGTTTCGCCGTTTTCGGCACGGCGCACAATCAGGCTGCCTGAAAGTTTGTCGGCATCAAAAACGTGCATCGGTTGCCCCAATTCCAGCATCACATAATTGCCGATATCCACCAACGCGGAAATACTGCGCACACCGCAGCGTTCCAAACGGCGTACCAACCATTCAGGCGAAGCAGCGCGAGCGTTCACACCGCGAATCAGACGACTGAGAAAACGTCCGCAATCAGCAGGTGCGTCAATACGCACGGGGAAGCGGTGTTCGGACTGTGCGGCAACGGCAGGCACGGCAGGCGGGGTAAACGCGCATTGGGTCAGCGCGGCGGTTTCGCGTGCCAAACCTTTGATGCTTAAACAATCGGTGCGGTTGGGCGTGATTTTTAAGGTAAAAACGGTGTCGTCCAAATCCAGATAATCGCGCAAATTTGTACCAACGGGCGCATCGGCAGGCAGTTCCAACAAACCGTCCACACCGTTTTCAGGCAGCCCCAATTCTTTGGCGGAACACAACATACCATTGGAAACCTGTCCGCGCATTTTGGTCGGTTTGATTTTGAAATTACCCGGTAGCACCGCCCCCGCTAAGGCACACGGTACTTTCATGCCCGCACGCACATTGGGCGCACCGCACACAATCTGCAATAGTTCGCCCGTGCCTGCATCTACTTGAGTGATGTTTAAACGGTCGGCATCAGGATGTTTTTCAACGGATTTCACATCCGCCACCACCACACGCGAAAAATCGGGCGCTGCGGCTTCGCTGTCTTCCACTTCCAAACCCGCCATGGTTAGCAGGTGGGCAAGTTGCTCAGCGGATAAATTGGAGTTGGCTTGGGTTTTCAGCCATGAGTAGGGGAATTGCATAAAATATTTTTCTTTCTATAACTTACTTTATCATATATGGCATAAACTTGGAGAACAAGCATACTAGCTGCTGTCAAATTATTTTTTGGGTTTAAAATGATAAATAAATCCATATTTATCAGCCGTTTCTCTATTTAATACAATTAATTTAGCACCCCACAACTTTAACAAAGGGGCTAACTGTTTGCATAATTGGCGTTGTATTTGCTCTATATAATCTTTATTTAACGCCCATGGCTGTGTAGTGGTAATAACAAGTAATAAAGAAATTTCTAATTTTTTATCAAGCATTTTATGCAATCGCAACCCTATATTAGAACAAAAAAATAAGGAAATCACCAAAGAGTCCTGATATTTATTTTTCAGATCATTCACATATATATTCCAGTCATTGAAAATAATAGCTTGTTGGCACCTAATACAACTTTTTTCAGCTACATATTGATCACAATTCTTACATTTTTTTTGAATTTGAATTCGTGGTGCTGTTGTCTTTATCTCCACAAAAAATAATTTCTTATCTTTTAATAAAATAAATTCTGTTGTTTTAACACCTTTGTCTTTTAATTTTTCACGATAAAATTTAGATTTTTCAATATAAAAAAACTTCGACAAACTAAATGCACCAAAATAGGTTCTTGATTCTTTAACAATTATTCTCCTATACATTAAAAAAATCCCTCATTGCCCATAACCCATAGCCCAATCGGTTTCTTCTTCAAATAAACGAATAGATTCATTAATAATCCCATTATCAGGCATTCCATCTTTTAAATTTTCTTGAATCCACCTAGACTCCTCATCCATTTCTTTGAACATTAAAACAGGTATGCTTTCGTCATTCTGCTTTGCTAGCAAATACATTTTCTTAATCACAAAATAAGAATGGGTTGCCATAAAAATCTGCATCCCTAATTTAGAAAGTGAAAATACAATATCCAAAAATGCGCTAATTGCGCTTGGATGCAAATTAGATTCAGGTTCATCAATAAATATAACAGAACTAGAATTTAAGATGCGATTTCCCAGCAATGTATCCAATATCGCAATCTTTTTGACACCCTCCGCAGTAGAATGCATGGAAAAGTTTTGCCTATTTTTCTTATATAACCATTCTTTTTTATCAGCATTAAAACTAATAGATCCTTCAAACATTTTCTCTAACTGTTCACGAGCTTGTGCCATAATATCTGAGTTTCTTCCCTTCATAGTAGGAATACTCAACGCTTTTACCAAATCCTTATAAGTCGCATCAAAGCCAAACCATTTCTCATGCTCTGCCTTTTTAATCATATCAAAAAGTGATAATACTTCCTTTGGCGGAAGAAAAATGGTACTACTCTCATTCTTTTCTAACTGATTCAACTCGATTTGAATTTCCTTTTCAGTACGCGAACCAAAAGAAAATAACAATGTGTGATTATCTGCTGTGTTTAATGTAACCTTCAGTGGCTTATTATCTGGATTAATATTTTTTTTACTAACCAAATCGCCAATCTGCGATTGAAAAGTCCAATATAATTTATCGCGCAGTTCTTCTTGATAAGGGCGGTTATTATCTCCCTTATTAGCCTCTTCATGACTTTTTAAAATACTATATAAAGCTTTTAAGATAAAAGTTTTACCTTGGCTATTTTTAGCCAAAATTAAATTTACCCTCCCTAAATCTTTGGCTTCCATTTTTGTAATTGGACCAAAATTCTCTAATGTAAAAGACCGAATCATTTTAATATATCCTTTTAATTATAATTAAAAATAAAATTTTAGGCTGCCTGAAACCTTATTTCTGAAACTGCCCCAAAAAACTCAAATCATTCTCAAAAAACAGGCGTAAATCGTTTACGCCGTAGCGCAGCATGGCAAATCGGTCCAAACCGATGCCAAAGGCAAAGCCTGTATACTTTTCGGGGTCAATATTGACGTTTTGTAAAACATTGGGATGCACCATGCCGCAGCCGCCCACTTCCAGCCATTTGCCGTTGTCCGCCATAATGTCAATTTCGGCAGAAGGCTCGGTAAACGGGAAAAAAGACGGACGGAAACGCACTTGCAAATCATCGCGTTCAAAAAAGCGACGGATAAATTCGGTAAACACGGCTTTTAAATCGGCAAAGCTCACGCCCTCTTCTACCCACAGACCTTCGGCTTGGTGGAACATGGGCGAATGGGTGGCATCGCTGTCCACGCGGTACACGCGCCCAGGGGCAATAATGCGGATGGGCGGATTTTTTTTGTCCAACATATAGCGGATTTGAATGGGCGAGGTGTGGGTACGCAGCACGTCGCCGTTTTCTACATAAAAGGTGTCCTGCATGGCGCGGGCAGGATGGTTTTGCGGGATATTCAAGGCTTGGAAGTTGTGGAAATCGTCTTCAATTTCGGGACCGTCTGCCACGTCAAAACCCATACCGTGAAACAGCTCGACTACGCGCTGAAGCGTAAGGGTAACGGGATGCAGTCCGCCGTGGTCGCGCTCACGCGCAGGCAGGCTGACATCTAGGGCTTCGGCAGCCAAACGCGCCTGTAATTTGGCTTC
>JAUNOT010000124.1 GCA_030537065.1 Conchiformibius sp.
CAGGAAAGTTTTCACCGGCCGCCCACACAATGGCAGGCACAGCCGCAAGCACCATGTCTAGCATTCAGACAGAATCAAATGCTGCCGCATTGGTTTAATGATGATGACATAGTGGACGTTACCCCTGTGGTTCCACCCGTTTATCCGGTTGCCCTACGACCAACAGACAGCATGGTCTTACCGACTAGGTGCTTGCCGCCTGCATCGGCAGTACCGACAGGAGCAGGCCGCAGCCGTAAATATACGAATAACGCAGAGCGGCAACGCGCCTATCGTGAGCGTAGAAGACAGCAACTCCTATAAATTTAGTTTTGATAAACCCAAGCCCCTTATTTCATTAAGGGGCTTTAATATAAGGAAATTTTTTATGCAAGAAGTACATATGGTGGCACAAGGTAAAGGCGGCGTGGGCAAGTCTTTTATCAGTACCCTAGTCGCCCAATATCTGAAACCCAAAGCACGCCGCCTGCATTGCTATGACACCGACCCCGTAAACCCGACTTTCAGCCACTACCAAGCCTTAAATCCAAAAGTCATCAATATTTTGACTGATGACAACAATCTGAACAGCCGGATTTTTGACGACCTGATGGAGGATTTGCTGGAATTGGACGGCATCGCCGTTGTAGATAACGGCGCGGCAACATTTGTTCCGCTCATGGGATATATGGCGGAAAACGACGTTGCAGATGTTTTATCGGATGCAGGCATCCGCCTTGTCGTGCATATCCCCGTTACCGGCGGACAAGCATTGGGCGAATGCCTGAAAGGTTTGAATGAAACGCTGGGTACGATTAACGCGGAAGTCGTGGTTTGGCTGAACGAATACAACGGCAGGGTAGAGCAAGACGGTAAAACGTTTGAGCAATTCGGTGTTTATCAGCAGCATCAGGAGCGGATTTTAGGCGTGGTACGATTGGAAAACTTTGCAGCCGATACTTACGGTGCCGATATTTCTATGATGACTTCGCTTAATCTGACGTTTGATGAAGTGAAAACATCCGACCAATTCCGCATTATGGCCAAAAACCGCCTAAAGAAATTTAAAGAGTACGTTTTTGAACAGCTTGATGCCTTACCTTTGACTGATGCGGAGTTACCGGCAGATGACAACACAGAATGATGAAATCCAAAAAATCATTGTATCGGTGTTTGAGCTTACAGGCTATAAGGTATCAGCCGATGACCCGATTGTGGCCATGATGCTTATCCAACGGCGGGAAATGGCCGAACTGGTTAGCCAGCACAAAGCACAGCAGCAATCTTTCCTTGATAAATTGACGGAAAAAGCCGATGCGATTGTCGGCTCGGCCGATGAGTTCAAAGGACAAAAGCAAATTGTGATTCAGGAAATCTTGAAAACCAATGCGGAAGAAATGGCTCAAGCGGAAGCGAAGCTGTTTGCCCAAACTGGCAAGCGGATTCAAGAACAGTTTTCCGAATTGTCGGCAGATTTATTTCACAAACTGGAAACACGCACTTTCCGCCTGATGATGATTTTACTCGTCATCCAAGTGGGCGTATTGCTGGCATCATTGGTTTTATGATTGGGTTTTCAGGCAGCCTAAAAATTACAGTCAGGCTGCCTGAACCATTTTGGGAGAAAAAACATGCTCAATTTAAAACAAGCAGCCGAAATGCTGTTTATACACCATGAAACCTTGCGTGAAAAGGCAAAAGCAGGTTTGGTGCCTGCACATAAATTCGGCCGCCGGTGGTATTTCTTCCAAGATGAACTTGAAAAGCATATTAAATCCGGTAAAAATCAGACCGTGCAGAATGATACGGCGATGGAGACCTTATCATGTCAAAACAACCTATCCAAATCAAACAACGCGGTGAAGTCTGGCACTACAGCTTTACCGCACCAAACGGCCAACGCATACGCCAGTCTGCTCGGACTGGTGAAAAACGCCAAGCAATAGAACTGGCTGCCGAACATTACAACCGCCTTTGGCGTGAACATAAACTTGGCGAACGCCCCGACCGGACATGGCAGGAAGCTGTTGTAGAGTGGCTGACCGAACAGCCCGAACGTGCCAATAATCCAAATTATATGATTCATTTACGCTGGCTTGACCCGCATTTGGGGCATTTGAAACTTTCGCAAATCAACCGCGATACCATCAAAGCCATTCAATCTGCAAAACAGGCTGAAGGTGTTAAGCCGCGTACTGTCAATGCTGTGCTTCAGCAAACCCGCGTTATTTTACGGGCTGCGCTTGCATGGGAATGGATTGATAAAATTCCTGCTATTAAACTATTACAAGAGCCTGACCGCCGCATCAGATGGTTAAGCCCCGACGAAGAATCCCGCCTGCTGCCGGAATTACCAACACACATGCAGCGCATTGTAGTTTTTGCCCTATCCACCGGCTTACGCATGAGTAATATTTTGGCTCTTACATGGCAGCAAATTGATTTAGCACGGCGGCAAGCGTGGATTTATGCTGACCAAGCCAAATCTCGCCAATCTATCGGTGTACCGTTAAATGATGATGCCATGACAGTATTAGCTGCATGTTTAGGAGATGACCCAACGCATGTTTTCGTATTCAGGAGAAAACCCATCAAAAGGGTAAACGGTAAAGCATGGCGTGGAGCTTTAGAAAGAGCAGATATTCAAAACTTCCACTTTCATGATTTACGGCATACATGGGCAACTCGGCATCTAATGAACGGCACACCTTTACACGTTTTGCAGGAGTTAGGCGGTTGGAACGACATTTCCATGTTACGCAAATATGCTCATTTAAGTGTTGAACACCTTCACTTACACGCAAATAATTCAGGGAAGATTGGCACAAAATTGGCACACCCCAAAAACACAACAAAAAAAGCCAGCTAATAACTAGCTGACTTTCTTAAAAATTTTGGTCGGAGTGAAAGGATTCGAACCTTCGACCCCTTGCACCCCATGCAAGTGCGCTACCAGACTGCGCCACACTCCGACTCGGGAAAGATGCGAATTATAGTCAGGGAGAAATCAGTTGGCAAGGGTTTTTTCAATTTTTTCCAAAATATTGTTCAAACCGTCCCGCATTCCTTCGGCGCTGATAACGGGATTGCCGTCTGCGTCTACATGGCCACGGGCAAAGTTATCGGCCATACTGTATTGCAACTGTCTGATTTTCATTACATCTAATCGGGTAAAACGGTCGCCGCCATAGCCGACTATCCGCCCTTGCTCCAACTGCCATTGCGCCAACTGTTCCGGCCGGATATTGGCCAAACGGCAGACTTCTTCCAAGCTGAAATAGCGTTTGGCGGGAATGGACGGCAGTTTAGCGTTGTTTGTCATAGTAGTGCTCCACCATGCCTTTAAGTTTCTGACTGGCGTGGAAGGTAACCACACGGCGGGCACTGATGGGAACTTCTTCGCCGGTTTTGGGATTACGGCCGGGACGCTGCGGTTTGTCGCGCAGTTGGAAATTGCCGAAACCGGAAATTTTGATTTCTTCGCCCTGCTCCAAGGTGGCGCGGATTTCTTCAAAAAACAGCTCAACGATTTCTTTGGCATCGTTTTTGCTGACGCTGCTGACTTTTTCTACCAAAATATCAGCAAGTTCGGCTTTCGTAAGTGTCATTTCGGTGGTACCTCGGTGTTTGTTTAGGTTGCGGATTATCCCTAATTGTTTGTTACGAATCAAGCGAATAGTGGAAAATAATGCGGATTTTTACAAACGCGGGCGGCCGCAGGCGGTTTTCAAGCTGCCTGAAAAGTTTTAAAACCATGTTTTCAATAAATTTATTCTAGAATTTCTACCCTATCGCCGACAGACAGGCTGCCACCCTGCTCCACCAGCAGATTCACGCCGAACAGGGCGCGGCGGTTTTTCGCCAGCCACAAAAGCGGCTGTTGGGCAGGATGTTTGACAAGGGTATCGGGGCAGATGGTGGTCAGCACGCAGCGGGTGCAAGGTTTGTAATGGCGCAAAACCACGCCGCCGATGCGGATACGCTGCCAGCTTTCTTCGGCAAAGGCTTCGCCGCCCGCCACCACCAAATTGGCACGAAAACGGTTCATGCTAAAGCTTTCGCCCAATTCGCGGTTGAGTGCATCCAGCGAGGCGGTGTGGGTCAGCAAAACCGGTGCGCCGTCGGCAAACGACAAGGGCGTCTGCCCCTGCAATAAACGCTGTGAAACGCCGCCGATATAGTGCAAACGCACGGGACGCGCCAATTTGTGCGACAGCCACGCATCGGTTTCGCCGTCGCCGCCGTGGGCGGAAAAACGGTCTTTCCACACACGCACATTTTGCTCGGCAGCCAAGGCAGACGGGGCAATGCGGCGGCTGTCGCCGTCGGGGGCAAACAGGTGCAGCGTACCGTCTGCTTCAATCTGCGCCTGCCAGCGCAACAATTCGGGAAAGCTGCGCGCGGTGATAAACGTGCCGTCCGGTTCGGCAAGCAACCATACGCGGTCGCCCGCCACACCCATTTCATCCAGACGGCTGTGCGTTAAGGCATTGCCGCGCATGGATTTAACGGGGTATTGATAAATATTGCTTAAAGTCAGCATGATTTTCCTTTCAGGCAGCCTGAAAAACGGTACGGTGCTTTGGATTTTAACGCAATTTTGCGCTCACTTTAGGTCAATATGCACTTATGCCTTTCGGTGCTTGTGCGGTTTTTTGTTGCGCCGTATGATGGCAGCAGTCAGCCCATCCCATCAGAAAGAAAAATAATGCAAACTATTAAAAAAGATTTATTGAGAAAATTAGAACTCTATCCAAACCACCCAGAAGATGGTTTTGCATACCACTATGAGAAAAAGAAAGCCAATCAAGAATTAGAGAGTATGCATGGCTCATATGCCAGTAGCACATTAGTGAATGTGTTCTATGCTTATAGTGTCGGTCAAAAAGATTTGTATGACCCGTTTCTACCCACTGCCTTATCGCGATTAAATACCGCCATTACCTTAAAACAAGAAGTACATTGGAAGCCAAATTATGTTTATGAAATCTATCAGGCACTTGCGGGCGTAAAATGGTTGCAAAGCGGTCAAGATAATGCAGAAGTTGTGGAAGCATGGCGCGAATGTTTGGCACAAAGCAATTTATGGATATTTGCAGACCGTTACCCTAGGGTGTGTCATCATTTAATATTCACCTATAATCTCCAGTCATGAATACGA
>JAUNOT010000008.1:0-12677 GCA_030537065.1 Conchiformibius sp.
CCATGCACGACTTTTACGGCGAAAGCGCAGGCATACGCATCGCCCGCAAACACATTGGCTGGTATCTGGCGCGGCTGCCGCAAGGCGAAACCTTCCGCCGTGAGTTTAACCGGCTGGATAGCGCCGCCGCACAAAACGATGCGCTGGCGGCGTTTTTAGCAGCATGCGGCCGCGAAAGCGAATTTTGGCCGCGTAATGACTATTCACAGGATATTATTGCCACCGCCTCACCCTGAATACTCTGATACAACTTACCCATACCCGATGGCGGGTAACTGGCAAAATCATATTGCCGTTGCCGGTTGACCGATGCCGTTGCCTGCCATCCCGCCAATGCCGCCTCCGCGCTGCATGCCGTCAAAGGAGAAACACGGTAATGTTGCGGCGGCAGCCAGCATTCCGCCGCCCCTTCCGGCAACGGTGCATCGGCACTAAGCAGATTGCCCAACAACAAACGGCATATTTGCCCGTCCTCACAAATAAAAACACAATAAACAGTCTGACTGAAAGCAGGCATACGGGTTTTCAGGCTGCCTGAAAACCACTGCTGCCACAATTGCGCCCAATCTTTTTCCACATCATTCGGACAAGTTTTGCAGTCCAACCCTGCCACCCGAAATGCCGGCAGCACCGTTTCTATAATTTGATTTTGTTCGGTTTCCATTTAACTTAACCAATAATGCAACAAACGCGGCAACAAGCGTGCCATACCCGAAACCTCCACCGCTTGGCACAACAAAGCCAACAATACCCCTGCCGACAAACTGTGCAGGCTGAAAACCGCATAGCGGTTTTCACCATTAATTCGGGCATAACCGTAAAACACAGCCATCAACACCGCCTGTACGGCTACCCACGGCCAAGGCGACCACACGGCCATCTGCAACAAACGCACCACCCACACCGCAACAAACGGCTGCGGATACTGCCAATATATCAGCAAAATCCATAACATTAATGCCGCATACTGCGCCACGGCCGCCAATGCCCAATAACCCAAAAACCGTCCGCCGTTATGCAAACGCCAATAATATGAACGGTCGGGCATACGCGCCATATTGTTCCAAAAAAAGAACAAGCTGCCTAAAAAAATATAAAAAAACAGCATATAAACATTCAGCGCTGCCGCCGTTCCCCAATCCCCCAACACCCCGCCCCACAGCATCCAGCCCGCCAAGCCCAAAAGAACAACGGCAGACAGCCAAACAAACTGTTTCCGGCGCCATGCCGCCATCAAAAATACCGCACCAACCGCATACAATACAGTTTGCCCATCTAACAACGACATGCCCTACCCTTTATCATCAGCTCCGTTTTCAGGCAGCCATCACCCGAAAACGGTTTACAATAATCAATAATCTATTTCACCGTCAAACACCCGCACCGCCGGCCCCGTCATCAGCACATCGCCGCCTTCCTGCCAAGCAATCTGCAAATCACCACCCGGCAGCGACACGCGCACATCCGCGCCTGCGTCCAGCAAGCCCAAACGCACACCGGCCACCACCGCCGCACACGCGCCTGTGCCGCAGGCTTGGGTTTCGCCCGCACCGCGCTCGTACACGCGCAACTTGATGTTTTGTCTGTCCAACACCTGCATAAAGCCGACATTGACACGCTCGGGAAAACGCGGATGCCGTTGCAGCGCTTCGCCCCATGTTTCCACCGGCGCATCGGCCACATCGCCCACCAGCATCACCGCATGCGGATTGCCCATGCCGACCATGCTCATTTCCGCGCTGTCTAAGCCGTTGACGACAATATAGCTTTGGGCATCGGCGGTTTCGCCTGCACGCAGCACAAAGGGGATTTCTTCCGGTACAAAACGCGGCTGCCCCATATTGACGGTGACGCTGCCGTCATCATTTAAACGCGGGCCGATAATGCCTTTGGCGGTTTCCACCACAATTTCGCGTTTGTCGGTCAGCCCCTGTTCGGCCACAAAACGGACGAAACAGCGTGCGCCGTTGCCGCATTGTTCCACTTCGCTGCCGTCGGCGTTAAAAATCCGGTAGCGGAAGTCGGCCGTGTCCGCACATTCCACCAGCAGCAGCTGGTCAAAACCGATGCCGGTGCGGCGGTCGGCCCATTGTGCAATCGGTGCGGCAGACGGGTCAAAATGCTGGCTGATGCCGTCCACCACCATAAAATCGTTGCCCAAGCCGTGCATTTTGGTAAATTTCAGGGTATTCATAGCGTTATCCTTAAAAAGTGCAGGAAGCCGTTTGCGGCGGATAAAAGGGCTTATTGTAACTTTAGCGGCGGCTTTATCCAAGCGTTTCAGGCTGCCTGAAATAATAAAAATATCTTGTTTAAAATCAATTTTTAATATTATGATTTAAGTTTGATGACAGCATGGATTACCGCAATGAAACACAAAATCAATTTCTGCCTGTACGGCTATACGGCTGCTGTTTGCCTTATGCTGCTGGGCGGTGTCGCTCATGCCAAAGTGGTGGTGGGCATGGGGATACACGACATTTCGGCAAAAGATAAGGATTGGCAAAAAGAAGCAAGGCTGTCCCAAGCCGAAGCAGCCGGACAACAAGGGGATTACCTAACTTTGCTGGCCGCTTTGCAGGATTTGTCGCAAAGCGGCTATGCACCGGCACAGGAACGTTTGGCGGAACTTTACCGCAACGGTTTGCCGCCGCAGCCGGAACAGAGTAAAAAATGGCAGCAAAAAGCCATGGAGGCTTATTACCGACAGGGGGAAAGTCAAGAATTGGCAAAAGATTTTCCAAAAGCGGTAAAAAGTTATCTTCGGGCGGCCAAAATGGGGCATACGGCGGCGCAAAGCCGTTTGGGGCTGTGGTATGCGGAGGGACGCGGACAGCTAGCCAAAGATACCGCCCAAGCCCGATATTGGGCGGAACAGGCGGCTGCAAAAAATGATGCGCAAGCCCAAAATATATTGGGCTTAATGTATGAAGACGGCGACGGTGTACGCCAAGATTATGCCCGCGCTTTGTCGTTGTACCGCCAGTCTGCCCTGCAAGGTCATCGCGGCGGCAGCTACAATTTGGCGATGATGTATAAAAACGGACACGGCATTCCTCGCGATTTATACGAAGCCGCACGCTGGATGTTGGTAGCAGTAGAGGTGGGCAATCCGGTTGCTGCCGACAATTTGCGTCAAATCCTGAAAGAAATCAAACAAACGGACAAGGCTGCTGCTGTTCCGTCTGCAAAGCCGCTATAATCCGCCTTTTGTTTTTCAGGCAGCCTGCCATGTCCCCGATTCCCGATTCCGCCGAACCCATGCGCCTGTCCAAACGCATGGCGCAACTGGGCTTGTGTTCCCGCCGCGAAGCCGACAGCTATATTGAAAACGGCTGGGTAAAAGTAAACGGCCAAACCGCCGTACTCGGTCAGAAAGTCGGCCTGCGCGACCGCATTGATTTGGACAAACGCGCCCATCAGCAGCAGGCACAGCGCGTAACCATTTTGCTCAACAAACCGGTCGGCTATGTAAGCGGGCAGCCTGAAAAAGACTACCGCGCCGCCGTGGAGCTGATTAGCGAAGCCAACCGTTGGACGGGCGACACCAGCCGCATTGCTTTTGACCCGAAACACCTGCGTGGACTTGCCCCCGCCGGACGTTTGGACATTGATTCGGTCGGGCTGCTGGTGCTGACCCAAGACGGCCGCATCGCCAAACAGCTGATTAGCGGCGACGGCGGCAGCGAAAAAGAATATTTGGTGCGGGTAAAAGGCAGCCTGTCGGCGCAAGGTTTGGCCTTGTTGAACCACGGCTTGAGTTTGGACGGCGAAGCCCTGCGCCCCGCACAAGTGTCGTGGCAAAACGAAGACCAACTGCGTTTTGTGCTGCGCCAAGGCAAGAAACGGCAAATCCGCCGTATGTGCGAACTGGTCGGGCTGCGCGTGGTCGGGCTGAAACGCATCCGCATCGGACGGGTCAAACTGGGCGCACTGCCGCCCGGACAATGGCGTTATCTGGCCGCCAACGAGCGGTTTTGACCCACGTCAATACCCACGCTTCCGCCATATTGCAGGCTGCCTGAAAACATTTCGGGCAGCATTTTATGACCGCAATAGATAAACAAACCCGCCAATCGGCGTTAAAATGCCTGCCGTTTTAACCTTTAGGAAGCCGCCATGTCCTGCGAACACCTCACCATGCATTACAGCACCTTCAGCAAAGAAGCCAACAACGCCCTCACCGAACCGATGTTTTTCGGCCAATCGGTTAATGTGGCGCGTTACGACCAGCAAAAATACGAAATTTTTGAAAAACTAATTGAAAAACAACTGTCTTTCTTTTGGCGGCCGGAGGAAATCGACGTTTCGCGCGACCGTATTGACTACGCCAACCTGCCTGACCACGAAAAACATATTTTTATCAGTAATTTAAAATACCAAACCCTGCTTGATTCCATTCAGGGGCGCAGCCCGAATGTGGCTTTGCTGCCTTTGGTGTCCATTCCCGAACTGGAAACGTGGATTGAAACATGGAGTTTCAGCGAAACCATCCACTCGCGCAGCTACACCCATATTATCCGCAATATTGTTAACGACCCGTCCATCGTATTTGACGACATCGTACAGAACGAATACATCATTGCCCGCGCCGAAGATATTGCCTGCTATTACGATGATTTAATTGAATATACCCAATATTACAATCTCTTGGGCGAAGGGCGGCATACGGTAAACGGCAAAAGCGTTACCGTTTCCCTGCGCGAGTTGAAGAAAAAACTGTATTTGTGCCTGATGTGCGTAAACGTGTTGGAGGCGATTCGTTTTTATGTATCGTTTGCCTGCTCGTTTGCCTTTGCCGAACGCGAGTTGATGGAAGGCAACGCCAAGATTATCAAGCTGATTGCGCGTGACGAAGCTCTGCACCTGACTTCTACCCAGCATATGTTGAACCTGATGCGTAACGGCGCGGACGACCCCGAAATGGCCGCGATTGCCGCCGAGCTGCACGACGAATGTTTTGAGTTGTTTAAAACCGCCGCCCAGCAGGAAAAAGAATGGGCGGAATACCTGTTTAAAGACGGCTCGATGATTGGACTGAATAAAGATATTCTCAGCCAATATGTTGAATACATTACCAATCTGCGTATGGGTGCGGTTGGCTTGCCGCCGGCTTTCCCAGGTGCGAACCAAAATCCGATTCCGTGGATTAATGCGTGGCTGTCGTCCGATAATGTTCAGGTTGCGCCGCAGGAAGTGGAAATTTCGTCGTATCTGATTGGCCAGATTGATGCGAAGGTCAATGCGGAAGATTTGGGCGATTTTGAGTTGTAATCAGTAAAACTATGTTTCAGGCAGCCTGCCGCGCAGCTGCCTGAAAACTGTTTAAGGAAACACCATGCCGCGTATCACCACCACCGACAGCACATTTGAACTGCCGCCGCACGAAACCCTGCTGGATGCGCTGGAACGCACCGGCCATCAGGTTGAATACCAATGCAAAAACGGCTATTGCGGTTCCTGCCGCCTAAAGCTGCTTTCAGGCAGCGTGTCCTACCGCGATGTGCCGATGGCGTTTGTGATGCCCGACGAAATCCTGCCTTGCTGCTGCCGTGTGGACGGCGATATTGCCGTTGCCTGTTGCCTGCGCCAAAAAAAGCATGACTGACCTGTTTACCGCCGCCGCTCCTGCCGCCCCATTGGCTGAACGCCTGCGCCCGCAACACTTGGACGATGTACTCGGCCAAGCGCATTTAACCGGCGCGGGCAAACCCCTGCGCTTGGCATGGGAAAGCGGCATTCCCCATTCCATGCTGCTGTACGGCGCACCCGGCATCGGCAAAACCACTTTGGCACGCATAATGGCGCAAGGTTTTGATGCCGAATTTCTGCCCCTGTCTGCCGTCTTTTCCGGCATCAAAGACATCCGCGACGCTGTGCAACGCGCCGAAGCTGCACGCGCCCACGGACGGCGCACCATCTTATTTGTGGACGAAGTCCACCGCTTTAACAAAGCCCAACAAGACGCTTTTCTGCCGCATGTGGAAAGCGGCCTAATCAGCTTTATCGGTGCCACCACCGAAAACCCGTCGTTTGAAGTCAATGCCGCCCTGCTCAGCCGCACACAGGTTTACACCCTGCGCCCTTTGCAGGCAGACGACTTGGCCGCCTTGTGCGCCAAAGCGTTCAGGCTGCCTGAATACACCGCACTGACTTTAGACGAAGCCGCCCGCGACCTTCTGATTGCCCACGCCGACGGCGATGCCCGCCGCCTGCTCAACCTGCTCGAACAAGCCCTGACCGCCGCCCTACACCAACACAGCCGCCACATCAACGAAGCCGCCGTCCGCAGCCTGCTCGGCAGCCGTCTGCGCCGTTTTGACAAACAGGGCGATGCCTTCTACCAACAAATTTCCGCCCTGCACAAATCCGTGCGCGGCTCGCACCCCAACGCCGCCCTGTACTGGTTTTGCCGCATGCTGGACGGCGGTGCTGACCCACGCTATCTGGCGCGGCGCATTATCCGCATGGCGTGGGAAGACATCGGTTTGGCCGACCCGCGCGCCTTACAAATTGCCAACGATGCTGCCGCCGTTTACGAACGGCTCGGCTCACCCGAAGGCGAACTGGCTTTGGCGCAGGCGGTTTTATATCTGGCGGCAGCGGCCAAATCCAATGCCGGTTACAGCGCGTTTAAACAGATGCAGACATTTGTGCGCGGACACGGCAGCGCAGCCGTGCCGCCGCATTTGTGCAATGAAGCCGAATACCATGCCGATGCGGACGGCCGCCGCTACCGTTACGCCCACGACGAACCGCATGCCTATGCCGCAGGCGAACGCTATATGCCCGACGGCATGGACGAACCCGATTTTTACCGCCCCGTGCCGCGCGGTTTGGAAATCAAAATCGGCGAAAAACTGGCGTGGCTGGCTGAATTGGATAGAGAAGCCGCAGACAATTAGGGGTTGCTGCCTTATGCAAAACGGCAACAGCCCCTGAAGAAAATATTTTCAGGCAGCCTGAAAATCCAAAAAACGCACCGGTACGCTTTCGGTCAACCACACACCGTTATCGCTTAAATAAAATTCAAAGCCTGCGGCGTACATTTGCGCCGCATCCACCGTCAAAACACAGGGTTTGCCGTGGCGCATGCCGACCTGCCGCGCCGTTTGTACGTCCGCACTCAAATGGACGTGATGACGTTGCCCGGCCAGCAACCCCTGCTGACGGATGGCATCCAAAAAAGCCGCCGCCGTGCCGTGATACAGTACATCAGGCGGACATTGCGGCATGTGGCTGATGGCCACCTGCGGCGTAGAATGCCCTTGTGCCGCCCGAATCCGTTTGCCGCAGGGCGACAGGGTAAAACGTTTTTTATTATTGGTTTCCACCACCGTTTGCAATAAATCGCGGCTGATGGGGCGGCCGTGCAAGGCGGTTTGCACCAGCAGCATATCAATATCCGTCCAGCCCTCCCTGTCCAATTCCACGCCGACCGCCTCGGGATGGTGGCGCAGGATATAGCTGAGAAATTTGCTGGCGGCTTTAGGTGAAAGTTGTTCGGGTCTGTCCATTTTTTGATTCTTCAGGTTTTCGGCAAGGTCACGCCGGTCTGCCCCATATATTTGCCGTTGCGGTCTTTATACGATGTTTCGCACACTTCATCGCTTTCAAAAAACAAAACCTGCGCCACGCCTTCGCCGGCATAGATTTTGGCCGGAAGCGGCGTGGTATTGGAAAATTCTAATGTTACAAAGCCTTCCCACTCCGGCTCAAACGGGGTAACGTTGACGATAATGCCGCAACGGGCATAGGTAGATTTGCCCAAACATACGGTTAAGATATTGCGCGGAATACGGAAATATTCCACCGTCCGCGCCAAGGCAAACGAATTGGGCGGAATAATGCAAAACTCGTCTTCCACCGTCACAAAATTGCGCGTATCAAAATTTTTCGGGTCAACAATGGTGCTGTTGATATTGGTAAAAATTTTAAATTCATTGGCACAACGGATATCGTAGCCGTAGCTGGATGTGCCGTAGGAAATAATTTTTTTGCCGTCTGCTTCTTTCACCTGACGCGGTTCAAACGGTTCAATCATGCCGTACTGCTCGCTCATGCGGCGTATCCAACGGTCGGATTTGATGCTCATGCCCTACTCCACAGGCTGCCTGAAAACGGCGATTGTATCACCTTAATCCGCCAGCTTGCGGATTTCCTCCCCCGCGTTTTGCCCGCAGGCGGCGCACCAGTCAATATAAAACAAAACGTCCATATAGCGATCGCCGTTTTCAATTTTGGAAATATGCGATTGGGTTACCCCCAATAGCTGCGCCATCTGTTTTTGGGTCAGGCCTGCCGCTTGGCGCAGTTGTTTTACATGCGCCCGCAGTTTTTGGTAGCGGGGATGGTGGATGGTCAGGCTCATGATGCCCGATTATCTCTGCATGCCCCAAATATTCCTTTTTGGAATACTTTACAAAAGCACCTATTTTGTTTACAATAGCGAAAGTATGTTCATATTTATTTACCGGTTGGTAGGGTTGCGCGGCTGTTTGGCCGTGCAACCCCTTTTTTTCAGGCAGCCTGAAATATCGGCAGCCCTTCAGACCGTTTCGGTTAAAATAGGCGGTTTTGTCAATAACGTGAAACACCATGCTTGAAATCCGCCAACTCACGCTCCAACGCGGCAGCAAAGTGCTGCTGGACCGCGCCGATGCCCAAATCGCCCCGCGCCAACGGGTCGGCTTAATCGGCCGCAACGGCACCGGCAAATCCAGCCTGTTTGCCCTGATAAAAGGCGAACTTACGCCCGACGGCGGCGACCTGACGCTGCCCAAACATTGGAAACTGGCGGCGGTGGCGCAGGAAACCCCCGCTTTGGACGTGTCCGCATTGGATTATGTTTTGCAGGGCGATGCCGATTTGCAGCATTTTCAGGCAGCCTTGGCGCAGGCCGAAGCCGACAATAACGGTTTGGCGATGGCCGAATACCATGCCAAACTGGACGAAATCGATGCCTACACTGCACCTGCCCGTGCCGCCAAGCTGCTGGACGGGCTGGGTTTTGCCCAAGACGAACACGCCAAACCTGTCAAAGCCTTTTCCGGCGGCTGGCGGATGCGCCTGAATCTGGCGCAGGCCTTGATGTGCCGCGCCGACTTGCTGCTGCTGGACGAACCGACCAACCACTTGGATTTGGAAACCGTGCTGTGGCTGGAGCAGCACCTTGCCGCCCAAGCCTGTACCCAAATCATTATTTCCCACGACCGCGATTTTCTGAACGCCGTAACCACCCACACGCTGGAGTTGTCGCAGCAAAAACTGCACGGCTACGGCGGCAACTACGATTTCTACCTGAAAGAACGCGCCCAACGCTTGGCCAACCAACAGGCCGCCTATGCCAAACAGCAGGCGCATATCCAACATTTACAATCCTTTATCGACCGCTTCAAGGCCAAAGCCACCAAAGCCACACAAGCGCAAAGCCGCATTAAAGCCCTAAACAAACTGGAACGGCTTGCCCCCGCCCATTTGGACAGCGAATTTCATTTTCAGTTTGCCGTGCCCGACCATCTGCCCAATCCCTTGCTGAAACTGGAAAACTGCGACTTGGGCTACGGCAGCGAAACCGTGTTGCACCGCATCAGCCTGTCTTTAGAAAATGGTGCACGCTACGGTTTGCTGGGCGTAAACGGCTCAGGTAAGTCCACCTTTATTAAAGCCCTTTCAGGCAGCCTGAACGTACAAAACGGCAGCATCGTCCGCGCCGACAAGCTCAATATCGGCTATTTCGCCCAGCACCAACTGGATATTTTGCGCGACGACCAAAGCCCCGTGTGGCACATTCAAAAACTCAGCCCCGATGCCAAAGAACAGGATATCCGCAACTTTTTGGGCGGCTTCCACTTTGTCGGCGACACCGCCCTGCAAGCCATTGCCCCGTTTTCCGGCGGCGAAAAAGCCCGTTTGGCTTTGGCGATGCTGGTGTGGCAAAAGCCAAACCTGCTGCTGCTGGACGAACCGACCAACCATCTGGACTTGGATATGCGCCATGCCCTGACTTTGGCTTTGCAAAGTTTTCAGGGCGCGTTGATTGTCGTGTCGCACGACCGCTCACTGCTGGAAAGCACCACCGACCAATTTTTACTGATTCATCAGGGCAGCCTGCAGCCGTTTGACGGCGATTTGGACGATTACCGCCAATGGCGTTTGCAACAAAACCAGTCCAATGCGCCTGCCGCTTCCGAACGCGGCCAAAGCCGTAAAGACAACAAACGTTTGGAAGCGCAAATCCGACAGGAACGCGCCCGCCGCAGCAAACCGCTGCAACAAAAAATCCAACAGGCGGAACAGGAAATGGCGCGGCTGCAACAGCGTCAAAGTGAGCTGGATGCTTATTTGGGCGATGAAAACGCCTATGCGCCCGATAATAAAGCCGCTTTACAGCAGGCTTTGGCGGAGGCGGCGCAAATTAAAAGCCGCCTGAACGCGTGCGAAGAAGACTGGCTGGCGTGGCAGGAAGCTTTGGAAGAGATTAACCGCGAATCGGATGCGGCGTTAGCAGAGTTAGGCTAAACATTAAACAAATCATTCAGGCTGCCTGAAAACGGTTTTTTCCGTTTCAGGCAGCCTGTTTTGATAGAGTTCAAATAACTTACAAAGGCGATACATTCACATCAGATGCACTACCCACTATCCGTACCCGTTTACCCGCCTCAAAGCCCGCTTCCTGCTTTTGTACCACCACAATTTCCGTACCGTCATCTTTACGGATTACCATTTCCAAAGAAGTTACCTGACTGGCTTTCTGCTCCAACTGGCTGCCCACAATAGAGCCGACCAAAGCACCGACCGTACTCATAATGGCACTTCCGCGCCCACCACCCACACTAGAGCCGGCAATTCCGCCAATCACACCGCCCCCTACCGAACCGAGCGCCCCCGAGCTTTGCGCCTGAATTTTTACCGGACGCACGGAAACAATCGTACCGTAACTGATGCTGCGCATTTCTTTGGCTTGGTCACCACGGTATACATTACCGCCGTAAATATCAGTATTGGCACAACCGCTTACTGCCAAAATCCCTGCTGCGGCAAAAATTATTATACTTTTTTTCATCATTTGACATATTCCTTTTATCAGAATCCTAGAGAAAATATTATAGCTGGTTCACAAAAAACAGTTACAAGGCGGCAAGCCGCCGACAGTACCGTAAAACAAACCCAACGCCATATGAGAAATAAAACATTTTAACGATAGCATGAAATCCCCCTGCCCCACAATCCGGTTTATCCCGATTTAACCTGTCCGACCCAAGTTTTAACAAACACAAAAAACCGTCCGCCATACCATTAAGGCTGTCGGACGGTTTTCATTATCTGTCTGTTATCCCAAGTCGGCTAACAAACGCTTGGCCTCTTCCAAGACTTCACCACTGGCCTCGGCCACCAGCTCCGTCAAAGTATCACGGGCAGCTGCTTCATCTTCAATATCCAAGTACATTCTGGCCAAATCCAATTTGGCTTCCTGCGGCTCTTCCATTCCGACCGCACCGGATACGAAACCGACACTGCCGTCAGATGCCAGCATATCATCGTCCCAATCTGAAGCATCAAAGCTTTCCAAATCTGCCAGCTCGCCTAAAGAAACAGACTCCCCCCCGCTTTCCGGTTCGGGCAAATCGGCAAACGCCATGCTTTCATCCAAATCACCCAACCAAGCATCATCCGCCATAGACAGGGATTCGGTCGGCATATCCAAAGTGTCAAAAGTATCGGACACCGCCAAATGATTATCCAAAGTTTCAGCCTGATTGACTTCTTCCATGGATGAAAACACCAAGCCTGAATCCTTATCATCGCCAGCTACAGCAGGATGTTGCTCCCAAGACAAACCGCCATCCTGCAATTCGGGCATCATCAGCGCAGTATCATCTGCTTCAGACAAACCGCTAGAAATGCTTGCAACCTCTTTCAGCTCCAGTCCATTACTTTCAGGCAGCCTCAGACTTTCGGCGTCAGCCAATTCCATTGCGTCCGCATGATGTTCTGAAGCTTCCAGCTTAAACGGATCAAAATCCAAAGCGCCTAATCCGTCTGAGTCTGAATGACCGGCCTGTACCTGCTCCGAAACAGAACTATTGAAATCCAAGCTTTCCAACTCGTCCAGATTACTTAAGTTCAAATCATCATCTGCTACGGCCGAAGATTGTTTCGGCATCACAGCTTCGGGCTTCGGCAAACCAAAGTCCAAATCTTCTAATCCGTCTAGGCCCAAATCATCAATGACCGCTTGTGCAGGTGATTTTGTAGAAACCACATCAGGCGTAGCAGCTAAAGATTCTTGAGGTGAAGCAACTTCAGCTTTGGGCAAGCCAAAGTCCAAATCACCCAATCCGTCCAAGCCCAAATCATCAATAACTGCTTGTGCGGGTGATTTCTTCGGCGCGGCTGCTTCAGATTTCGGCAGACCAAAGTCCAAATCGCCTAATCCATCCAGTCCGCTTAAATCCAAATCATCTTCTGACGCAGCCGACTGTTTCTTCGGCGCGGCCGCTTCAGATTTCGGCAGACCAAAGTCCAAATCGCCTAATCCGTCCAGTCCGCTTAAATCCAAATCATCTTCTGCCGCAGCCGACTGTTTCTTCGGCGCGGCCGCTTCAGATTTCGGCAGACCAAAGTCCAAATCGCCTAATCCGTCCAGTCCGCTTAAATCCAAATCATCTTCTGCC
>JAUNOT010000008.1:12777-28692 GCA_030537065.1 Conchiformibius sp.
CGCAGCCGACTGTTTCTTCGGCGCGGCCGCTTCAGATTTCGGCAGACTAAAGTCCAAATCGCCTAATCCGTCCAGTCCGCTTAAATCCAAATCATCTTCTGCCGCAGCCGACTGTTTCTTCGGCGCGGCCGCTTCAGATTTCGGCAGACTAAAGTCCAAATCGCCTAATCCGTCCAGTCCGCTTAAATCCAAATCATCTTCTGCCGCAGCCGACTGTTTCTTCGGCGCGGCCGCTTCAGATTTCGGCAGACTAAAGTCCAAATCGCCTAATCCGTCCAGTCCGCTTAAATCCAAATCATCTTCTGCCGCAGCCGACTGTTTCTTCGGCGCTGCCGCTTCAGATTTCGGCAGACTAAAGTCCAAATCGCCTAATCCGTCCAGTCCGCTTAAATCCAAATCATCTTCTGCCGCAGCCGACTGTTTCTTCGGCGCTGCCGCTTCAGATTTCGGCAGACTAAAGTCCAAATCGCCTAATCCGTCCAGTCCGCTTAAATCCAAATCGTTACTTACAGATGAGGTTTGAGCATCATCGGACAAAACAAAATCATCCAAATCCGACTCAATTTGAAATTCTGACAAGTCATCTTCAATAACAAACTCTTCATTAGATGAAGAACTTGCCTCCGCCTTATCAGAAGTAGCAGCAGATACAGTCAGACTGATATCATCAGGACTTTCATCCAGTAGCCATTCCTCACCTTCAAATGCATCGGCATCAGAAGTCGGTTCAGGTTTATTCCCCCCCTCCAACCAAGCCCAATCATCTTCCTGCTCCGGTTCGGCATCAAAAGATTCTGAATAATTATCCGAGTGGATTCCCTCCGGCTCAAATGTATCCAAACTGAAATCACCTTGAGCCGCTTCGGTTTCGTTCCCATCAGCTCCTACTGATTTTTCAGTTAAATCTTCCGAATATTGGGTCGCAGCCAAAGCCTGTTTTTTCAAGCTTGACGACGGTGTCGGCTCTTCATCCCATAAAACATCGTCATCATCTATTTCTTCTTCAGTTTCTTCTATACTGCCATCCTGTCTGCGACGGCGAATCAGGGAATAAATTGCATAGGCACCACCACCTAATACGGCGGCACCACCTGCTGCTGCAGCGCCTAAAACCAACCAATTTCCGTCTTCACTTTCTCCTTCAACTGTTTCAGCAGGTTCAGATACTGCTATGGGTGATCGTGTTTCTTCAGGCGGCAAAACGGCTTGAGGCACAGCAGATGCCGCCTCTGACGCTGCTGACGCGGCATTTTCCATAGAAGCTTGGGAAGCTGCCACATCTGATGCTGCCGTGTCGGGTGTATTGTTGGCTGTTGTCGGTGCGGATGAGGCGGTTTTGGCTGCGTTAGCAGTATTATCCACGGAAGAGGCCGGAATACTGCCGCCCGACTCCGGTTTCGTTTCATGGCTTGCAGGAGCCGCTGATGCAGGTTTGGGTGCCGGTGCATCGGCCACAACCCCCTCTGTTGTACCGGCTGCAGGCACATTTGAACTCGGCTGGGCAACTTTACCGGACGACGGGGCCGCATGGACAGAATTTTGTACCGCACGGCGTGGCGTTTGCGTTGCCTGCATCGTGGCCGGTGCTGAGGTTTGCGCACGCTGGGCATAAACATGCCATTGTGATTCAGTGGGAATATAAAGGGTTACGTTACGACGCACGGATGTACCGTGGCGGAAGGCACGCGGATTGGCCAATACCAGCGCACGCATGGCGGTTTGCAGGCTCATATTACGCGGACGGTAGCGTTCGGCAATATCCGACAACCGCTCGCCTGCCTGTGCACGGTGACGGCGCGGGGTAACGGCTGCTTTAGTTGGTTTTTTGGGCGTGGCCGCTGCCGGTTGAGCCTGAGATACAGGTTTTTTCTCAACGGCTTGCGAAGCAGCCGGTTTGTCATTTTTGATTGTAGGTGCTGTTTTTCCTGGAGATGTCGCTGTTTGTTTCGGTGCGGTATCGGCCTTGTTGGTCACGGTATCGCGTTTAATAAAATCCTGAACAATCTCTACTTTGGTATTTTGTTCGGCAGTTTTTGCGGCTGATTTTTTCTCTTGCGCCTTCTGTGCTTTTGCAGCTGATTTGGCCGCCTCGGCCTCTGCTTTGGCTTTTGCCTTTTCCTGACGGGTTTGGGCAGGGCGTTTGGTCTCGGCAGGACGGGCGGGGGTGTAACGTGCCGGATCGAGCATGGCGGTGTATTCGCGGGTTTGCGAACCGGCGCTGACGGTAAAGGACAACACCGGTTCGTGTATCGGCCGTGATGAGCGCAGGTGGACGGTTACCGTGCCGTTGCCGTTTTTGGAAACACTGCCGCGTATGCCGCCGGACACGCTGACCCGTCCGCCTTCCATCAATGCGCGTGCTTCGTCGCCGCTAACGGTAATGCTGCCGGAAAAGCGTTCGCCCAAATGGGAACGGACGTTCAGCCCGCCCATCGCCGACCAGGCGTTCAGCGAGCCGGCCAGCGTAACGGCGGTAGCGATTAACTTGATATTGGTTTTCAAAATTTATCTCCCATCCGAGACAGCGGATTTACTGATTTCAAATAGGCGTTATGATAGCGGTTTGCGCCCTTATCTGCCAAGTAAAAAGGTGTGATTTCTTTAAGATGGCGCAGCATTGGGCGGATAAGGCGGGTGTATCCGACACACTCGGCGGCGTGTTATTTGTGCAAACGGGCGTTTTTTCGCTGCAAAAAAATTCAAAAGGCTGTTATGATGGTATGTTTGTTTGCGGATTCAGGCTGCCTGAATCCGCACATTTGCAATTTAAATCCCGTTATGCTCTTGGAAATCAAAACAATATGAAAGCGTTAAGTGATTTTTTGGCGGTTATTTTGTTTGTCGGCACTTATCTGCTGACGAAAAATATGGTGTGGGCTACGGCGGTGGCGGTGGTCATCGGTGTGGCGCAGGCGGCTTATCTTTGGTTGAAGTTTAAAAAACTCAATGCGATGCAGTGGGTCAGCCTGATTGTGGTGGTGGTGTTCGGCGGAGCAACCATTTTGTTGAACGACCCTGTGTACATTATGTTGAAAACCACCGTTATCTGCTGGCTCACCGCCGCCGCGATTTTGATTGCCCAACTTTGCGGTAAAAACGGTCTGAAAGTGCTGATGGGGCAGGAACTGTCGCTGCCTGAAAGCGTGTGGACGCGGCTGGCTTATGCTTGGGTGGTGTTTTTCTTTGCCATGGGGGCAGTTAATTTGGGCATTGCTTATCCGTTCACACCCGAACGCGAAGCGTTTTGGATGAATTACAAACTCTATGGCTACCTGCCTTTAATTGTTATTTTTTCTTTGGCACAAGGAATTTATATTTTCCGTCATCTTCCACAGGAGAAACCGTAATGCTGTATATGCTATTGGCCACCGATGCCGAAGGCAGCCACGAAGCACGTTTGGCCGCCCGTCCCGCCCACTTGCAGCGCCTGCGCGAACTGGACGCGGCCGGACGTTTGCTGACCGCCGGCCCCACACCGATGCCGGACGATTCCGGCTTGGTTTCAGGCAGCCTGATTATTGCCGATTTTGACGATTTGGACGCGGCACAGGCTTGGGCGGAAGCCGACCCGTATGTAGAAGCAGGCGTGTATGCCGAACTGCTTATCCGCCCCTATAAGAAAGTGTTTCCCGATGGCTGATACGGATATGCACCGCCTGCTGACCGAACGGTTGCACGGCCTGCAGCCTGAAGTTTTGGAATTGCGCGACGACAGCCACCTACATATCGGACACGCAGGCAACCGCGGCGGCGGCCATTATGCCCTGCTGCTGGTCAGCGAGCAGTTTGAAGGCGTACCGAAGCTGCAACGCCAACGCATGATTCAGGCGGCCTTGTCTGACCTGTTTGCCGACAAGCGCATTCACGCACTCAGCATCAGCGCACGCAGCCCGTCCGAATATTTTTCCCAACCCGACACACCATGAAAGAACCGACAATGAAAACCCGATACCTTGCCGCACTTACCGCACTGGCCCTTTCAGGCAGCCTTGCTGCCGAAACCGTCGTAACCGTAAACGGCGTTAAAATTGACAGCAGCGAAATCGAACGCCGCGCCAAAATTTTCCAAGCCAACAGCGGCGGCCAAGTACCCGACGGCCCACAACTGCGCAACGCCATCACCAACGAGCTGATTACCGAAGTGCTGGTTACCCAAGAAGCCAAACGCCTGAAACTGGACAAAAGCAGCGAATATCAAGCGGCCGAAAGCGACGCACTCAAAGAAGCCAAAAGCAAAGGCTTGGACAAACAAAAAGATTTCAAACAAAACTGGGCAGACTACCAAAACCACCTGCTGATGATGGCGTTTGCCTCCAACCTGTTTGACAAACAGCCGGTCAGCGCCGACCAAGTCAAACGCCAATACGAACAGGTTCGCGCCCGCTACCAAAACAGCAGCGAAGTGCAACTGGGCGAAATCTTTACCGACAAAGCCGAACAGGCGCAGGCTGCCTTAAAAGACCTTTCCGCCAAGAAAAAATTCAGCGAAGTGGCGGCCAAATACAGCATCAGCGGCGAAGCCAAACAAACCGGCGGCATTGTTCCCGACTATGTGCCGCTCAACGACCTGAAAGAAATCAATCCCGAAGTTTATCAGGCCGTTGCCGCGCTCAACAAAGGCCAATACACCAAAACCCCGCTGAAAGAAGGCAATATCCACCTGATTTTATATGTTAATGACAAACGTCAAATTCAATTCCCCAGCTTTGAACAGGCCAAAGAAGGCATTGAACAAGGCATCCGTAACGAACAGTTGCGCCGCGCCATTGACGAACTGGGCAATAAAGCCCAAATTGTTCCGGCAAAATAAAAACCGTTAAAACAAGGCAGCCTGAAACGTAAAAATCCGTTTCAGGCTGCCTGTTTTTCGCTTTAATTAAGCTTCTTTATTTTCCGCCGCTTTTTGGCGTAGGCGCAAACCCAGTTCGCGCAACTGCTTATCGTCCACCGCATTCGGTGCATTGGTCAACAAGCATTGGGCACGTTGGGTTTTCGGGAAGGCAATCACATCGCGGATGGATTCCGCACCCGCCATCAGTGTCACCAAACGGTCCAATCCAAACGCCAAACCACCGTGTGGGGGCGCACCGTATTTCAGATTATCCAGCAGGAAGCCGAATTTTTCCTGTTGCTCTTCAGGGCTGATGTTCAATGCAGCAAACACTTTTTCCTGAATATCGGCGCGGTGGATACGCACCGAACCGCCACCGATTTCCCAACCGTTCAACACCATATCATAGGCACGCGCCAAGCATTGTTCGGGATTGGTCGCCATTAAATCTTCATGCCCCGCTTTCGGCGAAGTGAACGGGTGGTGCATCGCCGCATAGCGTTGATTTTCCTCATCGTATTCAAACATCGGAAAATCCACCACCCACAAGGGCTTCCATTCATCTACAAAATAACCGTCCGCCGCGCCGTGTTCATGCCCGATTTTCACGCGCAATGCGCCAATGGCTTCATTGACAATTTTGGCTTTGTCCGCGCCAAAGAAAATCAAATCGCCGTTTTGTGCGCCCGTGCGCTCAATAATGGTTTTCAGGCAGCTTTCGGACAGGAATTTCACAATCGGCGACTGCAAACCGCTTTCTTCGCCGTTGCTCAAATTGGACACATCGTTTACTTTGATGTACGCCAAACCTTTCGCGCCATAAATGCCGACAAATTTGGTATATTCATCAATGTCTTTACGGCTCAGTTTCGCACCGTTGGGCACACGCAATGCCACCACGCGCCCGTCTTGCATATCGGCTGCGCCACGGAAAACTTTAAATTCTTCCGTTTTCATCACATCGGTCAGCTCGGTAAACTTCAGCGACACGCGCATATCGGGCTTGTCCGAACCGTAATAGAACATGGCTTCGCTAAACGGCATACGCGGGAAATCGCCCAAATCCACACCCAAAGCATCTTTAAACACTTGTTTTGCCATGCCTTCGGTAATGCTCATGATTTCGTCTTCGTTCAGGAAAGACGTTTCCAAGTCAATCTGGGTAAATTCGGGCTGGCGGTCGGCACGCAAATCTTCATCGCGGAAACATTTGGTAATCTGATAATAACGGTCAAAACCCGCCACCATCAGCAGCTGTTTAAACAACTGCGGCGACTGCGGCAGCGCGAAAAATTCACCTGGATGCACACGGCTGGGCACCAAATAATCGCGCGCGCCCTCGGGGGTGGAACGGGTCAGCACGGGGGTTTCAATATCAATAAAACCCTGCTCGTCCAAATAACGGCGCACGCCCATTGCCACTTGATAGCGCAAGCGCAGGTTTTGCTGCATTTGTGGGCGGCGCAGGTCAATCACGCGGTGGGTTAAACGCACGTTTTCGCTGATGTTTTCTTCATCAATCGGAAACGGTGGCGTGGCGGCGGTGTTCAGCACTTCAATTTCTTTGCCCAAAATCTCGATTTTGCCTGAAACCATTTTCGGGTTTTCCGTGCCCTCTGGGCGGCGGCGCACGCGGCCAGTAATGCTCAACACATATTCGCTGCGCGAAGCGTCTGCCGTGGCAAAGGCTTCGGGGGTATCGGGATCAATCACCACCTGCACCGTGCCTTCGCGGTCGCGCAGGTCAATGAAAATCACCCCACCGTGGTCGCGGCGGCGGTGTACCCAGCCTTTGACGGTGACGGTTTGGTCTAAATATTGCTCGCTGATTAAGCCGCAGTAGTTGGTACGCATAATCTTTTAATTTCCTTAATAATCAATTGGTAAATATTTTTCAGGCTACCTGAAACTTAATCTTTCCGTGAACGGCTATTGTTACAGAAACGGTGCGCCAAACGTGCATTTTCGGGAACAGTTTTACCGCCGCACCAGTATTGCTCAATATGGTCTAACGCGGCATCATCTACACTCAAAATCTGATTCCCACAAATACTGCAAGTCGGATTGCTGTCCCACATTTGCTTTTTCAACTGAAAGGAAAATGTGCGCGGTTCATCGGTTTCATTCATCAAAATCGCATCTAATGCATCATTCCATTTTCGGAAGCGCAATTTAACGTGTTTTTCCGAACTGGTAGAAGCCGTAATAGACTGATTAAATTCACTATCGCTAACCATTAAATCAATCAGCGCCTCACGGATTGCATCAGCATGGCGCATCAGCGAATTTTTCTTACGGCGGGCAAACGAATTCAAAACAATATCATACAATGAAGCATTAAATCTTTTACTTTCCCAACGCCCGTTTTGCTGCGTTTGCGATTCGCCTGCATAATAACGCTTAAATGCGTGGTCGCCAAAAATACTTTTTGCCATTTGGCAAGCATTTTTAAAGGCAGTTTCTATTTCCTGCAACTCATTTTCAGACAGATTACGTCCTTCTCTAGCCATCTGATTCATAAAATTTTTCATGGAAGGTTTGTATTTTTCAGTTGTGAAATAATAAAAGGCACAAAAACGCAACACCCATTCACAATCTTCCATGCGTGTTCTAGGCTCATCAAAGCCCATCAATTCCTTAAATTCTTTATATTGCGACAATTTTTTCAGTAATTCATTCAGTTCGCCACGATAAATACAATTTCTTAATTCTTGGTCGTTTAACTGCGCCGAACCGGTATTTAAACGTTCAAAAATTTCAAATTTCAAATTTTGGTCAGACCCTTTTTTAAAAGTAACAACAGGAATTGCATAAGCTAAAAACTTTTCTTGTTGTTCATCGCTTAATTCCTTAAACCCTTGACCGTTCAATTCAGTTAATATATTCAAACCCGTTAATTTAAAAGGACGTTTATCGGGGAATCCACCCGAAAAAAATGCCAAAAACGAAGTCAGACGCTGCTGACCGTCAATCACACAGGTGCTGCCATTGGCTTCTTCCGACAGGTAAATAATCGGCAACGGTACACCCAGCAATACCGACTCAATTAAGCGGCTGGCTTTCTTAATATCCCAAACATAATTACGTTGAAAACTGGGCTGTAAATCCAATTTACCCCGCGCATGTCTTGCGCAAAGTGTTTCAATGGTCGGATTGCTGTTGTCAGTAGAAATTTGGCGTTCTGAAAACGGGGTTTGCTCATCATCTGCCAATTCTGGCGTTTCATCAAAATCATACTTTTCCATCATTTAATCCTTTTTTAAATTTTTCAAAACCTAGCTTTGCTTAACAGGCAATGCTTCAGGCATTACCATCCCCAACGAAATAATATATTTCAAAGCATCGTCCACACTCATATCCAGCTCGCGGATGTCGCGGCGGCGCACCATAATATAGTAACCGCCGGTAGGATTGGGTGTGGTAGGCACATACACGGAAACATATTCGTCCTGTTCGGGCAGCGCATTGGCCACCGCTTGCGGCAGGCTGCCTGAAATAAAGGCAATCGTCCAAATATCGGGCTGCGGAAACGGTACCAACACAGGCGTTTTAAACGAACGGCTGTTGTCCGACAACAGCGATTCCGATACTTTTTTCACGCTGGAATAAATGGATTTGACCACGGGAATGCGCCCCAGCAACGAATCCCAACCTTGTAAAATCTTACGCCCCAAGACGTTAGCTGCCAGAATGCCGGTAATAAACAGCAACACCACCGCCACCAGCACACCCATGCCCGGAAAGTTAAAACCGATGTATTTGGCAGGCTGCCACTGGCTCGGAATCAGCGTGATTAAGCGGTCGCCCATATTGACGATATAAGTCAGCACCCAAATGGTTACCGCAATCGGCAACCACACCAATATCCCCGTAATCAAATATTTCTTAACGGCTTTGCCAAGGCTGAAACCGGAGGTGTTGTCTGCCATGTGTGTTGTCTGCCCTATTATGATTCTGATACAAAAAAGCGGAAAACGGGCGATTATACCCGTTTCCGCCGCGCTGTGTTGGTTTCAGGCAGCCTGAAACGTGTTAAATACCGTCCCAATCCTGCAACATCAGGCCGATGCCCAAACCGGTTTGCTTATGATTGTAATCAATCAGGTTTTCACCGTAGCCGTGAAAACCCTGCACATAAGCCTTCAACTTGCCCTTAATCGGAAAAGCATAATCCACCTGCACCGCACCGCGTCCGCGCCGCGGATTGTAACGCAAAGTAGAAGTCAGGCTTTGGCGGTCGTTAAAACGGTAGGCCAACTTCAAATCGCCGTAGCCCATATAGCGGCCGATATCGGGATTGTCGTCATCTTCGCCCTTTTTATCCAAGCGCAGCCACCAGCGCGGCATAATGCTTAATTTTTTCCATTCAATACCGGCGGTAACATAAGCACGATTCCACGAGCGCGACAAGGGGCGGCTCTGACCGTTGGACTGATGGACGATGCCCGCCCCCAACATCCGCAGTTTGCCGCCAAAAGGCAAATCAGCTTTGACCGGCTGGGTCAGGAACAACTCGGGTGCATAGTCGGTGTTGCGGAACGGCGCAGATTTATTGCCTTGATTGTAAATCTGCCAGTTGGACTGCTGGGTATAACCAAACCACAAATCGGCACGGGTTTTAAACACATCTTCCATCAATTTGGTTTTGAAGGAAATCTGCATTTTGGTTTCCAAGCGTTTCTGCTGTTTCTGCGCCGGATTATCGGCCGTGCCGCGTGTGGGCGAATACGGGCGGTAATTGGGGCTGCTGTTATACCACGCCGGCATAATATACATCGGGTTATGCTCGCGGATAGAAAGCAGGCCGTCCGCGCTGTTTTCATCCAAATCATACAGCTTGCTTAAAGGGGTGATGTCCTGCGGCGACGGCGGAAAGACTTTTTCGGCAAACACCAGCTGCGGGCTGCGGTTTTCTTTGCTGACCAAATAAGTCTGTTCCAAATCCAGCACGCTTTTTTCGGTGTTTTCTTCAGGCTGGCTGACGGCGGCGGTGATGTTGTCGGCGGGTTTTTCTGCGGCCGCTTCGGCATAGAGGCGGTCAAAGCACTCAAGCCGTTTGTGGTTGTTTTTAATTTTGGTGCAGGCAGCCGCTTCGGGCATTTGGGCATAAGCACCGGAAAACGTACCCAAAGCAAACGGCAACAGGTAGCAGGCGTGAAAGCGTTTCATGGTTTTGAAAAGGTGGTTGAGGTGGGAATATTGTAGCGGCTTTGCAGGAAGCGGGCAGCATTGACCAATATTTGTTACTGTTTTTGTTGCAAAAATTTCATACAAACTGCCTGAATGCCGCACCGGCTGCGGCATTCAGGCAGCCTGCTCCAAATCCAAAACGGCATTGACCAAAGCACGGTCATGCGGATTTTGCGACAGGGTAAAGCCAAGTTTGAGTGCCAATTTCTGCATCGGGTGGTTATCGGCCAGAATCTCGGCACGGATACGGCGGTAGCCGCGATTGCGGGCATGGCGTATCAGCCGCTCCATCAGTATGACACCGATGCCCTGACCGTGCAGGCTGTCGGCCACGCTGATGCCAAACTCGCAGGCGGTACCGTCCGCATCGGCAGTATAGGCGGCGTGTGCCAAAGGCTGGCAGTCGTCATCGTGCAAAATCAGGGCAAATTCGCGTTGGTAATCGGGACAGCTCAAGCGCGACAGCAGCGACGGCGGCAGCTCCGACAGGCGGGTCATAAAACGCAGGTGGCGGCTCTGTTCGCTCTGCTCTGCCGCCAGACGGCGTATCAATCCGGCATCTTCGGCGCGGACGGGGCGCAGAAAAGCGGTTTTGCCGCCTTTTAACGGCACGGTTTCTTCGGCCGCATACGGATAAGGGGCAAACAGATTAAGCTGCGGCCGGTCGGACACGGTAAACGATTCGGGGTCTTGCAGATTGATTTTTGCTTCGGTACAGCTGATGCCGTGTTTCACATCATGGCACAAAGCCAGCGACAAATGATGGATTTCAGGCAGCCTGCTTAAAATTTCCACCGTATCCAGCAGCCAACCGTGCCAAATCATATCGGGCAAATCCAAGCTCCGCAACGCTTCGGCGGCGGTTTCCGGCGTCAGCGGCGGCAACAGCGCCAAGCGGTGCGTACCGTCCGACAAGGTTAAAACCTGACCAAAATCTTCCTGCTTGTCCCAAGTCAGATACATTTGCGCGGCAGGCGGTTTTTTTAATGTCGTCTGATTATGCGTTTGCAAAGCCGCTAACAGGCTGGCCAGATTGGCTTTGGTGGCAGGCAGGGGCAATACCGCCACACTCAAAATGGAACGCAGTTGTTTGCGTAACTGCGCGGCGGCCTGCGCGGCGGCACGGTAATCGTGAAAAGCCGACAGACAATGTTTCTGACGCTGATGTTGGCGGTAGCGGTCCAACTGCGACAGCGCGTGCAACGCGTGTTCGGACTGGCGGAAATGCAGGTTGCGCCGACAGCCGAATAATTGGCGCACTTCGGCGGTATTGGCACTGCCCAGCCACACCAGCAACAGGGGTTTGCGGTAAGATTTTTGTAATTGCGCCGTCATTTGCGCGGTGCGGTAGCTGTCGGCGGGATTGCTGCCCGCGTAAATCAGGCAGACCGCATCGGTATGTTCGTCCTGCAAATACTGTTCGGCCACAGCCTGAAACACGGGTGCGGCCGCATCAGCAGGCAGATAGAGCGGATTGCCGCCCGCAGCCTTTTGTGCCAGCACGCGGGCGGCGGCACGCACCGCCGCCGTACCGGGCTGCGCCGCTTCCAAACCGGCCTGTGGCAGGGTTTTCAAAGCCAAAGTGGCGATTTGCGGCGAATTGCTGATAATGGCGGTGCGCTTGCCGCGTCCGGCAATTCCGCTATGAATCAGTTTGGCGGCGGTCAAAAACTCGCTCAAACCCGATACGGCGGGAATGCGTTTGCGGCGCAGGGCATGGGCAAACAGCTCTTCCTGATGTTCGGGCAGCGTAACCAGCACCACCACCGGTTTGCGACGGGCGGCGGCACTTAAGGCGCTGACCAACTCCTGTGCATTATCCAACGTGCCGATATGCACCAACAACGCGCTGGCGGACGATTCAAAAGCCGTATAATCAATAATCTGGCCGGTGCTGACCGGATAATGCTGCGGATTGAGGGTTAAAAAGCGGCTGAACACAATGCCGCGCCCTTCGGCATAAGTCTGCATACAGTCGGCAATGGCCGCCGACTGGCCGATATAAACGCAGGCGGGCGTATCCGGCTCGGGACGGTACAGCCCCTGCAATCCCGACACCGGCACAGCCAGCAGACGGATGCCCGCTTTCCGCGCATATTCGGCGGCTCGGTCCAATTTGGTGCGGACGGACGGCGGCGGCAAATCCAATTCGTTGATAAAAACAATATGCCCCACCCCGCATTTGGCCGCTTCGCGCACAATACCCGACAGCTTGTCTGCCGCCAACACCACCACGGCGGTGTCGGTTTGATGTTCTTTGGCGGCATCGGCCAAGGTTTCAAACGCCTTCATGCCGCCTACCGTTTTGTGTTTGTTGTTTACCGGCACAATAAGCGGCGCAGCAGCGGAAGCCAGCAGATGGCCAAACACGCTGCGGCCGGTGCTGCCGTAACGGTCGGACGCGCCGACCACGGCCAGCGATTGCGGATGAAACAGGGAATGCAGAAAATGACGGTCCATCGGGATATTCTTTGCAGACAAATCGGCTTGACGGATTATAACGGCAAAAATACCTTTTCAGGCTGCCTGAAAACCGCTTTCTGCACCAAACCGCGTTATAATTCCCGTTTTGCCCCGATTGAGAACACCATGGCCTTTGCTTCCCTATTTACCCTGCTGGACGACATTACCGCCGTCTTGGACGATGTTGCCCTGATGACCAAAATGGCCGCCAAAAAAACCGCCGGCGTGGTCGGCGACGATTTGGCACTCAATGCCAACCAAGTAACCGGCGTGCGTGCCGAACGCGAGCTGCCCGTGGTGTGGGCGGTGGCGAAAGGCTCGTTGCTGAACAAAGTGATTTTGGTACCGATTGCGCTGCTGCTGGCGGTGTTTGCGCCGATGCTGATTACCCCGCTGCTGATGATTGGCGGCGCGTATCTGTGTTTTGAAGGCGCAGAAAAACTGCTGCACAAGCTGCTGCCGCACGAAGAACACGACAACCACGCCCCTGCGCAAGAATTAGACGAAGCCGCCAAAATCCGCGGCGCGATACGCACCGACTTTATTTTATCGGCGGAAATTATTATTTTGGCTTTGGGCGTGGTCGGCGAATCCGCGCTGACGGTGAAAATCGCTGCCCTGTGCGCCATTGCCTTGGGCATGACTGTGTTTGTGTACGGATTAGTGGCGGTCATTGTAAAAGCCGACGATTTCGGTGCGTATCTGCTGACCAAACCGTCCGCAACGGCGCAAGCATTCGGGCGCGGCGTGCTGGCGGTGATGCCGTGGCTGATGCGCGGCTTAAGCGTGGCCGGAACGGTGGCGATGTTTCTGGTGGGCGGCGGCATTTTTACCCACGGCATTCCGGCGGTACATGACTTTCTGCACGCCCGCCACTGGGACAGCGGCGTAATGGCGATGCTGGCCGATTTGGGCATGGGCTTGGCGGTGGGCGCATTCGCGTGTGCCGTTATCTTGCCCCTAATGAAAATTTTTAGCAAAAAAGCAGCCTGAACAGCTTTCAGGCTGCCTGAAAAAATGTCTGTCCTTACCACTAAAAACGAATACCGCCGCCGTCTGCGCCGCGCCCGCCTGTCGCTGCCGCCCGCACAACGCCGCCACGCCGAACAATCCGCCAACCGCCTGCTCAAACGCTTTATCAAACGCGGCCAACGCATCGGCGTTTATTGGCCGGTCGGCAGCGAAATGTGTCTGCAAGAATTTGTCCGCACCGTGCGCCAACGCGGTGCCTGCGCCTATCTGCCCTATATTCCGCCGCAAGGCAAACGTTTATGGTTTACCCCCTACCCCACCCGAAACGGCGGCAAACGGCAAGCACAAACGGTTCACCGCATTCCGCAATTTGACGGCGCACGCATCCGCGCCGAGCGGCTGCACCTGCTGATTCTGCCTTTGTTGGGCATTGACCGGAACGGCTGCCGTCTTGGACAGGGCGGCGGTTATTACGATGCCACCCTTGCCGCAGCCAAGCGCAGCCGCCTGCCCAAACTGGTCGGAGTCGGCTTTGCCTGTCAGGAAACGGCCGAGGCCCTGCCCGCAGAAGCACACGACCAACGCTTAAATTATTTTGTCTGCGAACACGGCATCCGCCGTTTTCAGGCAGCCTGCACGCTTTCCCCGCCGCTTGGCGCATCACAGCGCGATACCAATAATTGATTGATTTTTAAATTATCCGTATCAATAATTTCAAATTTATAGCCACCATACACGACAAAATCGGTTTTTTTGGGGATTTTCCGTAAGGAATACATCATAAAACCGCTTACCGTTTCATAATTTTCGGCTTGCGGAAACACGATAATATCCAGCGCGCGCATCACGTCTTCCAAAGGCGTTGCCCCGTCAATCAGCCAAGAAGTTTCGTTGCGGCGGATAATTTGCGGCTCTTCTTCGGTGGCGACTAAATCGCCCATCACTATGCTCATCACATCTTTTAGGGTAATAACCCCGACCACCAGCGCGTATTCATTCACAATCACAGCAAAATCGTCGCCGGCATTTTTAAATGCCTCCAATACTTCATACAGCGACAAAGTATCGGGAATAAACAAGGCTTTACGCAAAATACGGCTATCGGTGGGCAAAATCTCCCGCTCCTGCAAATACAGGGTTAAAAAGGCGTGTGACTCAATATAACCCGCCACATTTTCCAAACCGCCGTTGCAGACTAAAATTTTGGCATGCGGCGTTTCCTTCATTTTTTCCAATACCGTTTGTGCGCTGTCGCCTTTGTCCACATAAACAATATATTCGCGCGTGCTCATGGTGGAAGTAACGGTACGCGCCTGCATATCAAAAATATTTTCAATCAGATAATGTTCCTGCTGCTTTAATACGCCTGCCTGTGCGCCGGCATCCACCACCGCATAAATATCTTCGGAAGTCAGCGCTTCGCTGCGGACGGTGGAAATGCTTAACAGCTTAAACGCTCCGTCTGCCAAGCCGTCAAAAAACAACACAAAAGGTTTCAACAGGAAAATCAGCAGGCGCATCACGCCCACCACGCGCACCGCCACCTGCTCGGGATAAGTCATCGCCAAACGCTTGGGCATCAAATCGGCAAACAACACAAATGCACCGGTTATCAATAAAAACGATACCGCCGAAGCCACGCTTTCCCATACCGCCCCATAGTGCCTCAGCCACTCGCTAAAAAACGGGCTGACCGCCGCTTCGCCGATAATACCGCCCAACACCGCCACCGCATTTAAGCCAATCTGCACCACGGTAATAAAACTGCCGGGCTGTTCCTGCATCGCCAGCACCGCCAAAGCACGGATATCGCCCTCTTTTGCCATTACCTGCAATTTGATTTTGCGCGAAGAAGCCAAGGCCAGTTCCGCCGCCGACACAAACGCGCTCACGCCGATTAAAACCAGCAAAATACAGGCTGCCTGAAAAATACTCATAACATAAAAATCCAATTAAAACAGTTAGATTGTATCAGCTTTCTATTTCTTTAGCAAAACGCCCGTCTGTTTTCAGGCTGCCTGAAAAACAAAACGTGCCTGTCGGACAGCACACCGACAGGCACGTTTATCTATTGATACCGATTTATTGGTTTAACTCTTTCGCCAGATACAGCCATGTTTCAATCACGGTATCGGGGTTGAGCGACACGGTTTCAATGCCTTCTTCCACCAACCATTTGGCAAAATCGGGGTGGTCGGACGGCCCTTGACCGCAGATGCCGACATATTTTTTGTGTTTGCGGCAGGCGGAAATCGCCAAATGCAGCATCACTTTAACCGCAGGATTGCGCTCGTCAAAGCTGGAAGCGATTGAACCGCCGCTGTCGCGGTCCACGCCCAAAGTCAGCTGGGTCATATCGTTAGAACCGATGGAGAAGCCGTCAAAATATTTCAGGAATTGCTCGGCCAACAGCGCGTTGCTGGGCAGTTCGCACATCATAATCAGACGCAAACCGTTTT
>JAUNOT010000009.1 GCA_030537065.1 Conchiformibius sp.
TGGAACGCGGCATCGCTTTCGGCCCGTCCGCCTACGAAGCCTGCTTTATGTCGGCAGCACACACGCCCGAGTTGATTGACGAAACGGTGGCAGCCGCCCAAGCGGTGTTTGCCCAAATGGCGTAAAACAAAAACCTGCCCGTTATAACGGGCAGGTTTTTTCAGGCAGCCTGAAATATAGAAAAACAGCCGCATAAATATGCGGCTGTTTGAATAATGGGGTGGCAGATGGGATTCGAACCCACGACCCTCGGAATCACAATCCGATGCTCTAACCAACTGAGCTACAACCACCACATAAAAAACTTTTTCTGGCGCGTCCGACAGGACTCGAACCTGTAACCCCCGGCTTAGAAGGCCGGTGCTCTATCCGGTTGAGCTACGAACGCCGAGAGTATTAAAATAGGGCTTGGTCGGGGCGGTGGGATTCGAACTCACGACCCTCTGCTCCCAAAGCAGATGCGCTAACCAGACTGCGCTACGCCCCGTACATGAAAGATGCGCAGTGTACGGATTTTGTATTTTTCCGTCAAGCTGCTTATTGGTAGTTTTTTGCATTATTTTATTTTTTCAGAAGATTATTTTTCAGGCAGCTCAGGGTCTGCTGATATTTCATTCATGATGTCTTTTTCGCCCAAAATGGCGGCTTCTGCGTTAAAAATCCTTGCCAATGGGCGGCATTGGCGCAGATTTTCGCCTTGAATCCGCTGTTTTGGGCAAAAAATCCATATCATGCTTGAAACATCAGCAGACCCTGAAAACTATTTTTCGTTTAGAATACGTTTTTCCTGTTTTTGTAAAGATTCACGAGCCGATTATGTTAGATATCCAACTTCTCCGCAGCCAAACCGCCGCCGTAGCCGAACAGCTGGCGCGGCGCGGTTTCGCGTTTGACACCGCCGCTTTTGAGGCACTGGAAACCCAACGCAAAAACCTGCAAGTCCGCACCGAGGAATTACAGGCGCAACGCAACAGCACGTCCAAACAAATCGGTGCATTCAAATCGCAGGGCAAACATGCTGAAGCCGAAGCGGCCATGGCACAAGTAGCCGACATTAAAACCAAACTGGAACAAGCCGATATCGAGCTGCAATCGGTTCAGGCAGCCTTGGACGCGCTGCTGGCGGGCATGCCGAACCTGCCGCACGACAGCGTGCCGACGGGCAAAGACGAAAACGATAATGTGGTGGTGCGTACGGTCGGTACGCCGAAAAATTTTGATTTTGAAATTAAAGACCATGTGGACTTGGGCGCGGCCTTGGGTTTGGATTTTGACACCGCCGCTGCCTTGTCGGGCGCGCGTTTCAGCCTGATGCGCGGCACGGCGGCGCGTCTGCACCGTGCTTTGGCGCAGATGATGCTGGACACGCATGCGCTGCAACACGGCTATACCGAATGTTATACGCCGTATATTGTTAACGGCGAAGTATTGTTCGGCACGGGACAACTGCCGAAATTCGCCGAGGATTTGTTCCATGTTACCCGTGGCGGCGATGAGGAAAAAACCGTGCAATATCTGATTCCGACCGCCGAAGTACCGCTGACCAACACCGTGCGCGACCGGATTGTGGCGGAAGCGGAGCTGCCGATTAAGCTGACGGCGCATTCGCCCTGTTTCCGCAGCGAAGCCGGTTCGCACGGCCGCGATACGCGCGGTTTAATCCGCCAGCATCAGTTTGACAAGGTGGAAATGGTGCAGGTGGTGAAACCCGAAGATTCTTATGCCGCGTTGGAGGAAATGGTCGGCCATGCGGAAAAGATTTTGCAAATGTTGGAACTGCCCTACCGCGTGGTCAGCCTGTGCAGCGGCGATATGGGCTTTAGTGCCGCCAAAACCTATGATTTGGAAGTGTGGGTGCCGGCACAAAACGCTTACCGCGAGATTTCCAGCTGTTCCAACTGCGAGGACTTTCAGGCACGACGCATGAAGGCGCGTTTTAAAGATGCGGACGGTAAAAACCGCCTGCTGCACACGCTGAACGGTTCGGGTTTGGCAGTCGGCCGCGCCTTGGTGGCGGTGCTGGAAAACCATCAGAATGCGGACGGCAGCATTTATATTCCGCAGGCGTTGCGGCCGTATTTGGGCGGCTTGAGCGTGTTGGCAAAATAAAAGATTATTTATTAAGTAATTTTGTATAAAGTTTTTAGGTGTGAGAATTAACTAAGCTGTTTGCAAAATGACTTGACAGAAGGAGCCTGTGGTACTTCAAGAGTTCGGTATTATGTAGCAGTTGCACAAAGACCTATAATGCCAAACAATCTACAATCCTTATCACGTTGAATGACGAGATAAGGATTTTTTATTATGTCTTCTTCATTTTTATGGCCAAAGCTTAATAAGAAATTAAGGCATTGCAGCAAATCTGACAAACTATAGTTAAAATGCTTAATTTTTCATACATGAGTTAAAAATGACCTACTCCTCCGACCTGCGCCAAAAAGTCTTGGAAAAACTGGAACAGGGCTACAGCATCCACCAAACAGCCAAGCTGTTCGGCATTCATTTCACCACCGTGCGTAATTGGAAAAAGCAGCCGCTTCCCACCACACCCAAACCGCCACAACTACGGCCGCCCAAGAAAATCTCCAAAGAGGCGCTGTTGGCAGACGTAGAAGCCTATCCGACCGATTACCTGTATGAACGGGCAGCCCGTTTCGGCTGTACGGCACCGTCCATACGGCAGGCATTAATCCGTTACGGCATCAGCCGAAAAAAAACCGCTTAAAACACCCCAAAGCCGACTCTGTCCGGCGCAAACGGTTTTTACGTTTGCAGGAACGTTACCGACGCAGGGGTAAGGGTTTGGTTTACTTGGACGAAAGCGGTTTCCGTCGCGATTGGGTCAGAGCTTATGGCTATGCGGCCAAAGGCAAACCCTGTGTGGTCGAACACGATTGGCACGGTAAAAACCAAGTTAATGCCATAGGTGCATGGCATAAAGACAAACATCTGTTTGCGGTAGGTTTGTTTGAGTGGGGGATTAACGGTACGGTGTTTCAAACATGGGTTGAAAAGGTTTTGCTACCCCAATTGCCGTGTAACAGTGTAGTGGTCATGGACAATGCCTCTTTCCACAAAAGGGCGGCGCTTATCAGGCTGCTTGAAGAAAAAGGGCATACTGTTTTATGGCTGCCGCCGTACAGTCCCGATTTTAATCAGATTGAGAAGGTATGGGCTTGGATAAAATCACTGCGTAATAAATGGCGTTTAAATGATATTGAGCAGTTGTTCTCAACATGTATGAATTATTAAACTTTTTCACTATAAGCCCGCTACAATAGGAAAGGTCGGCTCTGTGGAAGTAAAGAAACCCATTGAGCCATGATTAAACGGTGGTGGTGGAATGCTATGTGATTTAAGACAAATTGGGGGGAATCGGTGTGGCGGTACGATAAGAATAAGTGGCCTACTTGCGCGCGGTGGGGGTAACGGATGCGCATGGGTGATAGTATATATTTATTCGCGGTGATACGGGTGGTTATGC
Source organism: Conchiformibius sp. (assembly GCA_030537065.1). Taxonomy (GTDB): domain Bacteria; phylum Pseudomonadota; class Gammaproteobacteria; order Burkholderiales; family Neisseriaceae; genus Conchiformibius. Next base: position 3,485 of record JAUNOT010000009.1, read on the forward strand.
AGAATGGACACGGCGCGGTAAAGTTGTTCGGTCAGCAGTACGCGCACCATGCCGTGCGGCAGGGTTAGGCTGGACAGGCGCATCAGCAGTCTGGCGCGTTGCTTAAGGGCAGCGGTCATGCCGTCTGCGCCGCCGATAATAAAGCAGACGTGTTCGCCGTTTTGCTGCCAACGGCGCAAATGTTCTGCCAACTGCTGCGACGTGGGCGCTTCGCCGCGTTCGTCTAATGCCACGATAAAGGCGTGTTCGGGCAGGGCTTCTATAATGCGTTTTTCTTCGGCTGCCATGCCTTGCGCGGCGTTGATGCCTGCGCCGCGTTTTTCGGGTTTGATTTCTTTCAGCGTGTAGCGGATGTCGCGCCCGAAACGTTTGGCGTATTCGACAACGGCTTCATCTACCCAACGCGGCATTTTGCTGCCGACGGCTAAAACGGTGATGTTCATATCAGGCTGCCTGAAATAAACGCTTCGGTACGGCGGCGGGCTTCGCGGTCGCAGTCCAGCAGCGCGTCAATGCTGTCGGCGTTGCCGTGCGGTGTGTCGGCAAGGGCGTGTTCCACGCTGCGAGCGATATCGGTAAAACGGATTTGTCCGCGCAAAAAGGCGGCGACGGCGGCTTCGTTGGCGGCGTTTAATACGCAGGGCACAAATCCGCCTGCGTGCATGGCGTCATACGCCAGTTTCAGGCAGGGGAAACGTTGAAAATCGGCGCTGCGGAAAGTCAGTGCGGACAGGGTGGCAAAGTCCAGCTTGCCCACGCCGGAAGCAATGCGTTCGGGCAAACCCAAGCAATAGGCAATCGGGGTGCGCATATCGGGCTGCCCCAGTTGTGCCAGTACCGAGCCGTCGGCGTAGCGCACCATGCTGTGAATCACGCTTTGCGGATGAATCACTGCTTCCAAGCGTTCGGGCGGACAGTTAAACAGCCAATGCGCTTCAATCAGTTCCAAGCCTTTGTTCATCATGGTGGCGGAATCTACGGAAATTTTCTGTCCCATGCTCCAGTTCGGGTGTTTGACCGCTTGGGCGGGGGTGATGCGGTCAAAGTCGCGCAAATCGGTGTCCAGAAACGGGCCGCCCGACGCGGTCAGCACAATGCCATCAATGCCGTGCGCGTCCAAATCGCCGTTAAAATCACGCGGCAAGACTTGGTAAACGGCATTGTGCTCGCTGTCCACCGGCAGGATGCGCGCGCCGTTTTGCCGTGCCGCGTCCATAAACAGGCTGCCTGAAACCACCAGCGTTTCTTTATTGGCCAAAAATACGGTTTTACCGGCACGGGCGGCCGCCAGCGTGGGCATCAGCCCTGCCGCGCCGACAATCGCCGCCATCACGCCGGTCACTTCGGGCGCGACCGCGACATCGCACAAAGCCTGTGCGCCGTGCAGCACTTCGGTGGGGCAGTTTTGCTGAGCCAGCAGTCGGCGCAGTTCGGCGGCTTCTTTTTCGCCTGCCACCACGGCATAACGCGGACGGTGGGCGGCGCATTGTTCGGCCAAACGCGCGGTTTGGGTGTGTCCGGCCAGCGCAAAAATGCGGAAACGGTCGGGGTGACGGGCGACAACGTCTAATGTGCTGATGCCGATGCTGCCGGTGCTGCCCAGCAGGGTAAGGGTTTGCGGTGTCATAAAGCAGGCTGCCTGAAAAAAGTGCTTATTGTAAACCAAAACCGCCTGCCGACAGTAAGACGGCAGGCGGGGCAGGGCAGACTTTATCGGCCGTAAACGGCGCGCCAAGCTTTATCCAAGCGCTCGCCGGCGTTTTGCAGTTCCCCATTGTTTTTTTGCTGGATATCCTGCATCAGCAGCAGTTCGGCACGCAGGCGTTGGACTTCTAATTGTGTGCTGAGCAAACGCTGTTCTGCGGCATACAGGCGTTCTTGCAGTTTCAGTAATTCATTTTGGCCGTTGCTTTTGGCATTGACCAGCGCCTGATACTGCATTTGTGCGTTGGCCAGCTCGGCCTGATTAACGGCGGGGTTGGCCGCCCATGTGGGCAGGGCGGCGGCAAGTAAAAAGGTAAAAAGGGTTTTTTGCATAATGCTTACTCCTGAACGGTGATATGTTTGTCAGTATATCGTTAAAATGCTTTATTTCCCATACGGCGGCGGCGCGGCTGCTTTGTCTAAAAAATAAATTATTTCAACTGTGGATAAAAAGCGGTTTAACGGCAGGCAATATCAAATTGTCTTTGGGCGATACTGTTGCCGTTAAGCGGCATGGGACGGATTTGGGTGGGGGAAAAGTGTTCCTGCCCAATCATCACGCCGCGTTCGTCCAAAAACTGTACGCCGGCCAAACGGTAGCTGCGGTTTTTACAATGAAACTCCCAGTCGCTGACGGCGATTTTGTAACGCGGCGTGTCCTGATACTGTTCCAGCGCGGGATTAATCACGATTTTGCGGTCGCGCAGACGGGCGATGTCGCCGTTTTTGCGAATGCTGCCGGTTTCGTAGCCGACAACAATGTTGTTGCCTTTGGTAAAGCCGATGTCTTTCCATGTGCCGGACATGGGCGGCGCGGTGTAGGACGGTGTACCGGTACCGGCACAGGCGGCCAGCAATAGGGCGGCGGCAAAGGCAGGAAGGGTTTTTTTCATCAGTATTCCTTATAAAACAGGGAAAAAACGGTTTTCAGGCTGCCTGAAAACGGGCAATCAGTTTAACACGCTGTTCCGGTGCGGCTTGGCGCAGGGCTTCCAGCTTACGGTGGAAGGTGCGCAGACGGCCGACGGCTAGCCCGTCCAAATTCAGTTGCAGGCACTCGCCGCTTTGGGTGTGCAGTTTGAGTGTGTTGACGGCAAATGATGCCATTTCGGTTTGGCGGATGTCGTCCCAAGGCAAAAATACTTCGGCGGACCAGGCTTCGCGCCACAACACGGTAGGGTGGATGCGGATGCCTTGTTCCGACACAATCAGTTTCGGGCTCGGGTCGTCTATCCTTTTGCCGCTCCGCACCGTCAGCATAATACAAAGCAGTAAACAGTAAGCGCGAAACCAGTACCCAGTATGCGGCTCGGCAAACAGCTCGTACAGCGTAAACAGGCCGAGGCCGCCGTAAAACATCAGGTAAAGGCCGTTTTGCCATTTGCTGTTGCGGATAATGATTTCTTGATTCATGATTTCGATTGACAAAAAAGGGAAAAAACAGCTTTCAGGCTGCCTGAAAGCGCGTATTTTCCCTAAAACAATGCGGATTTTAAAGCAGTTTTACCGCTTTTTATCCTTCGGTGCTACAATCGCCGCGTTTTGCATTCCCGTTTTACCGCCATGACTGCCGCCTCCCGCCAAATCCTGCTCGACACCTTCGGCTACCCCGCCTTCCGCGGCCGTCAGGAAGAAATTGTAGACACGCTGGTGTCGGGCGGCAGCGCGATGGTGCTGATGCCTACCGGCGGCGGAAAATCCCTGTGCTACCAAATTCCCGCCCTGCTGCGCGAAGGCGTGGCGGTGGTGGTGTCGCCGCTGATTGCGCTGATGGACGACCAAGTGGCCAACCTGCGCGCCGCAGGCGTACACGCCGCCGCCGTACACAGCGGCACGCCGCCGCAATCGCTCTACCAAATTGCCGACGATATTGCCGCAGGCAGCCTGAAACTGCTGTATGTCGCCCCCGAACGTGCCGTATCGGAAAAATTCCTGCGCTTTTTAGACAACAGCCGCGTTTCCCTGTTTGCCATAGACGAAGCCCACTGTGTCAGCCAGTGGGGGCACGACTTCCGCCCCGAATACCAACAGCTCGGCCTGCTGGCCGACCGCTATCCCGACGTGCCGCGCATCGCCCTCACCGCCACCGCCGATGCCGAAACCCGCGCCGACATCAAACATTACCTCAAGCTGGAACAGGCAGCCGAATTTGTGTCCAGTTTTGACCGCCCCAATATCTACTACCAAATCGTTGAAAAAAATAACGGCAAAAAACAGCTGCTGGATTTTATTAAAAAACAAATGCGCGGCCAAAGCGGCATCGTTTATTGTCTCAGCCGCAAAAGCGTGGACGACACCGCCGCCTTTCTGCGTGAAAACGGCCTGAACGCACTGCCTTACCATGCCGGTATGCCGATGGAAACCCGTGCCGCCCACCAACGCCGTTTCAGCCGCGAAGACAATATTATTATTGTTGCCACCGTCGCCTTCGGCATGGGCATTGACAAGCCCGACGTGCGCTTTGTCGCCCATCTGGATATGCCGCAGAGCATCGAACATTTTTATCAGGAAAGCGGCCGTGCCGGACGCGACGGGCTGCCTGCAACCAGTTGGTTGTGCTACGGTATGAACAATCTGATGCTGCTGCGCGAACGCATTTGGGAAAGCGGCGCGGACGAATGGCAGAAACAAATCGAACTGCAAAAACTGAATGCCGTGTTTGACGTGTGCGAAACCGCAGGCTGCCGCCGCGTTCCCCTGCTGCGCCATTTCGGCGAAGCGTCCGAGCCCTGCGGCAACTGCGACAACTGCCTGCATCCGCCCGTGCGTTTTGACGGCACGGAAAACGTGCGCAAGCTGTTAAGCTGCGTGTACCGCGTTGGTCAGCGTTTTGCCGCCGCCTATGTAATTAACGTATTGCGTGGTAAGGCGGACGACTGGATTAGGCGCAACGGCCACGACAAGCTCTCTACTTTCGGCATCGGCGCACAGTTAAGCGATAAGGATTGGCGCGGCATGGTACGCCAATGCATCGGCTTGGGGCTGCTGGACAACGACCCGCACAATCATCAGGCCTTGCGTCTGACCGCTGCCGCCAAGCCGGTGTTGAAAGGCGAAGAAACGGTGCTGCTGCGTCCGCTTAAGCGCGAAAAGGCCGCTCTGCAAACGCCGAAAAGCGACTGGCTGCGTACCGAGCGCGAAGAACGCATCTGGCAGGCTTTGCGCCAATGGCGTATGGACAAGGCGCGCGCGGAAAACGTACCGGCGTATGTGGTGTTTAACGACCGCACTTTGCGCGATTTGGTGGAACAGCTGCCGCAGGACTTGGACGCGCTGGCGCAGGTGTACGGTATGGGACGGGCGAAGATTGCCGCTTTTGGTGATGAAGTGTTGGAAGTGTGTGCGGCGTTTTATGATTAGGCGGTGTGCTTTCAGGCAGCCTGAAACCGCCAAAACACGGTATAATCCGCCGTTTTGTAAGACAATTCAGGATATTTCCGTATGACCGAATCCGAACAACAGCAGCTGGAACAAATGGTCGGCATCGCCGTCAATGCGCTGGAAGACATCAAAGCCAAAGACATTACCGTATTAAACACCACCGACAAAACCGCCCTGTTTGCCCGCATGATTATTGCCAGCGGCGACAGCACCCGTCAGGTAAAAGCCTTGGCCAATAATGTGGTGGTGGATTTGAAAGCCGCCGGTTTTGCCGTGCGCGGCAGCGAAGGCCACGACAGCGGCGAATGGGCATTGGTGGACGCAGGCGATTTGGTGGTGCATGTGATGCTGCCGGCCGTGCGCGACTTTTACGATATTGAAGCGCTGTGGGGCGGCCAAAAGCCCGCTTTCCATGCCGGTGCCGAAAAGCCTTGGCACGCCGCCGACTATTGATTTTCAGGCAGCCTGAAACGCCGCGTATGGCTTTTTGGGCAGCAAGGAATTAGAATAAACGCCGACCGCAGTTAGGGCGTGTCCCTATTTGCTTTGCCAAGCGGTTTTTTGAGTAAAAATCCGCGTATGCAAGGCAAAAATCCGCGCAAGGTTGAACACCTTGCAAGGATTTTTAACGCGGCAGACGTGGGTTTGTGCCAAAAATACCGCCGCATAAGTAAATAGGGACACGCCCTAATATGATTTATTTTTCAGACAAGGCGGCCGTGCCGCAGACAGTATGAAAATACGGCAAGGCACGGCCAACGCCGTATGAAAAACCAAGCATTTTAACCCCATTCCGTAACAGGGCGAATGCCCGTTTTGTTTTATCCACATAAAGGAAACAACATGTCCCGATTTGACGTAGTCGTAATCGGTGCCGGTCCCGGCGGCTATGTGGCCGCCATCCGCGCCGCCCAGCTCGGTTTCAGCACCGCCTGTATTGATGCCGGCGTAAATAAAGCCGGCGATGCCCCCGCTTTGGGCGGCACCTGCCTGAATGTCGGCTGCATTCCCTCCAAAGCCCTGCTGCAATCGTCCGAACACATCCACACCGCCTTACACGAATTTGGCGAACACGGCATCAGCTTAAGCGAAGTGCGCTTCAACCCCGAACAAATGATTGCCCGCAAAGACGCCATCGTTACCAAGCTGACCGGCGGCATCAAATACCTGTTCCAAAAAAACAAAGTGGAAAGCATTTTCGGCCGCGCCTCTTTTGCCGGACGCAACGGCGATATGTGGCAGCTGATTGTGGACGGTGGGAACGGCGAATACCGCAGCGTGGAAGCCGCCCACGTTATTATCGCCACCGGTTCCGTACCGCGTCCTCTGCCGTTGGTGGAAATTGACAATGTCAATGTGTTGGACAATGAAGGCGCGTTAAACCTGAGCAAAGTGCCGAACAAACTGGGCGTTATCGGTTCGGGCGTAATCGGCTTGGAAATGGGTTCGGTGTGGCGTCGTGTCGGTGCGGACGTAACCATTTTGGAAGCCGCCCCCGCATTTTTGGCTGCTGCCGACCAGCAAATCGCCAAAGAAGCCTATAAATACTTTACCAAAGAGCAGGGTTTGAACATCCAGTTGGGCGTGAAAATTCTGGCCATTACCAAAGGCGCAAACAGCGTTTCCGTTCAATACGAATACGAAGGCGAAACCCAAACCGTGGTGTTTGACAAACTGATTGTCGCCATTGGCCGCGTGCCGAACACCTACGGCCTGAACCCCGAAGCGGTGGGCTTGGCGGTGGACGAGCGCGGCTTTATCGCCGTGGACGACGAATGCCGCACTAACCTGCCCAATGTGTGGGCTATCGGCGACGTGGTACGCGGCCCGATGTTGGCACACAAAGCCAGCGATGAAGGCGTGGCGGTGGCCGAGCGCATTGCCGGACAAAAACCGCATTTGGATTTCAACACCATTCCATGGGTAATTTACACCGACCCTGAAATCGCTTGGGTGGGCAAAACCGAAGAGCAGCTGAAAGCCGAAGGCATTGCCTATAAAAAAGGCACGTCCGGCTTTGCTGCCAACGGCCGCGCCTTGGGTTTGGGCAAGGCCAAAGGCACGGTAAAAGTGTTGGCCTGCGCCGAAACCGACCGCATTTTGGGCGTGCATATGATTGGCCCGATGGTGAGCGAGCTGGTTGCCGAAGCAGTAACCGCGATGGAATTTAAAGCCAGCAGCGAAGACATCGCCCGCATTGTGCATGCACACCCGACTTTATCGGAAGTGTTGCACGAAGCGGCGTTGGCAGCAGACAAACGGGCTTTGCACGGTTAAGTTTTTGTAGGCAGTCTGAAACGTTTTTCAGGCAGCCTGCAAGTCAAAAACATACCGCCAAGCCGGTCGGGCTTGGCGGTATGTTTGCGTGTGTGCTGAATAAAATTAACGGCGGCGCGGTTCGCAACCTTTAAACAGCATATAGCTGCTGGGGTCAAAGATATTGATGCCGCTGGCTTTGCGGAAGTTTTTGGAATCCATGTAGCCAGAACCCAATTTGTAACCGCGTTTGTCGGTCATCAGCATGCTGGTGTCGTCAGAACGGTTCATATCGTAACGCAGCACACGGTTTACGCCGTCCACTTTCAGGGTGGCGGTAACGGGAATACCTGCGGCGTTAAAGCCGTAGTTGACGGTTACTTTTTTCGCGTTTTGGCAAACATAGTTTACGCTGCCGCGTTTAGTAATTTTACTGGCGTTGATGGGGCTGGGAGCGGCGTTGGCAGCAGTAATCAGGCCGGCAGACAAAGCCAATACGGTAAACAGTTTTGCAGTTTTCATTGTCGTATTCCTTTAGGTTGGGGTTTGAAAACATCGGGGTTTCGGAAAGCCGCCCCGTCCGGCTGATGCGAATAATACGCAAAGGGGCACGGCGCTGTCTAACGGAATTGCGGATATTTACACGGCTTCACGCGAACCGCTTTTATGTTGTCGGCAGGGCGGGAAAGTGTAAGCCAAAGTAGTCCTGCTGCAAGCGGCGGTTTACATTTTCAGGCTGCCTGAAAACGCCTGCTAATGGTCAAGCGCGTGCTTCTGCCGTACAATCCGCGCTCTTTTTTCCAGTAAAGTTAAATCGTTTTTATGATTTATCAGAAACAGTTTTTAAAGGAAGTAACCGTTACGGCGGTCGGGATTTTCTTTATCCTGCTGGCGGTATTGGTGTCCACACAGGCCATCAACCTGCTCGGCCGCGCCGCAGACGGACGGGTGGCGGTGGAAGCGGTGGCTGCCCTGATTGGTTTTTGGACTTTGGGCATGACGCCTTTATTATTGGTGCTGACCGCCTACATCAGCGTTTTGACGGTGTTGACGCGCTACTGGCGCGACAGCGAAATGGCGGTGTGGCTGTCAAGCGGCTTGGGACTGCGCCGTTGGGTGCGGCCGATAATGGCGTTTGCCTTGCCGTTGGCGGTCTTGGTGGCGGTGATGCAGCTGGCGGTGTTGCCGTGGGCGGAGCTGCGCAGCCGCGAATATGCGGAAATTTTAAAGCAGAAACAAAACTTGTCGCTGGTGGAAGCAGGCGTGTTCCGCGAATTGGGCAAAAAAAACGGCCGCGTGTATTTTGTGGAAACGTTTGATGCCGAACAGGGGCAGATGCGTAATTTATTTTTGCGCGAACAGGACGACAAAGGCCGCGACAGCGTGGTGTTTGCCAAAAGCGGGCATTTTGATTTGCGCGATAACCGCCGCACGCTGGTGCTGGAACAGGGCTACCGTTACAGCGGCACGGCGGGGTCGGGCGATTTTGACCAAGTGTCGTTTGAACGGCTGAACCTGCTGGTGCATACCGTGCCGAAGCTGGTTAATCCGATTGAACACCGCCGCACGCTGCCTACTTCGGCTTTGTGGGGCAACCCCGACCCGAAATACCGCGCCGAGCTGATGTGGCGGATTTCGCTGCCGTTTACCGTGCTGCTGCTGGCATGGCTGGCCTTGCCCTTGTCGTATTTTAATCCGCGCTCGGGCAGTTCATATCATGTGCTGTCGGCAGTGGGCTTTTTTCTGATTTATCAAAACGGGCTGACCTTGCTGCGCGATATGGTGGAAGACGGCAAAATTCCGTTTTGGTTGGGTTTGCTGCCGATGCACCTGCTGATTGCTGCCTGTGCTTTTGTGCTGACCCGTATGCGCAGTATGCCCGCGCAGCCGTTTGCCAAGGCTTTGAAACAGGCGTTTAAGCCACTTCAAAACGGCAGTTGAGCAGGCCTTCTTGTAAATCCAGTTCTAAAATATCGCCGCTTTGCAGTGCGCCCACGCCTTCGGGCGTGCCGGTAAAGACGAGGTCGCCGTTTTGCAGGCCGTAGTCCTGATGCAGGGTGTGCAGCAGTTGGGGGACGGGGTAGAGCATCAGACGGCTGTCGCCCTGTTGGGCGTGGCGGCCGTTGTGGTGCAAGCTGAAGCAGATATGGTTGCGGTCGGGCAGGGCGGACGGGGCGGTAAATTGGGAAACGCAGGCGGCGTGTTTGAAACCTTTGGCGCGCGCCCACGGCAGGCCTTGGGCTTTGGCGGCAGCCTGAATGTCGCGGGCGGTCAAATCCAGTCCGATGCCGACACCGGCCACGCTGTCCCAAGCGTTTTGCGGGTTCAGGCTGCCTGAAACATCGCCCATCAGCAAGACGATTTCGGTTTCATAATGGATGTTGCGGCTGAACGGGGGCAGGCTGATGCGGCCTTGGGTCAGCAGGCTGCTGTTGGGTTTGAAAAAGATAAGCGGTTCCTGCGGGACGGCATTGCCCAGTTCGGCAATGTGGGCGGCGTAGTTGCGGCCGATACAGAAAATATTGTTTACGCGGACGGCTTGTCCGTTGAGGATGACGGCGGACATGGTTTGCTCCTTGTTTCAGGCTGCCTGAAAAATATAGCTGATTCACAAGAAACAGTTACAAGGCGAGCCAACGCGGTAACGGTTTTAAAGTGGATTAGCTATTGATGATGAAAGGGAAAAACGGATGGGCTTATTAGGCCGTTATGTGATGCGGCGTTTGGGTGTGATGACGGTGTATGCTTTGATTGCCCTGCTGGCATTATACAGTTTTTTTGATTTGCTCAATGAGGTGGGCAATATCGGCAAAGGCAGTTATACCTTGGCCACGGCTTTTACATTTGTGTTGATGCAGATGCCGGCACACGCTTATCAGCTGATGCCTTTGGCGGTGTTGGTCGGTGCGCTGGTGGGTTTGAGCCGGATGTCGGCCGACAGCGAATTGGCGGTCATTAAAACCAGCGGTTTGAGCAACCGTGCCTTAATCGGCATGATTTTGCGCTTCAGTCTGATTTTTGCGCTGCTGACGGTATTGTTGGGCGAGTGGGCGGCACCGCAGTTGAGCCGCCGTGCCGATGCGCTGAAGGCAGCAGCCAAAAACGGTCAGATATCGGCGGCGCATGACGGTTTGTGGTTGCGCCAACCGGGCAGTATGGTCAATATTGCCGCCATGCTGCCCGACCATACGCTGGTGGGGGTGAAAATCTGGCGTTATGATGAAAATTTTAAGTTACAGGAAGCGGTTGCGGCAGAAAAAGCACTAGTCGGACAAAAAGGCTGGCATTTGCAAAACGTACGCAGCAGCCTGCTGGAACGGGAACGGGTGCGGACGCGGCAGCAGGCGGAACGTATGTGGCCGTCTGCGGTGAATACGCAGTTGTTGGACGTATTGGTGGTGAAGCCCGAACAAATGTCGTTCCGCGCCCTGACCGGCTATATCCGTTATTTGCGCGACAACCGCCAATACACGCTGCAATATGATGTGGCTTGGTGGAACAAGCTGGTGTATCCCTTGGCGGTGATGGTGATGTCGCTGGTGGCATTGGCGTTTACCCCTGTCGGTTCGCGCCACAGTAATATGGGTTTGCGTTTGTTCGGCGGTATTTGTTTGGGGCTGCTGTTTTTCTTTGCCGGACGGCTGTTCGGTTTTACTTCGCAGCTTTACGGCGTACCGGCGTTTGTATCGGCGGTGTTGCCGACTGCGGCGTTTGCCTTATGGGCGGGTTGGCTGATTCGGCGGCAGGAGCGGCGCTAACCATGATAAAAAGAAGTGAATACTGATATGTTAAAAAATGATGAATTGATAAAGGCACTTGCCCGTGCCGAACCCGTATTCTGGCGCAACCCGCATTGGGCACCATTTGCCGAAGCCGCCACCGATGTCGGCCTGAATGCCGACGACGTAAACGATGCCGCCGCCCGATTGCAGCGTTTTGCGCCGTATCTGGCCGAAGTTTTTCCCGAAACCGCAAACGCGGGCGGCCTGATTGAAAGTCCGCTGTATGCCGTGCCGCAGCTTCAGGCAGCCTTAAAAACCAACAGCAGCCTGTATGTAAAGGCCGACAACGAACTGCCCGTTTCCGGCTCGGTCAAGGCACGCGGCGGCATTTACGAAGTGCTGTGCCATGCCGAAGACGTGGCGCGGCAACACGGCCTGCTGGACGGCGGTTATGCCGCTTTGGCTTCGCCTGCCGCCCGCGAAGTGTTCGGACAATACCGCATTTCGGTCGGTTCAACCGGCAACTTGGGTTTGTCCATCGGCATTATGGCGGCCAAACTGGGCTTTCAGGCAGCCGTGCATATGTCGGCCGACGCCCAAGCATGGAAAAAACAACGTTTGCGCGCATTCGGCGTGGAAGTGATTGAATACGCAAGCGACTACGGCGCGGCGGTAGCAGCCGGACGCAAGCTGGCGGAAAGCCGTCCGCGCGACTATTTTGTGGACGACGAACAATCGCGCCGCCTGTTTCTCGGCTATGCCGTGGCGGGGGCGCGTGTGCAGGCGCAGTTGGAAGCGGCCGACATCCACATCGGCGCACAACGGCCGCTTTATGTGTACCTGCCCTGCGGTGTCGGCGGCGGGCCGGGCGGCATCGCCTTTGGTTTGAAACTGGCTTACGGCGACCATGTACACTGTATTTTTGTCGAACCCGTTTATGCGCCGTGTATGCTGCTGGGCGTGTACAGCGGCCTGCACGAAAACATCAGCGTGCGCGACATCGGCCTGACCCAAACCACCGCCGCCGACGGCTTGGCGGTGGCACGGCCGTCCGGCTTTGTCGGCCGCGCCCTGCAACGTTCGCTGAGCGCGTTTGCCACCGTGTCCGATGCCGAACTGTTCCGCCTGCTGCAACTGGCGCACCGCTTGGAAAACCTGAAGCTGGAGCCGTCTGCCTGCGCCGGTTTCGCCGCCCTGCCGCACAGTCACGCGCCCGACAACGCCGTCCATATGGTATGGGCCACCGGCGGCAGCATGGTACCGGACGACGTATTTGCCCGCTATTTGGTGCAGGCTGCCTGAAAAGGGATTTTACAGCCCCACGCCTTTACGCTATATTACTCACGGTTACACCACATTCACGCTGCGGCTTAGGGCATGCCCCCAATCTCCGCAGCCGTTTTACACCCACCGTCAGGAGAAAACCATGACCCAAGCAGCAGAACGCGTGCGCCACGCCGGATTGCGCGACAAAATCATGCCCGCCGAGCAAGCCGCCGAATTTATCCAAAATGGCATGACCGTAGCCATGAGCGGCTTTACCGGCGCAGGCTATCCCAAAGCCCTGCCCACCGCCATTGCCGAAAAAGCCAAAGCCGCCCACGGACGCGGCGAAGCCTTTGCCATCGGCGTGGTAACGGGCGCATCCACCGCCCCCGAGTGTGACGGCGTATTGGCGGCTGCCAACTGCGTCAGCTTCCGCAGCCCCTTCCAATCTGACCCCACTTTGCGTAACGGCATCAACGCAGGCAACACCGCTTATCAAGATATGCACCTGTCGCACGTTGAGCAGCAAATGCGTCAAGGTTTTTACGGCGCGTTTGACGTAGCCGTGATTGAAGCCGTTGCCATTACCGAAGAAGGCAAAATCATTCCCGCGATGGGCATCGGTCACATGAACGAAGCCGTTAAAGCCGCCAAAAAAGTGATTATTGAAGTCAATACCGCTCAAAACGCCAAATTGGAAGGCATGCACGACATTGTTTACGACATCGGCGTACCGCCCTACCGCAAACCCCTGCCGATTTTAGGGCCGTTTGACCGCATCGGTGCACCGTATATCGAATGCGATTTAGACAAAATCGTCGCCATCGTGTTTACCGACAGCGGCGACCGCAACAGCAAATTTGCTGACCCCGACGACAATTCCAAACGCATTGCCGCTCAAATTATTGATTTCTTTAATCATGAAGTGAAAGCAGGACGTTTGCCGAACAACCTGCTGCCTTTGCAATCGGGTGTGGGCAATGTGGCAAACGCCGTGTTGGCAGGCTTGTTGGACGCACCGTTTGACGACTTAACAGGCTACACCGAAGTGCTGCAAGACGGTATGTTGGATTTGATTATCGCAGGCAAAATGAAATCCGCTTCCGCAACTGCCTTGTCGTTCAGCCCCGATGCGCTGCAACGCTTTAACGACAATATTGAGTTTTTGCGCGACAAAATCGTTTTGCGCCCGATGGAATACACCAACAGCCCCGAAGTCATCCGCCGTTTGGGTGTGATTGGCATGAACGCCATGATTGAGGCGGATATTTACGGCAATGTGAATTCCACTCATGTGATGGGTACGAAAATGATGAACGGCATCGGCGGTTCGGGCGACTTTACCCGTAATGCTTTCTTCTCGTTCTTTGTGTCGCCCTCGGTAGCCAAAGACGGCGCGATTTCCTGCATTGTGCCGATGGTTTCCCACCACGACCACACCGAACACGATGTGATGTTTATCGTAACCGAGCAAGGTATGGCGGATTTACGCGGCAAAGCACCGCGCCAGCGTGCCAAGCTGATTATTGAAAACTGCGCCCACCCCGACTACCGCGACCAGTTGCGCGACTACTTTGACCGCGCAGAAAAAGCGGAAAAAGTGGGCTTGCATACTCCGCATCTGCTGGCGGAAGCGCTGTCGTGGCACCAACGCTTTGTGGAAACAGGCGATATGCGCGTGAAATAAAATATTGATTTAATGTAAAAGCAGGCTGCCTGAAAGGTTTTCAGGCAGCCTGTTCGCTTGCCAAAGCAATATTCCCATATTTGCCTATTTCATAAACTTTATTTCTTTTCAAAAAAGAGATTGAAATAACCGCATCATATTCTTCATCATAATCCTCCAATTCCGCCTGATTGGTTAAATCGCAAACAATATTGATACCGTCACTTAAATGGATAATGAAATTGTTGTTCTCAATAGAAAATTTTTGAATAAACTTATTCAATAAAAAATACATTTTTTCATTGTTTAATTCCTCATGACAAGAAAGAATATTCGTATCCAGATAAAAAATGTCCCAAAAACACTCCCAAACACTAATAGACATTTCCCCTACAATATATTCCTGCTTCCTTCTTGGATTTAACCTTATTATTTTTTAACACAAACATTGATACACAGAAAAAGTTTTTGTATTTTCAGTGGAATATAAATCCAAATTCATTTCAGAGTTATTGGTATCGTCACACATTCAAATATACTCTGTTCTCGCTGCTTTGTGTTTGCTTATTTTATCAGCACACTTTTCAGGACATCACCAAATTATCTTGCAAAACTGCCGCCACATATAATTCCGTCAAAGACTGATTTAACGTCCGCTCTAATTTTTAACTTATTTTCTCTGAAATAATATTATGTGCAAGAACAAGACCTCGGCAAGGTAGTGCATTATTTGCAACAATTGACAATTAACCCAAGATTCGGGTTATCAGGCCGTTTATTTGGCTGAAACAGGATGGCCGCCTTATTTGAAGCATGGTTTGAGCCGTGTTTGTTGCCCGCTTTAAACAGACAATCCGTCATTATTTTGGATAATACCCGATTTCACCGCATGGGTATATGGCAAGAGATGACAAATTTATCCAGTCATATTGTTTTACCGCTTGCACCTTATTCATCGGAGCTGAATCCTATAGAAAAGGTTTGGACAAATATCAAACGGTATATGCGTATGATCCTACCTGATTTGGATTATTTTACTGACACCCATAAGATCTCACTCTTATTTTAATTGACTATATATGCCGAACCACCGCCGTTTTCAACACTAATGTTCCCCCCGATAAAACCCGCTTTGCAAATACGCCTGCTTACCCTCGCGTATCAGCACCAAACACACCGCCGCCAAAGGCAACGCCACCAGCATACCGATAAACCCCATCAGACTGCCGAAAGCCATCAATGCAAAAATCACCCAAAACGGCGACAGCCCGATACGGTCGCCGACAATTTTCGGCGTAATAAAAAAACTCTCCAAAAACTGACCGGCCGCAAACACCGACCACACCGACAACACTCCCGCCCACGAACCGAATTGCAGCAAAGCCGCCAAAGTGGCCAGCAACAGCCCTGTAAATGCCCCCAAATACGGTACAAACACCAAAATCCCCGCCACCATGCCGATGGCAAAACCCGAATCCAGCCCCGTCGCCATCAGCCCCAAACCGTACAGCATCCCCATCACCAGCATTACCGTCAGCTGGCCGCGCATAAACTCGCCCAACACCGTATCCATATTGCCCGCCACACGGTTGTACACCGCCAAATAACGGCGCGGCACCATCGTGCGCAAACCGTTTTCCCAACGCGCCCAGTCCAACAAAAAGTAATACAGCAACAGCGGCAGCAAAGCCAAATTGCCCAGCCATCCGGCAATAGAAAAACCCTGCTGCATCAAAGCCGACAGCGTGCGCTGCAAAGTTTGCTGAATGCTCTGTGCATTATCGCGCAGCCACGTCATGACCGTGGCATTATCCAAAGCCGCATAATGGCCGAACTTGCCGTTAAACCACGGCAGCGCGGTGTGCTGGATATAGTCCACCAACCGCGGAATGCGCCCCACAATAATCTGAAACTGCTTGGCCAGCATCGGCACAATCACCAGCAGCAGCGCAATCAAAGCACAAAACGTCAGCGCCATCACCCACATGGACGCACGGTTGCGGCGGATGCCCCAGCGCTCCAGTTTCAGCACCAAAGGGTTTAAAATATACGCCAGCACCGCCGCCACAATAAACGGCATCAGCACATCGCTCAGCAGCCTGAACGCGGCAAATAAAGCCAGCAGCAACAAAGCGGCCGCCAGCCACGGCAGCCAGTATTTTTTGGGTTGGGGCTGATACATAAGCGGTTTCCGAGTTAAAACGCTTATTGTACCGCAAAGCCTGTTTTCAGGCTGCCTGAAAGATTTGTTTTAATGTTTTTCAAGAAGTTGTAAAATTTCGGGCAGCCTGCGCTTTACAAAATTTTAAAACGGCTTATAATGCGCAGCTTCTTCACTGCCTGCCCAGGTGGCGAAATTGGTAGACGCAGGGGACTCAAAATCCCCCGCCGAAAGGCGTGTCGGTTCGAGTCCGACCCTGGGCACCAAATATTGGAAAGTTATAAAATGCCCAGGTGGCGGAATTGGTAGACGCGCCAGCTTCAGGTGCTGGTATCTGCAAGGGTGTGGAAGTTCGAGTCTTCTCCTGGGCACCACAAAAAACAACCCCATTCGGGGTTATTTTTTTGCCTGATGTTTTTTACCGCCCGAAACATTATGTTTCGGGCGGTTTTTCTCTTTAACTAAACCACACGCTAAAAGCTGCATAAACCGCCAACACCGCCGCCAAACCGTCAATCCGGTCCAATACCCCGCCATGCCCCGGCAGCAAGTTGCTACTGTCCTTCACACCGGCCGTCCGTTTCAGCCAGCTTTCAAACAAATCTCCCGCCACACTCAAAGCAGTCAGCAACAATGCCAACAGCATTGCCCCACCCCACGACAAACCGCTACCAAACCAGCCGCAGCCGTAAACGACTGCCACATAAGGCACCACCGCCGCTAAAGCACCGGCCACACCTTCCCAACTTTTACCCGGACTGATTGCCGGAGCCAGCTTATGCCGCCCCCACTTTCTGCCGCAAAAATAAGCCGCCACATCGGCCAGCCACACCAAAGCCATCACCGCCAACAGTTCCGCTACCCCGCCACCTTGCGGACGCAGCATCAGCAGCGCGTACCAAAACGGCAGCAATACCAACCAGCCCACCGCCGCCGTGCGTACACCCGCACCGCGTAACGCCCATTTTTTATGCAGCCAAAGCGGCACCGCCGCCAGCCAAAACAACAGTACCGCCAGCCAGACAAATGCGGGCAGCATCCAATCGCCGACATAAGCCGTCAGCATAAACAGAGCCGTTCCCGCCACATACACCAACTGCTGTTTGGCGGTAAACGCACAAATACGCGCATATTCCCACAAGGCCAGCAGCGTAATCAGCGCCGCAAACGCCGCCCACAGCACACTGCCTGCCGCCAGCAGCATCAGCAGCATTAAAGGCAGCAGCACCAGCGCAGTTAAAATCCTTTGTTTCAACATAATTGCCCGTCTTTCCTTAATCAGACTACAAAACCACATTATAAAAGATTCGCCCCGTGCAAAAAACACACAAAGCATCTGTTTGATATAACGGCAAACTTTCTTAAGCGTCAATTTATTATATAATCGCCGTTTTTACGCCACCTGCTTGCACAAGCCCATCACACAAGGAGAAAAAATGAAGATATGGTTTAAAAAAGCGGCACTGACCACCGCCTGCCTGCTGTATTTGGGCGGCGTTCAAGCAGCCGACATTGTGCTGGACCCCGGTCACGGCGGCAAAGACCCCGGCGCCATCGGCAATTTGGGCAAACACCGCCTGTATGAAAAAGATATTGCGCTGGATATTTCGCTGCAAATGCGCAAGCATCTGAAACAGCAGGGCTTCAGCGTGGCCATGACCCGCAGCAGCGACGTGTTCCACCCCTTAAAAAAACGGCTGGCCTATGCCCGCAAACATTGCCGTAAACTGTTTGCTTCGGTTCACGTTAATTCCGCCAAAAATAAAAAAGCCAACGGCGTACAGACCTATGTTTCCCGCCAAGCGCACCAAAGCGAAGTCGGACGCAAAAGCCTGAAAATCGCCCAAAACGTTCAAAAGGCCTTTAATCCCAAAAGCGGCGTACGCCGTGCCGGTTTTATGATGCTGAAAAATACCGACTGCCCCACCGTACAGTTGGAAATGTATTATATGAGCCATACGGGTGATTTGAAAAAGCTGGCCGACAAACGCCAGCGTCACGCCATTGCCGGCAAACTGGCGAAAGTATTGGGCAAAAGCCTGAAAGCACAGGCCGAAAAACGCAAAACCGTCAAAGCCCCGCCGCGCAAGACACGCGATAAAGCCGCCAAAGCCGTTGTGAAAAAACGAAAAGCGTCCGATACCCGCCGCCCGGCACGCAAGCATCAAGGCAAACACAAAAACAAACGGAAAAAATAACCGTTTTGCCGCAAGCGTCTGTTTCTGAACGGAACAGACGCTTGTTTTTCAGGCAGCCTGAAAGAGCATACTTGCCCTGATGCGGCGTGATTTGTTACCCTGCATTTTTTACCTACGGTATTTGTTTTGAAACACCCGCTCACCTTGGCCGTATCCGCCTGTCTGCTTGGCGACCTGTGTTACGGCATTCTGACCAATACCCGTTCCGCCCTGCAAAACGGGGCATTTTCGCCTGAAGCCGTGCTGTCGTGGCTGCCTGTGTTGGCCAATGCCGCCATGCTGCTGATACTGGCATTCGGCCTGCGTATTTTATGGCATTATCAAAACGCCAACCGCCACAGCCTACTGTTGCAGCCCACACCCGCACGCCTGTGCGGCCTGATGGCGGCAGCGGCATTTGCCTTTCCTGCTTTGCCCCTGTGGCTGCACGCGCTGTTGATGTGGGCAAAGGGGCATAACACCGTCAATACCAACAATCTTTTTTATACGGCGGTATCGCTTGCGCAGATACTGCTGCTTTTCCTGTGTCTAAACGCCGTCCGGCGGCAAACCGTGCTGTATTACCGCCTGCGCCGTCCGCCCGCCAATCCGCCCACTGTTTACCTGCCGCCCGAATAACCGTCATGATGTATCTGCTCACCGAACTGGTTCGCCTGTTGGAACAACGCGGCCATATTTTTCCCACCGACCCGATTTTAATTACCGAACGCCTGCGCCAAGCGCCCGAACCAACCGAAGCCCGCCTGCACCGCCGTGCCGCCGAAATCGATGCCGACGGCAGCCTGAACGCCCGTTTGCACCGCTACCGCCATACCCTGCGCCTGCTGCTGGCGGCCGCCGTGCTGTTTTGGTTTGTCGGCGGTTTTGCCACCGCCTACGGGCTGATGCAGCAAAGCAGCCTGAACTTTCTGTTTATACTTGGGGCGGTTTTGGGCATCAATACGCTGATGCTGCTGTGGTGGCTGCTGTCGCTGCTGATGCGCCACCCGCAGATGCCCTTTTGGCTTGACCCCGCCCTGCTGCTGCGCGGCCGCGACCAAACCACACAGGCCGTCGCGGAACTGTATGCCGGTTTGGCCAAACGGCCCGAAGCCGTCTGGCATATCGGCGCAGTCAGCCATCGTCTTGCCTTTGCCGCGCTGGCCGGTATGTTTGCCGCCGTGCTGCTGCTGCTGACGGTGCGTCAATACGGCTTTAACTGGGAAAGCACGTTGCTGGACGGCCAAACCTTTGAACGCATTGTCCGCACGCTGGCGTGGCTGCCTGAAAAACTCGGCTTTCCCACTCCCGATGCCGCCGCCGTATCCGCCAACCGCAACCGCGCCGACCCCGCTTCCGCCACCGGCTGGGCGGGGCTGCTGCTGGGCAGCATTATCTGTTACGGGCTGCTGCCGCGTGCGGCTGCTTGGCTGGCCTGCCGTTACGGTATCCGCCGCAGTCCCTTAAAGCTTGATTTGCACCTGCCCTATTATCAGGCAGTCTTGGCTGTCTGGCAGCGTCGTATTACCGACCGCGCCGACAACTACCGCAGCGATATTCCTCCCGCCCCCACACCGGTTACCGCCGCACCGTTTGACGGTCTGTATTGGGCGGTTTGTTTGGATGCACCCGATATGGCGGCCGGCTGGTTTGACGGCATGGACGGCAAACTGTGGCAGGACAAAGGTTCCGTATCCGGCCGTGAGCAGGCGGCGCAACTGCTGACCGATTTAAGCGATTGTCCCGAAGCGGTACGGCTGCTGGTGTGCCTGCGAGCAGCGGCGGCGGCCGACCGCGGCACGGTGCGGCTGCTGACCAAATGGGCGGCACACACAAAAGGCGGGTTGATGTTGCACCTGCACGATGCCGACCGTCATCCCGAAACCGCCGCGCAATGGCAGCACACCGCCGCCGAATACGGCTGGCCAATCGTATAAACCGTTCAGGCTGCCTGAAAACTTGATGAAAGAAAACCATGGCCAAAGCCCCCAAAACCGTTTACCAATGCAGCGAATGCGGCGGTACTTCCCCCAAATGGCAGGGCAAATGCCCGCATTGCGGCGAGTGGAACACCTTAAGCGAAAGCCTGTCTGCGCCCGAACCGAAAAACGCCCGTTTCCAATCGTGGGCGGCCGACGGCGGACGGGTGCAGGCCTTGTCGGAAGTGAGTGCCGCCGAAGTGCCGCGCACCCCGACGGGTATGGGCGAACTGGACCGCGTTTTGGGCGGCGGACTGGTGGACGGCGCGGTTATCCTGCTCGGCGGCGACCCCGGCATCGGCAAGTCCACCCTGCTGCTGCAAACGCTGGCTTTGGCGGCGCGGCGCAGCAAAGTGCTGTATGTGTCGGGCGAGGAATCGGCGCAGCAGGTGGCATTGCGGGCGCAGCGTTTGGGCGTGTCGGCGGACGGGGTAAACCTGTTGGCGGAAATCCGTTTGGAAGCGGTTCAGGCAGCCTTAAAACAACACCGCCCTGCCGTTGTCGTGATTGATTCGATTCAAACCATGTATTCCGACCAAATCACGTCTGCGCCCGGCTCGGTGTCGCAGGTGCGCGAATGTGCGGCGCAGTTTACCCGCATGGCCAAACAGATGGGCATCGCCATGATTTTTGTCGGCCATGTTACCAAAGACGGCGCGATTGCCGGCCCGCGCGTGTTGGAACATATGGTGGACACGGTTTTGTATTTTGAAGGCGACCAGCATTCCAACCACCGCATGATACGCGCCATTAAAAACCGTTTCGGCGCGGCCAACGAATTGGGCGTGTTTGCCATGACCGAACAGGGCTTAAAAGGCGTGTCCAATCCGTCGGCGATTTTTTTGGCCAGCTACCGCGACGATGTGGCCGGTTCTTGCGTTTTGGTAACGCAAGAAGGCACGCGGCCGCTGTTGGTGGAAATTCAGGCTTTGGTGGACGACGCGCACGGCTTTACCCCCAAACGCCTAACCGTGGGCTTGGAACAGAACCGTTTGGCGATGCTGCTGGCGGTACTCAACCGTCATGCGGGCATGGCCTGCTTTGACCGTGATGTGTTTTTAAACGCGGTGGGCGGCGTAAAAATCGGCGAACCGGCGGCGGATTTGGCGGTGATGCTGGCGATGTTGTCCAGCTACCGCGACAAGCCTTTGCCGGAAAAGATGGTGGCGTTTGGCGAAGTGGGCTTAAGCGGCGAAATCCGCCCCGTGCCGCGCGGTCAGGAACGCCTGAAAGAAGCGGAAAAGTTGGGCTTTAAACGCGCCATCGTGCCGAAAGCCAATCTGCCGCGCAATGCCGCCGAGTTTCCCAAGCTTAAGCTGTTTGGGGTGGAAAGCGTGCAGGAAGCGGTGCAGATTTGTCGGGACGGTATGGACGCTTAGCAGTGTTCAGGCTGCCTGAAAAAACAAACGGGGGCAAATGCCCCCGTATTGATTTTCACCTCGCCTGAATGTTTAAGCAATCAGGGTAAACTGATTTTGATCCAAAGTACCCAAACCACCATTTAATTGAGCGAATTCTACCGCCGCAGCGCCACCTGCACCATCGGCATCATACGACAACTTGCCGGTGGCATTGTCGTATTGGATATGGGTGGTGATGGCGGTTTCGCTCTGAATGGCGGTAAACACGGCACGCGACAGGGCGATTTTGTCTTCACCTTGGCTAAAGTCGGTAATCGTGTCGATACTGCCGTCCAACATGCTGCTGAACACAAAAGTGTCCTTACCTGTGCCGCCGGTCAGCATATCGCTGCCGCCGCCGCCGTTCAGGGTATCGTCCCCACCTTTGCCGTCCAAGGTGTTGTCCAAATTATTGCCTTCCAACTTATTGGCCGCATCGTTACCGGTGCCGGTTTTCGCGCTGCCCAGCAAGGTCAGGTTTTCCACAAAGGCACTCAAAGTGAAATCGGTGCGGCTGCTGTACACATGGTCATTGCCCTGACCGCTTGCTTCCTCAACCTTATCGCCTGCTTCACCGACAATATACACATCGTCACCCATGCCGCCTTTGAGCGTATCATTGCCGCTGCCGCCGTCCAACCAGTCGTTACCTTTGCCGCCGTTGATAACGTCATCACCCGCGCCGCCGTAGATGGCGTTGTCGGCATTGTTGCCAGTCAGCGTGTCGTTGTGGGCGGAACCGATTAAGTTTTCAATTTGCGTACCGTAGCCGATAAAGGCCTGACCTTTGACAAAAGTATTGTCAAATATTCCAGAGATAACATCTGGGTCGATTATGCCTGTCCACAGGGTTTTACCTCCTGTTCCGGCCAGCAATTCGCTAACGGTAAATTCTTTATGTTCACTAACAACTAATTGACCGGCTTTTGCACCAGAATGAATCCACGAACCAGGCATCAAATTAACGGTTACGCCCTGAGCCTCACCTGATGCGTCAAAGGTATCCACGCCGCCGCCGTCCCAAATATAGATGTCGCCGTCGGCATGGTGGCGATTGAAGGCTTTAAACGTGTATACATCATTGCCTTTACGCTGCTCGGGATTCACACCATGGCGGTAATGCAAAAATGCCAAGTCAAAAATGCGCATGGCATCAGTTTTGTTAAAGTCCTCGTTGTTATAACTCATTACGGTCACGCCGGCATGATCTTCGTTTTTGTCCATAACTGGGGTATTGGGCAAGTCATCATCTTCATCACGATGGGGGTGCTTCATACCCAATGAGTGGAAAATCTCATGGATGGCAGTAATGTAGTTAAAATTTTCTCCTTCAAACGAATCACGGAGCAAATGGACATTGCCGCCATAATGTGCATAACCGTCCGCTCCCGGTTTATCTATCAACCCATGAAGGAAGAAAGTAATATCGGCTTCCTGCACACTGGCTGCCGGCAGGAATTTCAAATTGGAGTTTTCGCCGATGTATTTCAGGATATTTGCAATTCTATCCTGATTGGTTTGGGAGAAAACTGCCGGATTACCGTTCTTAACATTGGTCAGTTCATCAATTGCTGCTTCGATTAATTTCTCATACGGACCGGCCAGTGCTTTGTTCTTTTCTAAATCACTGATAAGACTTGGCAAGCTGTTGAGGTAGGCTTGGTCGGCAAAATAATAACGTATTGTGCCGCCCTTACCGACCTCTTTAGTGGACAGGTAACCATAATGGTAGCGGTCGTCCCATTCGGCTCCGAGATTGCGGATAAAATACGGCAGGTCGGTATAGTTAATTTTGCCGTGTTCGCTGACAAATTGCCCGTCTCCATTCGTTGCCGGACGGTGGGTCAGATAGGTGGCCGAGTCCTGTGCGTTCAGGCTGCCTGAAACCAGTTTGGCGGTTACTGTGCGGTCGGTATCGGCCAACAAATCGGCAGTATCCACTTCGGCAGTAAAGGTTTTATCGGATTTGAGCGTGCCGTTGTATTTTTTGCCGTGTACGTCTATTTCGACTTTGGTATTGCCGTCCGTGCGGACATTGCCGTCAATAAAGCCTTCAATTTGTGATTTGGGTTTGGGCAAGTTGTCTGCACGGACGGTATAGTTACCGTTTGTGCCGACAATATGCTCCCCTTCCAACGCCACTTGCAGCTTGGTAAATAATTCTTCTAAACCTTGATCAATCAGACGCTCCACCAAATAGTCTTCTGTAACCCGACCGTTGCTTTTCACCACTTCCACTACTTGGTCAGAAACCCATTTATTACTGTCCCAATGATTGATGGTGGCTTTAATGGCCCGACCGTTGGCGGCACGCAGCTCGGACTCGGAAATCATCACTTTGAAACGGAAGTCGGTTTCGTCTATGGCCGCTTCGTATTTTTTACCGTTGATTTCCAATACAACGCTGTGTAAGGACTCCCTGTTATAGGGTTTGCTTAACAGGGGGGCGGCCGAAGTGTCGATTTTTCCGCTCAATGCCACTAAAGACGGTACCCGGTCGGCACCGACCACATTGTCGCCGTCTATTTTGGTGATGCGGATAAGTGCTTTTTCTACGGCCTCTTCTACTTGGTAGGTATGAATGCCGTAGGTTTTGCCGCCGATATTGGCTTCAATCGTGCGGTCGGTATCGGCCTTCAGTACCGATGCGGGTACGGCGGTTGTAAAGGTGAAATTATTGGCAACTACGGCTTTATGGGTTTGTCCGTTAATGACCAAATCTACGGTTTTGCTGACCGTATCGGCGGCATTTTGTCCGGCCACACGTCCGCTTATCTGAATATTGCCGCTTAATTCGTCGTTGCGGATGACATTGTCCTGCGTAACTTGGTCTAATGTAATGCGGATGTCTTGAACTTGAACGGCCGTATAGGTTTTTTCTGTCGGTGCGGAGGTTTGGCTGTTGCCTGCACCGTCGCTTACTTCTGCGGTAACGGTAATTTTACTTTTGCCCGCCAATTCACCATTGGTTACTTCCAAAGTCCAGTTGTTGCCTTTAACCATAGCGGTTTTACTGCTGTCGCCGATTTTGACGGTTACGCTTTTAACCGTTGCATCTCCGTCCACTTGGGTAACTGTGCCGGATAAAACGGTTTTTTTATCTGCCGCAGCCGTATTGATGGGAGCGATGTCGTTGATGCTGACGGCAGGGCGGGTCAGCAGGGTATCCACCTGATAATTTTGTTCGGCTTTGGCTGAGGTGGCGGTATTGTTGGCACCGTCTTTGGCGGTGGCGGTTACGCTGATTTTGCGGCTGCCCTGCATGGCGGCCAATTCGCTGTTGTCAACGGTTAAGCTCCATTTGGTATCGGTCGGGCGGACGGAAACGGTTTGGGTTTTGCCGTTGATATTGACTTCGACTTTTAATTCGCTGACATCGG
>JAUNOT010000125.1 GCA_030537065.1 Conchiformibius sp.
GTTTTCAGGCAGC
The DNA here is from genome assembly GCA_030537065.1 of Conchiformibius sp. GTDB lineage: Bacteria > Pseudomonadota > Gammaproteobacteria > Burkholderiales > Neisseriaceae > Conchiformibius. Next base: position 14 of record JAUNOT010000125.1, read on the forward strand.
CTGTTTTGATGCTGTTTAACTTTGGGCGGCGTTCTGCAAGGTTTTTTTCGGTTTTAATTCCACCGTGCCGCCTTGCTTGGGCAGCCATTTGTTTTCCACACGCCATTGCTTGCCGTCGTCTTCAATGCGGACATACCAGTGTACCGCAGAGGGCAGGGCGCTGAAACGGGCGCTGTATTCGGTTTTATCGCCGGAAGGCGCGGCTGCGCCGCGTTGCAGAGGGACGGTTTGGTCAAAAGTTTTTTTGGCCGGATGCAGCAGCAGCAGCTTGAGTGGGACATCGGGGTTAAAATCGCCGCTGATAAAGACTTTGGCGGCGGTGCCGTCGCCGTTAAACCATACCTGCGCCAGAATATTGCGCTTGGCCGCTTCGGTGTCGCGTTCAATTTGCAGGTTGATGTGTTTGCCGTCTTTATAGTAGTCGTCGCTGACCAAATCGTCGGCATTCTGACCGGCAATATACAGGGTGGCCAGTGCGGCAAAAACGACGATAATCGGACCGGCCATCAGCATCCAAAAGATTTTTTGTTTGTACCAAGGGGCGTTGTCGTCGTATTTGGGTGGGTTTTGCATTAGGTTTATTCTCCGATAAAGGTGGCTTTTTCTGTGATTTGACGGGCTTCGCTGTCGGGTGCGCCCTGTGTTTTGTAGCGGAAGGTAAATTCAATCGGGTGGCTGCCTTTGTCGGCATATTCGGGCTGGGTGGCAACTTGTACCGGTACGGTCAGCAGGGAACCGGCCTCTACGGTAATGCCTTCTTCAGGCAGGCCGGTCAGGCGGATGTCGTCAAATCCGCTAACGGCAGCGGTAAAGGTTTGCGGATATTCGCTGGCGTTGTTAATGTGCAGGGTGTAGGTGTTTTCCAGCAGCCCCTGTTTGTTTTCACGCACCATAACGCCGCGGTCTTTGATAATGTCCACATGCAGGGTGGCGCGGGTGGCAATGCCGATAATCAGTCCGATAACGGCCGCCAGCAGGAAAGTGCCGTAACCCAGCACTTTCGGGCGCAGCAAACGCCGTTTGATGTCGGCATCGCGGTATTCATGTTTTAATACCGCTTCGGTGGTGTAGCGTATCAGCCCGCGCGGATAATTCATTTTATCCATAATTTCGTTGCAGGCATCAATACAGGCGGCGCAGCCGATACATTGGTATTGCAGGCCGTCGCGGATGTCGATGCCGACGGGGCAGACTTGTACGCACATGGTGCAGTTGATGCAGTCGCCCAAGCCGGTTTCGTCTTTGGCGGCATTTTTTTTGCGTGCGCCGCGCGGTTCGCCGCGTTCTTCGTCATAAGAAATAACCAGTGTGTCGTGGTCAAACATCGCGCTTTGGAAACGGGCGTAAGGACACATATGCAGGCAGACTTTTTCGCGCATAATATGGCCGAACAGCCAAGTAACAAAGCCGTAAAAGGCGGCGGCAAAAACGGCGGCAAAAGCCGCGCTGCCTGAAAGCAGGGCGGGGATAAATTCGCGGATGGGGGTAAACCATCCGGCAAAGGTGATGCCCGTCCAAGCGGACACGGCAAAAATCAGCAGGTATTTGGTCAGCTTGATGCGGATTTTGCGGGCGTTCCACGGCTCTTTGTCCAGTTTCAGGCGTTTGTTGCGGTCGCCTTCTACCAAGTGGTCAATCCACAGCATGATTTCGGTGTACACCGTTTGCGGGCAGGAATAGCCGCACCACAGCCGTCCGGCAATGGTCGTCCACCAAAACAGCCCGAAAGCGGACACAATCAGCAGGCCGGTCAGATAGAGCAGGTCGGCCGGTACCAGCACCATGCCGAAAATATAGATATGGCGGCCGGGGATATCAAACAGCACCGCCTGCCGCCCGCCCCACATCAGCCACGGCATACCGTAAAAAAACAGTTGGGTGGCGGCAATCATGGCGATGCGGATATTGGCATAGCGGCCGTCTGCTTTTTTGGGGTGGATGCGTGCGGGTTCTTCTTTTTGAATGGGAATGACTTTTTTGGGACGGGGGGCTTGTGTTTCGGACATGGCTGTTCCTTTTTTATTTTTTCGGGCGTGATTATACGCTTTTTGCCGTTGCGGTTTGGGGTTTTTCAGGCAGCCTGCAAACGTTTTAGGGTCTGTTAACATTTTGTTCACGGTGTCTTTTCCGCCAAAAAACGGCGGCTTCCGCGTTAAAAATCCTTGCCAATGGGCAGCATTGGCGCGGATTTTCGCCTTGAATCCACCGTTTTTGACGAAAAATTCATGCCATGCCCGCAATGTCAACAGACCCTAACGCAAGCCCGTCAGCAAATCGCGAAACACATTCGGGTCTTTAATAAAAGTCAGTTCGCCCTCGGCAGGAAAGTGGAAATCCAGCAGCCGCGACACCCAAAAACGCAGGCAGCCTGCACGTTGGGCAATCGGGAAATAGGCACGTTCAGCCGCTTCCAACGGACGCACGCTTTCGTAGCCGCCGATAAACGCCTGCTGCAAATTCGCATCCAAAGCATTATCGGCACGCCGCGCCCAATCATTCACGGCAATCGCCAAATCATAAACAAAGCTGCCGTTGCAGGCATAGTAAAAATCAATAAATCCGGCCACTTGTTCGCCGTCTAGCAACACATTGTCTTTAAACAAATCGGCGTGAATAATGCCTTGCGGCAGATGGCTGTCGGGACAGGCTGCCTGAAAACGGATTTCGTCCTGAAGCAGTGCGGCATCTTGTGCGTCTAAAAAGGGCAGCAGGCGTTCCGCCGCCTCTGTCCACCAAGCGGCATGGCGCGGATTGTCCATCTGCTGCGGAAAACTGCTTCCGGCCAAGTGCATTTTAGCCAACATTGCGCCGGTGTGGAAACATTGGGCGGCGGTCGGAAAAGAAGTATCGCGCCCGTGCAGGCGGCTGACGATGCAGGCCGGTTTGCCCGCCGCTACGGTGTCCAAACGACCGTCCTGCCGTGGCACGGGCGCGGGGCAGGCCACGCCGTTGCGGCTTAAATGCTGCGTCAGTTCCAAGAAAAACGGCAGCTCCGCCTGTGTCAGCGTTTCAAATACGGTAAACACATAGCTGCCCGAATCGGTGTGCAGGAAATAATTGCTGTTGGTAATGCCTTGGGCAATGCCTTGCAGCGATTGGAACGTGCCGATGCGGTAGTCTTGTAGCAGGCGGTGCATTTGTTCATCATCAATGCGAGTGTACACGGACATGGTGGTCTGCCTGAAAAAGGGAAACAAACGGCAGATGATAGCAAACTTCGCCGCCGCGATATAGTAAGCAGGGCAGGCGGGGTAAATTTGTTTTATGGCGTGGCGGCGCAGATGGGGTAAGATAGCGTTTGGGGTCGGCACATTGACGGCGGCAGACAGTTTTGATAGCGTAGATAGCTTGTCCGCACGGTTTCAGGCAGTCTGTTTGCCGTCCGTATTCTGTCGGCGGCATAGGCTTGCCGCTTTGTCTGAACAATAAATCATATTAACTATATTAAATTGATTGGAAAACAAAAGATGAGTGAACACACCGAAACCCTGCCGCCTGCCGACAGGCTGCCTGAACAGGCGGTACGGCACGAGTTATTGCAAGAAAAGTCTTTTTGGAAACAACTGCGCCCGTCTGATTGGCTGTTTGCCGCTTTGGTATTGGCGGCGGCGGCTTGGGCGCACAGCCATATGCCGCACCGTATGGACGGCTACGAGATGGCGATTTTATGGTGCAGCGCCTTGTCGGCGGTGGGTTTGGGTTGGTTTTACAAACCCTTGCGCTGGTTTATGCTGGCGGCGGCGGCGTTGGCGTATGCGGCGGTGTGGCTGTACGGCGGCAATATCGCCCATGCCAGCGACCAGATTGTGGCGGCCACAGGCAAGGCGCAGGGCAAGTTTTTGCTGCGTTATTTTTTGAGCAGCCAGTCGGCGGTGATGTGGCAGTGTGCGCTGACGGTGCTGGCGTTTGCGGCTTATGCGGCAGGCAGCCTGAACGCGTGGCGCAAAGGGCAGGCGGCGGGGCAGGGCAGCCTGCTGTTGAATTTGGGTACAGGCTTGGCTTGGGCGGGTGCGTTGGCCGGTTTGGTGGGGCTGCTGGTGCGCTGGCATGAAAGCTATCTGCTGCGGCCGGACGCGGGGCATATTCCCGTATCCAATCTGTATGAAGTGTTTATTCTGTTTATGGTGATTACCGCGCTGATGTATCTGTATTATGAAAAGAAATTTTCTATGCAGAAGCTGGGTGCGTTTGTGTATGCCTTTATGTGCGGCTTGGTGGCGTTTGTGCTGTGGTACAGTATTTCGCGCGGGGCGCATCAGATTCAGCCTTTGATTCCGGCCTTGCAATCGTGGTGGATGAAGATTCATGTACCGGCCAATTTTATCGGCTACGGGGCGTTCTGTATGGCGGCGATGTTTGGGGTGGCGGAGCTGTTGTCGTTGCGCGGCAGCCGTTTCCTGCCTGATGCGGCGCAGATTGAGGAGGCGATGTATAAGGCGATTGCGGTGGGCTTTTTGTTTTTTACCATTGCCACGGTGTTGGGCGCATTGTGGGCGGCGGATGCTTGGGGACGTTATTGGAGCTGGGACCCGAAGGAAACGTGGGCGTTTATTGTGTGGCTGAATTATGCGGTGTGGCTGCACCTGCGTTTGGTTAAGGGCTGGCGCGGCCGTGTGCTGGCGTGGTGGGCGATTATCGGCCTGTTTATTACCGCGTTTGCTTTTGTGGGCGTGAATATGTTTTTAAGCGGTTTGCACTCTTACGGTGAGTTGTAAGGCCGAAATCAAAACAAAGCTGCCTGAAAACGGGTTTCTGTTTTCAGGCAGCTTTGTTTTTAGGGCGTGTCCCTATTTGCTTTGCCAAGCGGTTTTTTGAGTAAAAATCCG
>JAUNOT010000126.1 GCA_030537065.1 Conchiformibius sp.
GCCTGAATGGAAAAATAGAAACTTCCTTATTTTACACAATGTTGCATACTGATTCAATTATCCGTACCAAAAAGGCACGGCGGCTGCGGCATTTTCAGGCAGCCTGAAAAGCAGGCTGTTATAATTGCGCCTTATTTTATTTTCAGCAAAACGGCAGACAGCAATGCTTTCCCAACAAACCATTCTGATTACGGGTGGCACAGGTTCATTTGGCAATACCTTTGTCCCCATGACTTTAGCGCGTTACAATCCCAAAAAAATCATTATCTTTTCCCGCGACGAAATGAAACAGTGGGAAATGGCGAAAAAATTTCAGGGCGACAAGCGCGTACGTTTTTTTATCGGCGATGTGCGCGACCGCGAGCGTTTGTACCGCGCCTTGGACGGTGTGGATTATGTTGTCCACGCCGCTGCCACCAAAATCGTCCCCACCGCCGAATACAATCCCTTTGAATGCGTCAAAACCAATATCAACGGCGCCATGAATCTGATTGATGCCTGTATCGACAAAGGTGTGAAACGGGTGGTTGCCCTTTCTACCGACAAAGCCAGCAGCCCTGTGAATTTATACGGCGCAACCAAATTGGCTTCCGACAAGCTGTTTGTGGCGGGCAATGCCTATGCGGGCGAACACGGCTGCCGTTTTGCGGTGGTGCGTTACGGCAATGTGATGGGTTCGCGCGGTTCGGTGATTCCGTTTTTCTTAAGCGTGCGCGACACGGGTGTGCTGCCGATTACCGACCCGCGCATGACGCGCTTTATGATTTCCTTGGAGCAGGGCGTGGAGCTGGTGTGGCACGCCTTTGATGATATGGTGGGCGGCGAAGTGTATGTGAAAAAAATCCCGTCCATGACCATCGGCGATTTGGCGGCGGCGGTTGCGCCAGAATGCCGTCAGGAAACCGTAGGCATCCGCCCTGGGGAAAAACTGCACGAGCAGATGATTAGCGCGGAAGATGCCTACTACACTTATGAATATCCCGAACACTTTAAAATCCTGCCCGCAATTAACGGCTGGAGCGATTCGCCCGAGCGTATTAAAGACGGTAAAAAAGTGCCAGAGGGCTTTGTGTACGCCAGCGACAACAACAGCGAATGGATGTCGCAAGACCAATTGCGGACGTGGATTGCTGCCAATCAGCATAAAATCGGCAATATTTGATTTCAGGCTGCTTTATCGTACACAACAAATTTTTTTGCCACATCGTTCCCTCCCCCATTGGGATGGGGGAGGGTTAGGGCGGGGGCAAAGCTGCCTGAAAACAACTATTAGGTAAAAACCGCTATGACCCGTTATCACGCCAAACTGCCTGAGTTTGTTCCCATGTTTTCCTTGCTGATGCGAACCTTGTTTACCATAGCAGGCGTATGTTTGCTGGGGTATTTTTTGTGGCTGGGTTGGCAAGACGAAATGCAGTTTGGCATCTTGTTTACGGTGTTTGCCATACCTGCGGCAGCGTATTTGTTTTGGAGCGGACGGCGGCTGTGGCGGGCATGGTGTAACCGCCGTTTGCGCCGCGAAGCGGAGTTAGCCGTATTGTCGCAACCCATTCCACCGCGCCAGCCGCCGCAAGGCAAGGCAGTGTGGGCGTTGCCGTCTGATTTGCATTGGCAAATTTTGCGTTTTATGGCATTGGCTTTGGGATTATTTTGGGCTTGCCGATGGGCGTATTCGATGTTGCTGGAAAGCAAGGATTTTGTGGTGGCACTTCTACTGCTGCAGATGGCTGTATTTGCATTGGGGTTTTTGAAATGGGTGCTGGATGTGTCCTTGCCGATACAGCGTTTGGTTTACGACCCCGCCACCGATGAATTGACCTTATCGGTATTCCGTTTTCGTCATTACCGTTGGCAGGAGTTGCAACGGCGCAATGCTGGCGATTTTATCGGCATTGCCTGTGTGGAATACGAAAGTGAAGGTAAAGATATTCGCCATCATCAAGTCCGTTTGGTTGCCCGTTCAGGCAGCACCGATTGGGTGGTGGGGCGCGTGGGCAATCTGTTTAGCGACCACTATTTTGTTTGGCAACGCGCCGAAAAAATGGCAACTGCCACAGGCTTGCCTTTGTTGCAAGAAGCGTGAAATTAAGAAAGAAAATCATGATTCCCTATGGAAAACAAACCATTTCCCCCACCGATATTGCTGCCGTTACCGAAGTGCTGCAATCCGATTTTTTAACCCAAGGCAATAAAGTTCCCGAATTTGAGCGCGTGTTGGCGGATTACTGCGGCGCGGCACACGCTGTGGCGGTAAACAGTGCCACTTCCGCCCTGCATTTGGCGTGTTTGGCACTGGGTTTGGGGCAGGGCGATGTGTTGTGGACCTCGCCGATTACCTTTACCGCTTCTGCCAACTGCGCCCTTTACTGCGGCGCAGAAGTGGATTTTGTCGATATTGACCCGCGCACGTTAAACCTGTCTGTAACAGCCTTGGCGGAAAAACTGGAACAGGCGCAACAGCAGGGGCGTTTGCCAAAAATTGTGGTGGCGGTGCATTTATGCGGCGAACCTTGTGATATGGCGGCGATTGGCGAATTGGCGCAGCGTTACGGTTTTGCCGTGATTGAAGATGCTTCGCACGCGGTGGGTGCCAGTTACCGCGATGGCAAAGTCGGCAACTGCGCGTACAGCGATATTACCGTGTTCAGTTTTCATCCCGTTAAAATCATTACCACTGCCGAAGGCGGCATGGCATTAAGCAACCGCCCCGAATTGGCGCAGAAAATGAGTTTGTTACGCAGCCACGGCATCACCCGCAATGCCGATGAAATGGACGGCGACAGCGACGGCGCGTGGTATTACCAGCAGATTGATTTGGGTTTTAACTACCGCATGACCGAGCTGCAAGCAGCGTTGGGCATCAGCCAAATGCAGCGTTTGGACGAATTTGTCGCCCGCCGCCATCAGTTGGCGCAACGTTATGATGCGCTGCTGGCGGATTTGCCTGTGGGATTGCCCTTCCGTAACCCCGATAATTATTCTGCTTTGCACCTGTATCCCGTGCGCGTGTTGCCCGAAAGCGGTAAAACCCGCAAACAGGTATTTGATTATTTGCGTGAAAATGGAATCGGTGTCAACGTGCATTATATTCCCGTTCCCAGCCAGCCCTATTACCGCCAACGCTTTGGTTTTCAGGCAGGCGCGTTTCCCCATGCCGAAGCCTATTACACACAAGCCATTAGTTTGCCGATGTATTTTGATTTAAGCGAAGCGCAACAGGATAGGGTGGTACAGGTATTGCGTGAGGCGTTTCAGGCTGCCTGAAAACCCGTTTGAAAGCCAAGCATGTCTGATTTTCTGCCCGAAAAAGCCCCGTATCAAAGCCGACATAACAATCTTGTACCGATTGTTTTGTGTGTCGGTTTGGGCGTGGCGGTGCTGGTGCAATACGCTTGGCGCAACTATCGTGAGCCTGCGCCGTCTGCATCCATCCATACGTCTCAAACTGCCGATGCGCCGTCTGCCGAATTATTGGCAAAAGCCGAGCAGGGCGATGTGGAAGCGGAATATCAGCTGGGACGTTTTTATATGCACCGCAATGATTGGGCGGCGGCGATACCGTGGTATGAACGCGCTGCCGCACAAGGTCATGCCAAGGCGCAAAACAATGTGGGCGTGGCGTATATGGAAGGGCGCGGCGTGGCGGTGGATTATGAAAAAGGTTGCGATTATTTAACGGCGGCGCACGCGCAGTTACAAACCGCACACAGCGCGGAAAATGTGCAGATGTGCCAAGAAGAAGTACAAAAAATTAAGGGAAATTGATGGCATTATGTGTGATTCCTGCGCGTGGCGGCAGCAAACGCATTGCGCGTAAAAATATCCGCCTGTTTGCAGGCAAACCGATGTTGGCGCACAGCATTGAAGCGGCGCAAGCAAGCGATTGTTTTGAAAAGATTGTGGTTTCTACCGATGATGCGGAAATTGCAGCGCTGGCGCGGGATTACGGTGCAGAAGTGCCGTTTATGCGTCCGCCTGAATTGGCAGACGATTTTGCCACCACCGTGGCGGTTATCAGCCACGCTGTGCAGGCGTTGGCGTGTGCGGATAGCGAAGCGGTATGCTGTTTGTATGCCACCGCCCCTTTTGTTCGCGCAGACGATTTGCGCCGTGGCGCAACCGTATTGCGTGAAAGCGGCGCGGATTATGCGGTTAGCGTTACCACGTTTCCATTTCCCATTCAACGCGCTTTGCGCTGCGAAAACGGCGTATTGAGCATGTTTCAGCCCGAAAATGTGGCGGTACGTTCGCAGGATTTGGCGGAAGCATGGCACGATGCAGGGCAGTTTTATTGGGGCAGGGCAGCGGCGTGGCGGGCACAAAAACCTGTGTTTACCGCTGATGCTCGCGCCGTGCCTTTACCGCGCCACCGTGTGCAGGATATTGATACCGAAGAAGATTGGCAACGGGCGGAAGTGCTGTGGCAAGTGTTGAAAGAGACGGAAAAATGAAATTTCTGATTCGTGCCGATGCTTCGCTGCAAATCGGCAGCGGTCATGTGATGCGTTGCCTCACTTTGGCGCAGGCATTGCGCGAGAGCGGACACGAAGTGTGTTTTGCCACGCGCAATCATGTGGGTAATCTGTATGATTTCATTATTAAACAGGGTTTTGCCGCCACCTTATTGCCTGCGCCGACTGCTAAAGCCGTTTCAGGCAGCCTGAAACATTCCGCTTGGTTGGGTGTGTCGCAAGCGCAGGATTTTGCCGATTGCGCAGAGCTTATCTGCCGCTTTGCCCCCGATTGGTTGGTGTGCGACCATTACGCGCTGGATGCCGAATGGGAAAGCCGCGCCCGTGCCGT
>JAUNOT010000010.1 GCA_030537065.1 Conchiformibius sp.
CCGAAACCACTTTGCACGGTGCGGCGAATCTGCTGATGATGCCGAATGTGGAAGCCGCCAACATCAGCTACAACCTGATGCGTGTTCACGCCACCAACGGCATTACCGTTGGACCGATTCTGATGGGTATGGACAAACCCGTTCACATTATTACCCCGCAATCTACGGTGCGCCGTATCGTCAATATGGTGGCATTGACGGCGGTTGATGCCCAACTGTGGGGCAAATAAAACCGTTCAGATAATGTCTTAAAATCTCACAAGCCTTGTACCCGATGTACAAGGCTTGTTTATTAACCGCTTTCAGGCAGCCTGCAACGGCGATTCGGCAAAATCCCCCTTTCGGGATTATAATAAGCACCGATGCCGCTTTTTCTCCACCGCTATGGCCAAACCCGATTATCCCGTCACCCCCGCCGTCCGCTTTTTACGCGCACACGGCATTGATTTTGTCCCCCACCTTTACCCCTATCAGGAACACGGCGGCACGGCGCATTCGGCCGCCTGCCTGAATGCAGACGAGTATGCCGTTATCAAAACCATTGTTTTACAAAATGAAAACAAACAAGGACTGATTGTCTTGATGCACGGCAGCAAACAGATTTCCACCCGCAATCTGGCGCGGCAGCTCGGCATGAAGCATATTGAACCGGCCGCACCCGCCCAAGCCAACCGTTGGACCGGCTATCTGGTCGGCGGCACCAGCCCGTTCGGCAGCAAAACCGCCCTGCCCGTTTATGTAGAACAAAGCATTTGGGATTTGCCCAGCCTGTATATCAACGGCGGAAAGCGCGGTTTTTTGGTGGAAATCGCCCCGTCCGCGCTGCACAGCCTTAAGCCGCAAAATGTCTGTGTAGCCGTTTAATTTTCTTTTTTTCAAAGTACTGCCATGACCCCGAAACAATATCTTTTTATGATTTACGCCCTGTATGCCTCCGTCCTGTTCGGCCTGTTTTTCATACCTGTGGCCGGTGTCGTTGCCGCCTACGTCAAACGCGGCGATATGCAGGCAGACCCGCTGCTGCGCAGCCATAACGAATACCTTATCCGCACCTTTTGGGTCAGCTTGGCCGCCAATCTGGTCGGCTGGCTGCTGACCGTTATTTTTATTGGCTGGCTGGTACTGGCGGTATGGCTGCTGTGGCTGATTTACCGTTTGGTCAAAGGTGCGGTGATGTTGAACGACAATCGTGCCGTCAATCCGACCGCTTGGATTTAAGGCTGCCTGTTTCCACTCAACCGTTTCGGTATGCCAAGGAATCTTTATGTTTCAACTCACAGGACTGCACATAAAACACAGCCCTATGCGTTGCCCTGATTTGGACGGGCTTACGCTCCCCGAATAAAAGAGCTTCTTCCCGCCATAAACGGCGGGGTTTCAAACCGAAAAGGAATCTTGATGAAAAACCTTGCTGTCTTACTGACCCTGCTGCTGGCAGCCGCCTGCAACGAACACACCCTGCCCGCCGCCACCGCATCCGCCCCGCCGACTGCCTCCTCCGCCGTTGGCAATGCCTCTGCCCTACCCAATGCCGAACAAAGCTACCGTCAGGCGGCCGATGCCGCCCGTTCCGGCAACTACGCCGCTGCCTACCGCATCCTGCTGCCTCTGGCGCAACAGGGCGATGCCACCGCCCAAAACAATATTGCCGTCCTGTATCAGGACGGTTTGGGGGTTAAACAGGATGATGCCCAAGCCCTGCTGTGGTACCGCAAGGCCGCCGAACAGGGTTTTGCTGAAGCCCAGTTTAATGTCGGACTGATGTATGCACAAGGCAACGGTGTTGCCCAAGATTATGCCCAAGCCGCGCAATGGTATGAAAAAGCCGCCAAACAAGGCCATGCCGATGCCCAAAACAATCTGGCCGTGCGCTATGCTTCCGGTAGCGGCGTGGCGCGCGACCTTGACCAAGCCCGCCATTGGTTTGCCCAAGCCGCTCTTAACGGCCACCCCACCGCCGCCGCTTCTTTAAAGCAGCTCGAGCTGCTGCAACGCGAAGGCAAACTGAAATAAACTTGTTTTACTATTTGAATGAAAGCCCAAATATGTCTGCCCAATTGATTAACGGTAAAGAAATTTCCCAACAATGCCTGCAACAGGTTGCCGAACAGGTGGAAGCCCGCCGCCGTGCCGGTTTGCGTATCCCCGGTCTGGCAGTAGTGCTGGTGGGCGACGACCCCGCCAGCGCCATTTATGTCCGCAATAAAAACACTGCCTGTAAAAATGCCGGACTGATTTCGTTTTCCTACGAACTGCCCGCGTCCACAAGTGAAGACGAGCTGCTGGAGCTGATTGACCGCCTAAATAACCAAGCTGATGTGGACGGCATCCTGATTCAACTGCCCCTGCCCGAACATATTGACAAACAAAAGGTTTTAGAACGCATCCGCCCCGATAAAGATGTGGACGGCTTCCATCCCTACAATATGGGCCGTTTGGCGGTACGCCTGCCCCTGCTGCGCCCGTGTACGCCCAAGGGCATTATGACCCTGCTGGCGGCGTATCAAATTCCCGTGCGCGGCAAAAAAGCGGTGATTGTGGGCGCGTCCAATATTGTCGGCCGCCCTTTGGCTTTAGAGCTGATGCTGGCGGGGGCAACGGTTAATGTCTGCCACCGTTTTACCGAGAACCTGCCACAGGAAGTGGCTTCGGCCGATATTGTGGCGGTGGCGGTGGGCAAGCCGGAAATTGTGCGCGGCGAATGGATTAAAACGGGCGCGGTGGTGCTGGATGTCGGCATCAACCGCCTGCCCGACGGCCGCTTGTGCGGGGATGTGGAATTTGAAAGTGCGCGCCAACGCGCTGCGATGATTACGCCCGTACCGGGCGGGGTCGGGCCGATGACGATTGCCAGCCTGTTGGAAAATACCGTACAGGCGGCACAATGGCACGACAATCAAAGCTACGGTTAAATCCAAAATACTTTCAGGCTGCCTGAAAACGGTTTTTCCGTTTCAGGCTGCCTGAAATTTTTAAACAAAAATCTTTATTTTACGCTGACATCTACACCAAAAAACTGTTCGCTCAAACGTTTCAGCGTACCGTCTGCGTGCAGCTCTTTCATGGCCGCATTGATTTTGGCCAAAGCCTCATCATTACCCTTATTGATAATCAGACCCGCACCCACTTTTTGGTCGGCCGGTGCCGTCCACACAATTTGCAGGCCGGACTCGGGGTTTTTCTTCATATAATCCAATAAAGCCAGCGAATCGTTCAGGGTAACGTCGGCGCGTTTTTGCTGCAACAGGGTCAATGCCTGCGCCATACCGTCCACCGGCACGATTTCCGCCTGCGCTTTAACCGCCATTTCGCCGTAATTGCTGCTCAAAGTTTGTGCCGCTTTCAAGCCTTTAATGTCTTCCAACTTGCTGACACGGGTTTCGCCGTGACGGCCGAGCATCATCGGGCCGCTCCAGTTATACGGCTCGGCCTTGTCAAAAGTTGCCTGACGCTCGGGCGTGGTCAGCGCAACCTGATTGGCCACCATATCAAAACGGCCGCCTTTCAAACCCGCCAGCATCGCATCCCATTGGGTTTCTTTAAATTCAACGGTAATGCCCAATTTTTCCGCCACCGCACGCACCACTTCCACATCATAGCCGGTCAGGCGGCCGTCTTTTTCATGGTAGGTAAACGGCGCGTAAGTGCCTTCCGTACCGACAGTTACCGTACCTTTATTGTTAATGCGCTCGGCCAGCGAACCGGCCGGTGCGGCAGTTTCCGCCTGCGGTGCGGCCGAAGCGGCAGAGGCAGCGGAAGAAGCGGCGTTTTGCTGACCGCAGGCAGCCAGAGCGGCGGCGGTGGAAATCAGCAGCAGGAATTTTTTAAACATTTGTGTTTCCTCTTGAAAACAAGTTATTATTTTGGCCGGACAAACACGACCCCGTAAAAAAGCGGCATTGTACCGATAAGGCCTCCGCCGCACAATCACCGCCGTTTCAGGCTGCCTGAAAATCTAGAACCAACTGCCCGCGCGAATCAGCGAAGCAATATGCGCCTTACCGCAGGCGGCCAAACTGACAGGGTTATAACCGCCCTCCAACACCGACACAATCCGTCCGTTGGCATAACGGTCGGCAATCAGTACGATTTTACGGGTCAGCCATTCAAAATCGGCCGCTTCCAGCATCAAATGCCCTAACTCGTCATCACGGTGGGCATCAAAACCGGCGGCCAAAAAAATAATCTGCGGCTGAAACGATGCCAGCTTGGGCAACCACACCGAACGCACCATACGGCGGAACACTTCGCTGCCGTCACCGGCGGCAAGCGGGGTATTGCTGATATTCGGGTTGCCGCCGCCTGCCCCGTCCACGCCGCGAAACGGGTAAAGCGGATACTCAAATGAAGACAACAACATCACACGCGGGTCGTTTTGAAAAATATCTTCAATGCCGTCGCCGTGGTGCAAGTCAAAGTCAATCACCGCAATACGGCGCAAGCGGTATTCGGCCAGCGCGTGCATTACCCCCACCGCCACATTATTGATAAAACAAAAACCCGAAGCTTTATCCGCCGCCGCATGATGGCCGGGCGGGCGCACCGCGCAAAATGCATTTTTGGCATGACGGCGCATCACCATATCCACCGCCTGCACCACCGCACCGGCCGCATAACGCGCCGCCGTCAGCGTGTCTTTACCCATATAGGTGTCTTCGTCAATTTTAATGCTGCCCGACTGCGGCACGCTGTTTTCCAAACCGCGCAAGTAACGGCGCGGATGCACCCGCGCCAGTTGCAGGTCGGATACTTCCCGCGCTTCCACTTTTTGCAGCAGCGCCCACAAATGGTTTTTTTTCAAAGCCTGCCGCACGGCGGCAATGCGGCCGGGGTTTTCGGGATGGTTTTCACCGGCAAAGGCGGTTTCGCAATGCACCGAAGACAGCCACACCGTTCGGCCTTTCCAACCAATCAGGCGCAGCAGCCTGCGTTTGCAGAAACGGGCATAACGTACCAGCTTGCGGAATATCATGGGTTGTTTGACAGACATTATCGGGTTTCAGGCTGCCTGAAAAAACACGCCGCAGCCGTAGAAATTGAAAAATATCAATTATAACGTTACACCGCCGCTACAACAAACGTTCAATCGGCAGCACCGACAGAATGCGGCTGAGCCAGCGTTTCCAGAAACCGGCTTCCGGCTCGCGGTGTTCGGCGCGGGCGGTGGCGGGGTCGTACCAATACATTTTGCCCTGCCCGTCCAAACCGACACGGTAGGCGGCATCACCGCCCGCCCGTTGCAGGCGTTGCTGCATGGCTTCGGCCAAACGCGGGTGGCGGATAACCAGCCCCATTTCGGTATTCAGATGCGCCGAGCGCGGGTCTAAATTCAGCGAACCGATAAAAATTCTCTTTTTATCAACAATAAAAGTTTTGGCGTGCAGGCTGTGTGCCGGACTGCCGGTCAGGCCTTTATCCTGATTTTTAGACACCGCATGGTCGGGCTTAAATTCATACAGTTTCACGCCCGCCTGCAACAGGGGCTTGCGATAACGGGCATAGCCCGAATGCACCGCCGCCACATCGGTGGCGCGCAGGGAATTGGTAAACACGGTCACATCCACGCCGTTGCGGGCGAAATTTTCCAATACCGCCACACCGGTGGGAGTCGGCACAAAATACGGGCTGACCAGATACAGTTCCTTTTTGGGATTTTTCAAGGCTTGGTCAAGATGCTCGCCGATAGACGGCACGGCATGACGGTTTAATGCTTTGGCCGGGTCGTCGCTGACCAACTGTGTTTGTGCGGTCAGATAATGCAGTTTTTTCTGCCGCAACGCGCGCGCCAACGGGGCTTGCTCCGCGCCCTGCCAATAGGCTTGCTGTGCCGCCGTCATCGGTTCGGTAAAGCGGTTGGCGGCAACCGGACGGCTGCGGACGACGGTATGCAAATCGTAGGCCGAGTCGCTCTGCCAGTAGCGGTCAAAATCTTCCGACAGCCGCGTCACCACCTCTCCCGATACCAATACGTCCATATCGGCAAACACGGTGTCGGCATGGTTGCCAAAATATTCGTCGCCGATATTGCGCCCGCCGACAATGGCGGCACGGTTGTCGGCCACCAGCGATTTGTTGTGCATCCGGCGGTTAAGGCGGGGAAAGTCGCCGATATAGCCGAGAAAACGCCATTTGCGGTATAAAAACGGATTAAACAGGCGTACTTCAATATTGCGATGGCCGTTTAGAGCCGCCCACACCGCATCTTCGCCGCGCGTGTTATTGTCGTCCAACAACACGCGCACGCGCACGCCGCGCTCGGCCGCCTGCCACAGTTTACGCATCAGCAGGCTGCCTGAAACATCGTTGCGCCAAATATAATATTGCACGTCTAAAGACACGGCGGCATGGTCAATCAGGCGGCTGCGGGCGGTAAAGGCATCACGGGCATTGCCCAACAGGCGCACATGCGCGTCTGCTTCGGCGGACGGCGGCGGCGGCAGTTGCAGGGCGTGTTCCAGATGCGGCGCGGAACGGGTGGGAATATACGCCGACGGTATGCGTTCGGCCAAATCGGGCAAAGTACGGCAGCCTGCCGCCAAAAATAATGCCAGCAGGCTGCCTGAAAGCCGCAAAAATGCCGTATTCAAACAGGATTTCCGCTAAAACGTACAAACTCATCGCGCTTGGCGGCGGCGCGGCCGCTGTCCAAGGCTTCCCGCGCCCGTTCTACCCCGTCGCGCCAATCGGCCGCCACATTGCCCGCATACAGGCAGGCGGCGGCATTGGCCAAAACAATATCCCGTGCCGCACCGTGCAGGCTGCCTGAAAGCACACCGTCCATTACCGCCAACGATTCGGCAGCGTTGTTTACCCGCAGGCTGTCCAAATGGGCGTATGCGGGCAAGCCAAAGTCTTCCGGATGCACGGTGTATTCGCGTACCGTTCCATCTTTCAACTCGGCCACATGGCTGATACCCGACACGGTGATTTCATCCAGTCCGTCGCTGCCGTGTACCACCAGCACATGTTGCGAACCAAGCTGCTGCAACACCCGCGACAAAATACCGCACAAATCAATATGAAACACACCCAACAACTGGTTCGGCGCACCGGCGGGGTTGGTCAGCGGCCCCAGAATATTAAAAATCGTGCGGAAACCCAAAGATTTACGCACCGGCGCCACATGGCGCATGGCCGAATGATGATTGGGCGCAAACATAAAACCGATGCCGGTGCGGGCAATGCCGTCCGCTACCTGTTGCGCCGTCAAATCCAAACGCGCCCCCATCGCTTCCAGCACATCGGCCGCACCGCTTGACGAAGACACCGCCCGCCCGCCGTGTTTGGCCACTTTCGCACCGGCCGCCGCCGCCACAAACATGGCGGTGGTGGAAATATTAAAGGTTTTGGCGCTATCGCCGCCGGTGCCGACAATGTCCACCAAATTCGCCCGTTCGCACTCGGCTACCGGCACTTTTAAGGAAAATTCGCGCATCACGGCGGCGGCAGCGGCAATTTCGGAAACCGTTTCCACTTTCACACGCAGGCCGACCAAAATGCCCGCCAGTTGTTCCGGCGGCACTTCGCCGCGCATAATCTGGCGCATCAAATCGGTCATTTCATCATAAAACAATTCGTTATTGTCAATCAGGCGGGCAAGTGCCTGTTGCGGCGTAATCATATTTTTTCCTTAAATGGATTTTCAGGCAGCCTGAAAAACACAAAAGCCGTACGGCTGCTGCGATACGGCTTTTTTCGGTAAATCCTTACATTCTGCTTAACTCACGCTGTAAAGCCTGAATATTCTGCTGGCGATCCAACACCGCGCTTTCCAGATGGCGCACACGGCTCTGATGTCCGGCATCGGCTGCCTTGCCACCCACTAAACGGCCTTCAGCCAAAGCCTTTTGCGCGGCGGCCAAGGCATTGCGTTCATTGTCTAATTCCTGCTCCAAAATAGAACGGCGGCCGTTAAAGCGGTTGGAATTAGCCTTTTTATGCACCACGGCCGGTATCACATTGCCTTGCGTATGACTTCTTTTAGCCAGCGACACCGGCACGGGGCGCGGCATTCTCGCACGTGCCTGCTGCACAACGGCGGCAGCCTGCACCGATGGGGCGGCTTTGGCGGCAACGGCTTCGTTATCAGCCGGTTGCGATTTGATGGTGGTATAACTGCCGATTTGTTTACCCAGATTTGCGTATCCGCGCGAACCTTTGGCTTTGTCAGAATAGCAGCCCGGGCCGCAGCTATATACTTTGGCATCGAGCATCGGGCTGACGGCAGCCGCCAATGTCAAGATAAACAACGGTTTTTTCATGGATAATACCTTTCTTCCGGCCAATTTTTGCACACAATATTTAGAAGTGTGCGGATTCTACCACAGAATTTTGGTGAAGATAAGGAAAAATCCCGCGATTTGCTTTAATTTTTACAAAGCCGCTTGACAGTTATAATTTTTTAAATTCCCAAACCGTATGGTCCAAATGCAGGCTGAAATAATATTGTGCGCCTTGGGCATCTATTTCGGCAGTGTGCCAGAAACGTTTGCCCGTGGCGGGTAAAAGTACAAAGGCAATATGGTAAGGCTCGCGCCATACGGCATTGACGGAACGGGCTTTCTGCCGCCACTGCGCCGCCACTACAGGCACTTGCTCAAAAGGAATCTGCTCCAAAGCGGTCAGGTGTGGTACGGGATTTTTGAGCGCGGCTTCGTGACCGCTGTCGTCCTGCCGCCAACGGCCGTTTTCGTAAATAAAAAACAGGCGGCCGCTTTCGTGTTCGGGATAGTAAACTGCCAGTTCAATACGCGGACGCACGCCGTCAAAAAAATCTACGTTGCCGAACACTTCAATTTTGCGGTTTTTTAAGGCTGCCTGCTGCGTCAGCGCGTTTTGCGCCGCCCGCAAGGCGGCGGCATCGTCCAAAAGGTTGCGCGGACGGGCAGGTTTGCTGTGGCGGCGGGCGACGGCAGACGGGGTGTCGGCTTCGGCCTGTTTGCCGCAGCCTGCCGTACCCAATACGGCAGCAGCCGCCAGCAAGGCGGCATAAAGATAGGCTTTATTCATGGTTTTTCCTGCACCAGACTGCGTTCGTACACCGCCTGTGCCAAGGTGGCGGCATCCACATATTCCAGTTCGCTGCCCGCCGGCATGCCGCGCGCCAGACGGCTTAAACGGTAGGGCTGGCCGCGCAGCAGTTCGGTCAGAATATAGGCGGTGGCATCGCCTTCGGCAGTAAAGGCGGTGGCGATAATAATTTCTTCAACAGGGCTGCCTGAAAGCCGTTTGACCAGTTTGTCTAAAGCAATATGGCTTAAATCCACTTCTTGGGTCGGGCTGACCTGCCCCATCAGGACAAAATACAGGCCGTCATGGCAGTTGGCCGCTTCCATACCGGCCACATCGGCAGGCATCTGCACAATCATCAGGCGACGCGGGTCACGCTGCGGGTCGGCGCACAGGGCGCATAAGTCACTCTCGCAAAAGGTATTGCAGGCGGCACAGTTGCCCACCTGCGCCAGCGCGTGTTGCAGGGCGGCGGCCAGTTCGGCTGCACCGTCGCGGTTTTGCTGCAACAGGGCGTGCGCCATACGTTGGGCGGTTTTCGGGCCGACATTGGGCAGGATACGCAGGGCTCGAATCAGGCGGGCAAAGGCATCTTGCGGCGGAACGGACATATTTCGGTCTTTCGGAAACGGTTTCAGGCAGCCTGAAAAAGCGGACAAAATAACTTTTGTCCGCCGTTTTTATGATTCAATCAAATAATTGATTTTTAACACGCTACGCCGTAGGCATCGGAACGCAGCAGGGTGCGGGTGTCGGCTTCAAACTGTTGCAGCAGGCTTTCTGCTTCGGCGGCATCCGCGCCTTTCACATCCAGATAAATTTTCACTTTCGGCTCGGTGCCGGACGGACGGATAATCAGACGGCTGCCGTTGGCAAAGTAATAAACCAGAATATCGGCCGGTTCTTCGCCCTGCATATAGTCTTTGCTTTCAGATACCTGTACCGCACCGACCTGAACGGGCGGATTGCTGCGGAACGCCGTCATCAGCTTGGGAATATCGCTCAAGCGTTCCACACGCAGGGAAATCTGTCCGCTAGCATAAGCACCAAATTCGGCCACAAATTCGGCGGCATAGTCGTTTAAGGTTTTGCCCTGTGCTTTCAGGCTGCGTACCAAATCCAAGAACGCCAGCGCGGCAGAAATGCCGTCTTTGTCGCGCACCTTGTCGGGGTCAACCAGATAGCCCAAGGCTTCTTCAAAACCGAACAGCAGGTTTTCCACTTTGGCAATGTATTTGAAACCGGTTAAAGTTTCCTGATGTCCCAAGCCGTAACGTTTGGCAATTTCCGCCAATGCGGGCGACGACACCAGCGAGCAGGCCAAAGTACCCGATTTGCCTTGTAATTGGGCGCGGCGTGCCAAGTGCCAAGCCAAGAAACAGCCGACTGTGTTGCCGTGCAAAGGTTTCCAGTTGCCCTGCGCGTCGGGCAGCGCCACCGCCAAGCGGTCGGCGTCGGGGTCGTTAGCGATAATCAGCTCGGCGTTTTCGCGTTTGGCCAATTCTATCGCCAAATCCAATGCGCCTTTTTCTTCGGGATTGGGGAAGGCAACGGTGCGGAAAGTCGGGTCGGGTTCGGCCTGTTCGGCGACGATATGCGGCTGGGGCAGGCCGGCTGCCTGAAGCACCGCCGTTAAAACTTCCGTACCGACACCGTGCATGGCGGTGTACACATAATTTAACTCGCAAGGCGGGGCAACGGCCACTTTGGCGGTGCGGGCAATATATTTCCGCACCACGCTTTCGTCCAATACCCAATAATCGTCGCTGCGCGGCAACTGACGGATATCGCCCTGCGCCACTTGTTCAATTTGGGCGGCAATGTCGCGGTCGGCAGGCGAAACGATTTGACCGCCGCCGTTGGCTTTGCCCAAATAGACTTTGTAGCCGTTATCCTGCGGCGGGTTATGGCTGGCGGTGACCATCACACCGGCCGACGCATCACAATTTTGAATGGCGAAAGCCAATACCGGCGTCGGCAGCATACGCGGCAACAGCAGAGTTTTGATACCGGCACCGGCCATAATTTCGGCTGTGTCTTTGGCAAACACATCGGAGTTTTTACGGCCGTCATAACCGATAACAATAGACGGCTCGGCATCGTATTCTTTCAGATAGGCAGCCAAACCGGCAGCCGCTTGTGCCACCAATACGCGGTTCATGCCGTTGCTGCCTGCCTGAAGGCGGCCGCGCAGTCCGGCCGTGCCGAATTGCAGGCGGGTGGCGAAACGGTCGTTTAAAGCCTGTTGTGCGTCGGTGTTGCCGCTTTCCGCTTCGTTCAGCAGCGATTGCAGCTCGGCACGGGTTTCGGGGTCAGGGTCTTGGGCGAGCCAACGGCGGGCGGTATCGTAAATCGTGTTCATTATTTTTCCTTGTAGTATCGGTAAACGGAAAACTTTTCAGGCAGCCTGAAAAGCACGGAAAAACCGTCAGGGCAAAGTGTATCAGAAAACCGTTTGGGCGGCAGGACAAACCCGCTTTCCTTTGACTTGTTCCAAATACACTAATGCGGCCTGAACAAAGACCGCTCGCGCCGTCCCAAATACACCATCACCGGCACATTCCCCAACGCCACCAGCGCATACAATACCGCCGTATTGTCCCACAACAGCAGCATCACCGTGCTGAACAACGCCCCCGCCACCATAAACAGACTGTTCACAATATTATTCGCCGCCACCGCCTGCGCCCGAAACGTATCGTCGCAGGCGGTTTGCAGCCAAGTGTAAAGCGGTACGGAAAAAAAGCCGCCGCACACACCGATGGCGGTAATCAGCAGCATCACCGGATAAGCGCACCACTGCGCCAAAAACGTGCCCAAACCGGCCAAATCCCCCGTTTCAGGCAGCCTGCCGTAACACAGCCAGCCTAACAACACGCCGCACACCGCCAAGCCTGCCGCACCGCGCGACACCAGCTCCAAACGCAAACGGCCTCGGCTCAGCTTCGCACACCACACCGAACCACCGGCAATCCCCAATGAAAACAAAGCCAGCATTAAATTAAACACATGGTCGCTGCCGCCCAAATGCTGTTTTACTAATACCGGCAGCTGTGTGGTATAAACCGCGCCCACCAGCCAAAACCACGAAATCCCCAACACTGCCGTCGCCAAATCGCGGCGGGCAAACGTTTGCGCCAACAGCGTTTTGGTGCTGCGGACAATATTGCCGTCAATCCGCAGTTGCGGCTCGCGCGGCGGCACCGGCGGCATCGCCAAACTGCATAGCCAGCCTGCTGCCGCCACCGCCACCACCGTCAAAGCCAGCAGCCACATGCCCTGACCGGCAATCAGCGTACCGAAAATCTGTCCGAACAAAATCGCCACAAACGTACCCGATTCAATCAGGCCGTTGCCCATGACCAGCTCTTTATCGTCCAAATATTCAGGCAGCACCGCGTATTTGACCGGCCCGAACAAAGCCGACTGCGCCCCCATAATAAACAGGCACAGCAGCAACAGCCACACCGACTGCCCGAAAAACCCTGCCGCCGCCAGCAGCATCACCGCAATTTCCAACAGCTTGGTCATCTGTGCCAAACGCGCCTTGTCAAAACGCGTCGCCAACTGCCCCGCCAAAGCGGAAAAAATAAAATACGGCAACACAAACAGCAATGCGCCCAAGTTCAGCATCTGTCCGGCCGGCAACATACCGTTGCTGCCCAAGCCGTAAAACGTAATCATCACAAACAGGGTGGTTTTAAACAGATTGTCGTTAAACGCGCCGAGAAACTGGGTGCCGAACAGCGGCGCAAAACGGCGGCGGCAGGCAAAGTCGGGCAGCAGGCTCATAAACGCTTGTCCTCCGGCGGCGCACTGGGCAGGTCGTCGTCCATAATAATGCGGTGGGCAGGGCCTTCCAAATCGTCAAACTGGCCGTGTTTGCCCGACCACCAGAAAAAGTAGGCGATGGCAAACGCCAAGATAATGCTGATGGGAATCAGGATGTAAATGCTTTCCATAATTAAAGCTGTCCGGTTAGGTCGTTAAGGATAAAGGTGTGGCCGCCCAAGTTCAGGTGTTCGGCTTTCAGGCTGCCTGCGGGCGTGCCGTTGTCGGTACGGATTTCGGCAGCGTCGCCCTGCCAATGCCAAGTCAGGGCGCATTCCTGCCACGCCGCCAAGGCTGCGGCTTCGGCCGATTCGTTGCCGCGCAGCATCAGGCTGCCGTGCTGCCGCGTTTCGTCGTCCGACACCAGCACCAAAAAGCCGATGTGTGCGCCCTGCGGCGTGTGGATGCTGAAAGAATGCATGATTCCGTTCCAAAAAAACAGCATTGTAACCTTATCCGTCTATTCTTATCCGCGCTTTTTACAATCATAAACGTTATAATCCGCCCTTTTTTCAGGCAGCCTGAACGATTATGCGTTTTCCCCATTCCCTCGGCTCGGCGTGGATGATACCGGCCGCCTTGTTTCTAACCCTGTCGGGCGCGCTGGTCAAATCGGCCGCGCAAAACCTGCATATGAACGCTTACGAACTGGTGTTTTGGCGGGTATTGTTTGCGGTGGTGTTTCTGGCGGCACAGGCCTTGCTGCTCAAGCGCAGTTTCCGCACCGCCGTCCCCTTGCAGCATTTGTGGCGCAGTTTGGCGGGAACGGGCGGACTGATGCTGTTTTTTTACGGCCTTGCCCACCTGCCCTTGGGAACGGCGGTAACGCTGAACTATACTTCGGCGATTTTTTTGGCTTTGTTGTCGGTGTGGCTGCTGAAAGAGCGGCCGTCGGCGAAGGTTTGGGCGGCATTGTTAAGCGGCATGGCCGGTATCGTGCTGATTTTGCAGCCGTCGCTGCAATCGGGGCAGTTTCAGGCAGCCTTGCTGTGTTTGGGCAGCGGCCTGTGTTCGGGCTATGCTTATTTAAAAGTGCGCGAGCTGTCCTTAAGCGGCGAACCGGCTTGGCGCATTGTGTTTTACTTTTCGCTGACCGCCGCTGTCGTTTCCGCCGCCGCCGCCACTTGGCAGGGCTGGACGCGGCCGCCGCTGCACGGCATCGCCACCGTAGCAGGCATCGGCCTGACCGCGCTGGCCGGACAGCTCGCGCTTACCCACGCTTACAAAGTCGGACAAAAATTTACCGTTGCCGCGCTGTCGTATTTAACCGTCGCCCTGTCGGCATTGTACGGCGCGGCGGTGTTCGGCGACGTTTTGACTTGGGCAGACGCTTTGGGCATTGCCCTGATTATTGTCGGCGGCATTGTCAGCAGCCTGCGCTGAAACGGCACGGCTTGCAGGCAGCCTGACACTTTTGCAACATTTATCGGCGTCAAATTGTTGAAAAATGTAAAAACCGCGCCTTCCCGCGCCAATGCCCGTGCGGCGGGGTTTGCGCGCATGTTATGATTCAGACTTGCTTCTGTTATTGATATGCAAAGCAAAAATTAGTTTGATTTTGTTTTATTGTTTATAGTTTTTTTAATTTCTACAGAGAGGATATGCTGTATGTCGTACACGAAAATCTGTAACAAACTGGCGTTGGCGCTGATGGCCGGCAGCCTGACCCTGTCAGCCCATGCCGCCGCCGACGATGCGCTCGGCCAGTTTCTCGACCAAAATTTCCCCACCATGTATGCCGCCGAAACCGATGACGACCCGATTCGTGCGTTTGCCACACAGGCGCGCAGCGTGCCGGTTCAGGCAGTACAAAGCTATCAGGCGGCCGACCCGATTGCCGGTTTCGGCAATACCTTTCATGCCAATAACGGCAACGCCGTTTCTTCCTATGCTTACGCACCGTTGTTGAACGCGCGTTCCGCCTTGGTGATGAATGCCAATACCGGCAAAATCCTGTATCAGAAAAATATGGACAGCGTGCGCTCCATCGCTTCCATTTCCAAGCTGATGGCCGCCATGGTGGTATTGGATGCCAAGCTGGATATGGGTCAGTCCATCACCATCACCGAAGCGGAAATCGACCGATTGAAAGGTACCAGCAGCCGTCTGTCGGTAGGCACAACCTTAAGCCGCGCCGACCTGCTGCACTTGGGCTTGATGAGCAGCGAAAACCGCGCCATTCACGCTTTGGGCCGAACCTATCCGGGCGGCATGGCGGCCTTTGTGTCGGCAATGAACGCCAAAGCGCAAAGCTTGGGTATGACCCGCACCCGTTTTTACGAGCCGACCGGTCTGGATCCGCGTAATGTTTCTACCGCACGTGATTTGAGCGTGATGGTACGCGCCGCCAACAATTATCCGCGCATCCGCCAGTTGAGCACTTCCAACTACGGCTCGGTGTACACCAGCGCGGGCAAAACCCAAACGTATAAAAACACCAACGCGCTGGTTCGCGAAGGCGTGTGGAACATCAGCCTGCAAAAAACCGGCTATATCCGCGAAGCAGGCCGTTCTATGGTGTTGCAGGCACAGATGGGCAAAGAGCCGGTCGTGATTGTGGTTTTGGGTTCGTCCACTTCCGCCACCCGCGCCAGCGATGCCCGCGCCTTGGGCAGCGTGGCACGGCAAACCCCGCTCTAAACGGCTTTAACCGACACGCAAACCGTTATGCGGTTTGCGTGTTTTACTTTTCAGGCAGCCTGAACAAAGCGCAGGCTGCCTGAAAAACAAATGTAAAAACCGCACCAAACATTGAGATAAATGTAAACCGGCGTTAAAATCAACGCTTGTTTGGTAATAAAAGCAGTATGGTTTGTATGGAACTGATTGGCGAAATCCTGCCCGTATCCCATGTGGTACTGGATATGGAAGCAAGCAGCAAAAAACGTCTGTTTGAACAGGTCGGACAGCTGTTGGCGCAAGATGACGGATTGAGTGCGGCCGAAGTGTTTGACTGCCTGTTTGCCCGCGAAAAACTCGGCACCACCGGCCTCGGACAGGGCGTGGCCATTCCGCACGGACGGCACACCCGCCTGCAAAATGCCGTTGCCGCCTTTGTCCGCACCAAAGAGCCGGTTGATTTTGACGCACCCGACGGCAAACCCGTTTCCTTAGTTTTTGTCCTGTTGGTTCCCGAACAGGCCACCGGCGAACATTTGGAAATCCTGTCGCATCTGGCCGGATGCTTTGCCGAAAAAGACGTGCGCGATGCGCTGCTGGCCTGCGCCAATCCCGAAGACGCGCTGCGTCTGCTGGCAAACGGTTAAGCCATGCCCAGCATTTCCGTACGCCGCCTGTATAAAGACAACCAGCAGAAGCTGGAATTGTCGTGGACGGCCGGTACCGGCGGCGGCGACAACCGCATTGCCGTTGATGTCGGCGATGCGGGCAAGCCCGTGCTGGCGCTGGTCGGTCATTTAAACTTTATCCACCACAATCAGGTACAAGTATTGGGCGTAGCGGAAGTGGATTATCTAAACAAGCTCGAACAGGCCGAATACAATGCCGGCTTGGACGGGCTTTTTGATTTTCCGATGGCTTTGGTGATTGTCGCCAACGACCTGCCCGTGCCGATTACCCTGCGCGACTACTGCCATACCCACAACGTCCCCCTGCTCACTTCCAAGCTGGACAGCCCGTATCTGATGGACGTGCTGCGGATTTATCTGCAACGCACGCTGGCGGTGTCCACCGTTAAGCACGGTGTGTTTTTGGACGTGTTTGAAGTCGGCGTGCTGCTGACCGGCGCGTCCGGCTTGGGCAAAAGCGAGTTGGCCTTGGAGCTGATTTCACGCGGACACAGCTTGGTGGCAGACGATGCAGTGGAACTGCACCGCACCGCGCCCGAAGTATTGGAAGGCCGTTGCCCCCCTGCCCTGCGCGACTTTTTGGAAGTGCGCGGCTTGGGCGTGCTTAATATCCGCCATATTTTCGGCGAAACGTCCATCCGCCCGAAAAAACAGCTGAAGCTGATTATCAATTTGGTTCACGCCGATGACGAATATATGAAACGGCTCGACCGCTTAAGTATCCGCACCGAAACGGAATCCATTTTAAATGTGCGCGTGCGCTCGGTTACCCTGCCGGTGGCGGCGGGACGCAACTTGGCGGTATTGGTGGAAGCGGCGGTACGCAACTATATTTTGCAACTGCGCGGCAAAGACAGTACGCGCGAGTTTCTGGAACGGCATCAGGAAATGATGAAGGAAGAAACGTTTAATCAGGAAGACATAGACAGCGATGACGACTGAAGCCGTTTTCAGGCAGCCTGAAACCGACATTATTATCCCCTGCCATCACGCCGCCGATACTTTGGAACGCGCCGTTAGCAGCGCATTGCGCCAAAGCGAAGCCCGCCATATCTGGCTGGTGGACGACGGCTCGCGCGACCACACTTGGTTAGTGATTCAATATCTGGCGGCACAATCGCCGCGTATCCGTGCCGAGCGGCTGCCTGAAAACGGCGGCGTGGCGCGGGCGCGTAATTGGGGCGCATTACAGAGCAATGCCGACATCATCGCCTTTTTAGATGCCGACGACGAATACCAAGACGGCGCATTGGCGGCCGCCTGTTTTGCTTTTCAGCACCTGCCGCATTTGGGTTTAATCCGCCTGCGTTTACAGGCGGTCGGCCTGCCGCAACGCTACGCCGAACACCCCAAGCTGCCTGAAGCGTGGCGGACGCTGCAAATGACGGTGGGCGGCAATACCGTATTCCGCCGCCGTTTTTTTCTAGCCTGCGGCGGTTTTCCGCAGGACGCGCTGTTCCGCACGTTTGGCGGCGAAGACGGTGCGCTGGGCATTGCCACCGTGCAAAACAGCGTGGTCGGTACATTGTTTGACGACGGCGAACCGGCAGTGCTGCACCATTGCCGCGAAGGCATGCACGCACAGCGGCTGCTGGACGCACACTTATTTAACCGCCACGACCCGCGCATTACCGCCGAACAAATGGCGCAGGCAGAAGCGGTTACCGCCGCCATCGGTGCCGGTTTGCAGGAACTGCGCCGCGTACTTAACGCGGAACAATGCGGCAGCACGCCGCTCACCGTCAGCCGAGCTTGAACTTTCAACGCCCCAATTAAATAAACAAAAGGAAAGACAATATGACAAAAGCCATTAAACCCGCACTGACCGCCCTACTTCTGGCTGCCGCCTTTCAAGCTGCTGCCGTACCGTATCCTACACACGATATGAACCGCATTGTGCAGCCAAACCATATAGACATGGCGGCTGCCGATGCCGTTATCGGCGATTTAAACCGGCACGCAGGCGATTACCCCGTTCAATTTGACCGCCCTGCCGAGCGACAACGCGCCCAGCAAGAAGCCGCAATGCTGATTAGGCTGTTTGACACCCTGCTGGAACAGAACGTAATTACCCGCAAAGATTCGGATTATCCCGCCATGCTGCGCCGTCTGGCGCGGCTGAACTGGATGGCGCACAATATGGATATGCCCGGCCACGCCGCTGCCGCCGACCGCCGCTACCGCGCCCTGCTGGCGGTTACCCCTGCCACAGACAAACCCGCCCTGCAAAGCGAATACGGCGGTTTTCTGGCGGCCACCGCCCAAACCGGTGCGGCCGTGTCTATGTTGCAGAAAGCGGTAAAAGGCGGTTATACGCCCGCCGGCAAACTGCTGGCTTTAGCCTACCTGGCACAGGGCAAAAACACCCAAGCCAAATCCGCCTTGCGCAGCTATGTGCAAAAACATCCGGCCGATACACAGGCGAAAACACTGTTGGATGCCGTAGAACGCGGTAAAGTTCAAATTAAACAGCACCGTTAAAAAAGCAGGCTGCCTGAAAACGGTTTTTCCGTTTTCAGGCAGCCTGTTTAAATGCTGTTGATTAAGCGGAAACCGTAGCCAACTGCGTCCGCATTTGCGCCATCACCGCCGCATAATCCGCCTGCCCGAATATCGCCGAACCGGCCACAAAGGTATCCGCACCGGCTTGGGCAATTTCGGCAATATTGCCTGCGTGTACACCGCCGTCCACCTCAATGGCGATGCGGCGGCCGCTTTCGGCATAATAGCCGTCCAGCATCTGCTTCAGCCGCGCAATTTTTTGCAGCGTATGCGGAATAAAACGCTGACCGCCAAAGCCCGGATTGACTGACATCACCAGCACCACATCCAGTTTGTCCAACACTTCCTCTAACACCGCCAACGGCGTGGCCGGATTCAACACCAAGCCTGCCTGAAGCCCCGCATCGCGGATTAAAGCCAAACTGCGGTCAATATGGCGGCTCGCTTCGGGGTGGAAAGTAATAATGTCCGCACCCGCGCTGCTAAAAGCACGAATCATCTCATCCACCGGCTCCACCATCAGATGCACGTCCACCGGCACGCTGCCGCAATACGGCTTTAACGCTTGGCACACCATCGGCCCAAACGTCAGGTTCGGTACATAATGATTGTCCATCACGTCAAAATGAATCAAATCGGCACCGGCTTCCACCACCGCCGCCACCTCTTCGCCCAAACGGGCAAAATCAGCCGCCAAAATACTCGGCGCAATACGCAAAACGCTCACAGGCAAAATCCTTAAATTATTTTCTTGGAAAAGAAAAGTTGCAATCGGAAAGAAATTGTTGATAAAGGTTAAGTTCTTTGAACTTGACAAGGGTTTGGCTTAGAATGGTTCAGTATACAACCAGTTTTTCAATATGCACCTAAAAAGGCTTTGCGCCCTGCCAGTCAAGCGGATTTTACCGCCCACACGGGCGCTGTTTCAACAGAAAGGACTCCTCATGAAATTATTCAGCCGTCAAACCTTATCCGGTTTTTTATGTTTGTTCGGATTAAGCCTGCCAGTGGCGGCCGCTGCCGATATGCGCCCCAAATGCGATATCCGCATTCTTAATTTGGACGAAGCGCAACGCGAAAAACTGCAAAACCGCCGCCAGCAATATAAAGACGAATTGCGCCAAATCGGCCGCGAAAGCGACCGTAATGTCCGCGAAAGTTGGAAAGGCCTGTTTGGTAAAACTTCATTTGACCGTCAGCAGGCACACAAAATCGCCCAAGAGCATTATGCCGACGATGTGCGCCGCACGGTAGCGGAATTGAGTTTTTATCACGACCTGTTCCAAATGCTGAACAGCCGCCAGCAGGCAATTTGGACGGAAAAATGTACCGGCGGCATCGCTTCGGCGCGTTTTTAGGCTTTCAGGCTGCCTGAATATTCCGCCCGTTTCCGTCTGTGATGCGGAAACGGGCGGATTTTTTATAAAGTAAATGCTCAAAATCGTGCAAAATCGCTGCCAATCACGTATCATTCCGCCCGTTCTGAAAAATTTTTCCCCATTATGCGGCTTGTGCCGCAAAGGAAGTCATAATGAAACCCGTTTTTCTTGATTTTGAACAGCCTATTGCCGAATTGAACAACAAAATAGAAGAATTGCGCTTTGTACAAGACGACTCGGCGGTTGATATTTCCGATGAAATCGACCGTTTGCAGAAAAAAAGCCGCGATTTGACCAAATCCATTTTCAGTAAACTGACCCCCGCCCAAGTTTCACAAGTTTCCCGCCATCCGCAGCGTCCGTATACGCTGGATTATATTGCCGCGTTATGCACCGATTTTCAGGAGCTGCACGGCGACCGCCATTTTGCCGACGACCCTGCTATTGTGGGCGGACTGGCACGGTTTAACGGCCAAAGCGTGGTGGTTATCGGCCATCAGAAAGGCCGCGACACCAAAGCCAAAATCCGCCGCAATTTCGGTATGCCGCGCCCCGAAGGCTACCGTAAAGCCCTGCGCCTGATGCACACCGCCGAAAAATTCGGCCTGCCGGTGCTGACTTTTGTGGACACGCCGGGCGCGTATCCGGGCATCGGCGCAGAAGAGCGCAACCAGTCCGAAGCCATCGGCAAAAACCTGTACGAACTGACGCGTCTGCGTGTGCCGGTGATTTGCACCATTATCGGCGAAGGCGGTTCGGGCGGGGCATTGGCGGTTGCGGTGGGCGACTATGTCAATATGCTGCAATATTCCACTTATTCGGTGATTTCGCCCGAAGGCTGCGCGTCCATTTTATGGAAAACCGCCGAGAAAGCCGCCGATGCCGCCGCCGCCTTGGGCATTACCGCCGACCGTCTGCACAAGTTGGGTTTGATTGACGAGGTGATTGAAGAACCGCTTGGCGGCGCACACCGCGACCACGATGAAACTGCCGCCCGCGTGAAAGCGGTGATTGAAGCCGAGTTGGCACAGGCACAAGCGATGCCGCTTGACGATTTGTTGGCACGCCGTTTTGAGCGGATTATGGCCTACGGTCAGGTATCCGAAAAATAAACGTTCAGGCTGCCTGAAAACGGAAAAATCTGTTTCAGGCAGCCTGTTTTCACAAAACGGCAGGCAATCAGCTTTGCGCTTTAACCGCTTCCACCGCACGCAGGGCGTAAGTGTAGGCCGCGCCCGCATTCAGCGAAATGGCGGTGGCCAGCGCACCGGCAATTTCACTTTCGCTTGCGCCCGCTTTGGCGGCTGCTTCGGCATGTACGCTGATGCAGCTTTCGCAACGGGTGGTAATCGCCACCGCCAGCGCAATCAGTTCACGCGTTTTCGCATCCAAGGCTTCGGCGGCTGCGGCCTGCTCCAAAGCCATATAGGCCTGCAGCATTTTCGGGTGGCTTTTGCCCAAAGCGGCAAAGGATTGTTTGACATGGGCGGTGTGTTCCGGCCAGTTTTGAAATGAAGACATTAAGAAAATCCTCCGATTGATTTAACAAGGTTTGGAATTGTATCTCAAACCATCATTGAAAAAAAGTAACGGATACGGATATCGGGAAAGCGTTGCCTGCTTTCTCTACCTTATGGCACAATCCGCCCTGTGCTTTCAGGCAGCCCGAAACCGTTTTCAGGCTGCCTGAAACCCTTTTTCCCACGCCGGAACACTTATGCAAAAACTGTTGCCGATTATTTATATCCTTTCCAAATTCAACCTGTTGTTTGCCCTGCTGACGCTGGTGCCGATTTCGGTGTCGCGGCTGTACGGCGACGACGGCTTTTTGGCCTTTGCCGAAACGGCGGCGGCGATGACGCTGGTGTCGCTGGCGGCATGGGCATTGACCCACCGCCATCAACGTGAATTAAAACCGCGCGACGGCTTTACCTTGGTGGTACTGCTGTGGTTGGGTTTTGCAGTGGCGGCGGCGATGCCGTTTTATCTGCATTTTCCCGACATCCGTTTTATTGATGCCTTTTTTGAAGCGATGAGCGGCCTGACCACCACCGGCGCGACCACTTTCAGCGATTTGGACAAAATGACGCCGTCGTTAAACTTTTGGCGGCATTTGCTTAATTGGCTGGGCGGCATGGGTATTATCGTGCTGGCGGTGGCGGTGCTGCCGATGTTGGGCGTAGGCGGCACGCAGTTGTTTAAAGCGGAAATTCCGGGCATTGAAAAGGAAAACAAAACCGCGCCACGCATTTCGCAAACCGCCAAACGTTTGTGGCTGATGTATTTGGCTTTTACCCTGCTGACCTGCGCCGCGCTGCGCTGGGCGGGCATGGACTGGTTTGATGCCGTCTGCCACGCCATGTCGGTGTTTTCCTTGGGCGGCTTTTCCACCCACGACAGCAGCATCGCTTATTTTGATTCGGTGGCGGTGGAAGCGGTGGTGGTCATCGCAACGGTGGCGGGCGGCATCAATTTTGCCAACCATTTTGCCGCGCTGCGCCAGCGTTCACTGCGGACGTATTGGCGCGACGAGGAAGTGCGCGTGATGATGACCTTGCTTTCAGGCAGCATCGTAATTGTAAGCATATATTTATATTACAAAGGTTTTTATAATTTCTTTGATGCTTTTCGTTTTGTAACGTTCAATTATGTTTCCATCGGCATGGCCAGCGGCTTTGCCAATGCGGACTTTGCCCAATGGCCTTTGCTGGCTTCGCTGTGGATGTTCTTCCTGTCCAATATTTTGGCAAACACCGGCTCAATGGGCGGCGGCATCAAGCTGGCGCGCGGTATTGTGATGGCGAAGTTTTCGCTGCGGGAAAGTACGATGATGCTGCACCCGAATGCGGTGCGGACGGTCAAGGTAAACGGCAGCAGCGTCAGCGAACGGGTGGCGATGGCGGTGATGGCGTTTATTTTTGTGTATTTTGCCACGGTGGTGGTGTTTACCTTTGCGCTGATGATTTCGGGCTTGGATTTGATTACCGCGCTTACTGCCGTAACAGCCTGTATCACCAATGCCGGCCCCGGCTTGGGTTCAGTAGGGCCAAGCCAGAATTATGCGGCCTTGTCAGACATACAAAAATGGCTGTGTACGATGGTGATGCTGTTGGGACGGTTGGAAATTTTTACCGTGTTTGTGTTATTTACACCCGGCTATTGGAAAAAATAAACCGGCGGGCTTTCAGGCTGCCTGAAAAAAACAGGAAACGGAATCCACCGTTTCCTGTTTTTTTGTTTAATTTTTCTTACGGCGTTTGCGCGTTGTGGCCGATTCCGCCGCAGGCGCTTCGGCTTGTACCAGCGTAATTTTACCGTTCACCATTTTCAAGGTTTTGGCCGGTGCGGTACGCGGCACGGCTTCCTGTTTTTTGCGGCGTTTGCTTTGGGCGGCAGGCGGCGTATCGGCGGCCGGGCGCGTTTTGTGGCTGCCTGAAACGGCTTTCGGTGCGGCTTCGACAGGCGGCGGCGTGGCTTTTTTGCCCTTGTTTTTACTGCGGCGTTTGGGTGCTTCCTGCACCAGCACCAAATCGATTTTGCTGGTGTCCAAATCGGCGCGCGCCACTTGTACGGTAACGCGGTCGCCCATGCTGAAGCGGATGCCGCTGCGTTCGCCTTCCATCGCCATAATTTCGGGGCGGAAGTTAAAATAATCTTCGCCCAAATCGCTCACATGAACCATGCCTTCAATATGAATGTCGTTCAAGGTAACAAAAATGCCGAAATTGGCCACGCCCGACACTTTGCCGCCGAACACTTCGCCGATTTTATCCTGCATATAATAGGTTTTCAGCCAGCTTTCCACATCGCGCGAGGCATCGTCGGCGCGGCGTTCGCAGAATGAGGTATGCGTACCCAGTTCCGCCCACGTTTGCGGCGCAACATCGTGTTTTTTGCCCGCCAGCACGGCTTTGATGGCGCGGTGTACCAGCAGGTCGGGATAACGGCGGATGGGCGAGGTAAAGTGGGCGTAATGGTCGTAGGCAAGCCCGAAATGCCCTTCGTTTTCAGGGGCGTACACCGCCTGCTGCATGGAGCGCAACAGCATGATTTCAATCAGTTCACGGTCGGGACGGCTGCCGATTTGTGCCACCAGTTCGGCGTAATGTTTGGGCTGCGGGTCATCGCCGCCACCCAAGTGCAAGCCGAGCAAACCCAGTTGTTCGCGCAGGGCGGCCAGTTTTTCGGGCGTGGGGCCGGCATGGTTGCGGAACAGGACGGTATGCTTGTTTTTTAACAGGAAATCCGCTGCACACACATTGGCCGCCAACATACATTCTTCAATCAGTTTATGGGCATCATTGCGGACAACAGTTTGAATACGCTCGATTTTGCCGTTGTCGTTAAACAGCATTTCCGTTTCGGGACGGTCAAATTCCATCGCACCGCGCTGACGGCGTTTCTTTTGCAATACGTGAAACAGCTTGTAGAGCGTGGTCAGGCTGCCTGAAAAATCGGGGCGGATAATTTCGCCGTCGCCCGTTTTGTTTTCCAGCCAGTTCCACACCTGCGTGTAGGTCAAACGCGCGTGCGAGCGCATCACGGCCGGATAAAAGCGGTATTCCTTAATATTGCCGGCATAGGTCAGCGTCATATCGCACACCATGCACAGCCGTTCCACATCGGGATTAAGCGAACAAATGCCGTTGGACAGGTTTTCAGGCAGCATCGGAATCACGCGGCGCGGAAAATACACGCTGGTGGCGCGTTCCAAAGCATCGCCGTCCACCGCATCGCCGGCACGGACATAATGGCTGACATCGGCAATCGCCACCACCAAGCGGTAATTGCGCCCAATTTTTTCGGCGAACACGGCATCGTCAAAGTCGCGCGAACTTTCGCCGTCTATTGTTACCAACGGCAGATGGCGGATGTCTTCGCGGCCTTTGCGGTCGGACGGGCGCACCTTGTCGGGAATTTTCGCCGCCGTTTTCAGGCAGCCTGCGCTGAAGCGGTGCGGCAAATTGTGTTTACGCAGCGCGATTTCAATTTCCATGCCGCTATCGGCATAATCGCCCAATAATTCCACAATTTTGGCAACGGCGGGGCGGTGTCCTTCCGGATAGCTGTCAATTTCCGCCACCACCACCTGACCCGATTTCGGCTTAAACGCCGCTACCGAATCCGGTTCTAAAATAATGCTTTGCTGCAAACGCTTGTCTTCCGCTTCCAGCACCGCCACGCCGCGTTCCACATAAAAACGCCCCACCACCGCTTTTTGTGCGCGTTCTACAATATCCAACACCTGCCCCTCGCGGCGGCCGCGCCGGTCGGTGCCTGCCGGACGCACCATCACAATATCGCCGTGCATTACGCCGCGCATCTGCCGCTCGTACAGCACAAAATCGCCTTTGCCGTCAGGCAGCAGCGGCACGGCAAAACCGAAACCGTCTTTGTGCGCCTCCACACGGCATTTGACCAGCTCCAGCTTCTCCGCCACGCACACCGCGCCGCGCCGGTTAATCAATACCTGCCCGTCACGCGCCATCGCCTTAATGCGCCGCTCAAAAAACTCGTATTCGTCCGCCGTAATCGCCAAGCGTTCCGCCAAAGCCGCGATTTTTTGCGGCACGCCAGCCTCCTCCAACAGCTGCAACACCCACTCGCGGCTGGGCAGGGGGTGTTCGTATTTTTGCTGTTCGCGTTTTAAATAAGGGTCTTTTTCCCGTAGATTCAGTATGTTTGTTTTTTTCTTACTTTTCATGATTGACAATCTTTCCTGTGAATTTATATAATGCATTCTTTCGTTGCGTTAATACTAACGCAAACGAAGCAGAAAAGCAAAGCCCAGGTGGCGGAATTGGTAGACGCGCCAGCTTCAGGTGCTGGTATCCGCAAGGGTGTGGAAGTTCGAGTCTTCTCCTGGGCACCAAATCATGTAAAAAATACAGCCTTTTCGGGCTGTTTTTTTATATCTAACAAAGTTAACCTCCCGGTCAAAAATCCGAATCCAAACGGGAAAATAGTTTTTGCTGCACTAATTTTCCCGTTTTCACCGTCCCATTCTACCCTATTCTTGCCATAACGGCTGCACTAACTTTTAGCCCTGTTTTTTCTTGATACTGACCTGCCGTTTTTTGCTTTTACCGCCGCTGTTACGCGCTTTTTCGTCCTTGCGCCCTTCGCGCTTGGCAATGCGGTTGCTTAAAGACACGCGCCGCAAGGGTTGGTTTTTGGTTTTTTCTGCCGTTTCTTCGTATGGGTTTTCGGAAACATTGTATTGAATCCGCAAGGGTGTGCCTTGTAAATTAAAGGCTTTTCTAAAGGTTTGGGTGAGATAGCGGGTGTAGCTGTCGGAAATGTGTTGCAGCGAATTAC
The DNA here is from genome assembly GCA_030537065.1 of Conchiformibius sp. Lineage (GTDB taxonomy): Bacteria > Pseudomonadota > Gammaproteobacteria > Burkholderiales > Neisseriaceae > Conchiformibius. The sequence goes on from JAUNOT010000010.1 coordinate 26,348, forward strand.
CGTGAATCACAATCACGGGCGGATTCATGCCGCCTTGGTGGGCGTAACGCATTTTCGGGCGCACCAAACCTGCACGCGGCGGCTGTTGGCGTTCCACGGCGGTTTGCAAAACGCGGGTAATTTTCGGCGTAGGCATTTTGACCATCGCAGCATCGTAGGCTGCCTGAATGCTGGCAAACAAGCCGTCAATGCCCTTTTCTTTCAAAGCGGAAACATAGTGGAATTTGGCAAAATCCAAAAAATACAGCTTGCGGGCGATGTCGCGTTTGATGTCGTTGCGGCGGTCTTCGCCGATGCCGTCCCATTTGTTTACCGCTACAACCAGCGCGCGCCCTGCTTCCAAGGCAAATCCCGCAATGGTGGCATCTTGGTCGGCGATGTCCTGCTGCGCGTCCAACACCAGCACCGCCACATTCGCCGCCTCCACCGCTTGCATCGCTTTGATTACGGAAAACTTTTCCACCGCTTCCGACACCTTGCCGCGCCGCCGCACGCCTGCGGTGTCAATAATGGTAAACGGTTTGCCGTCGCGTTCAAAATCAATATGAATGCTGTCGCGGGTCGTGCCTGCCATATCAAAGGCGATGACGCGTTCTTCGCCCAACACAGCATTAACCAAAGTGGATTTGCCCACATTCGGGCGGCCAATAACAGCAAACACGGGATGTTTCGGTTCACTCACTTCTTCTTCAGCATCGGGAAAATGCGCCAGTACATCTTCCATCAGGCTGTACACGCCGTCGCCGTGCGCGCCCGAAATCACATACGGCTCACCCAATGCCAGTTCATAAAACTCTGCCGCGAGAACGGGACGGTTGCCGCCCTCTCCTTTGTTTACCGCCAAAAACACGGGGCGCGGACTTTGGCGCAAACGGTCGGCGATAATTTTATCTTGTGGGGTCAAGCCTGTACGCGCATCGGTTAGGAACACAACGGCATCGGCTTCGTCAATCGCCTGCAAAGTCTGCCGCGCCATTTCGTGCAAAATGCCGCTGTCCACTACAGGCTCAAAACCGCCCGTATCCACCACCAAATAAGGCTTGCTGCCCACGCGCCCGTGTCCGTAATGGCGGTCGCGGGTCAAACCGGGCAGGTCGTGGACAAGGGCGTCTTTGCTGCGGGTTAAACGGTTAAACAGGGTGGATTTGCCCACATTGGGGCGGCCGACTAGGGCAATGGTGGGTTTCATAAAGGTTCTTTCTGTTTCAGGCTGCGCGGAAAAAACCACACAGCCAGCAGGTGCAGATGCACGGTTACACATTTGTCAATTTTTTAGCTTAAAAACTTTACCATCTCGGACAATATACTTCCCACTTTTTTTAGACTTTATTTGAATCTGATTCTGGCTAGAAATATAACTAAAAACTTTTTCCTCTCCACTAATACCCCTATCAATATTTTGTGCTAGCTCTTGCCGCTGTTCATTATCCATTGTATTTATAGTATCTAAAGCGTTATTCAGTTTTTCACTTACTTCTTGGCTCATTTGCTGCAACTGCTTAAAATCATCTTGAGAAATTTCCCGACAATGGGCAATCGCACATCGTATATCATATAATTTTTCCCAAAGTTTCTTTAAATGCTCACCTTCTACATCCACCTTATCTTTAAAATATCTGTCCCAATTACTTTTCGGCCAATATGAAGCTAAA
>JAUNOT010000011.1 GCA_030537065.1 Conchiformibius sp.
AAAACGTCGGCTACACCGCCCGCCACCACACCTTTTTTGAAATGATGGGCAATTTTTCCTTTGGCGACTACTTCAAACAAGATGCCATTAAATTTGCATGGGAATTTCTCACCTCCCCGCAATGGCTCAACCTGCCTAAAGAAAAACTGCTTGCCACCGTCTATGCCGAAGACGAAGAAGCCTATGCCATTTGGCGCGACCAAATCGGGCTGCCTGAAAACAAAATCATCCGCATCGGCGACAACAAAGGCGCACGTTATGCTTCCGACAACTTCTGGCAAATGGGCGATACAGGTCCTTGCGGTCCTTGCTCTGAAATCTTTTACGACCACGGCGAACACATTTGGGGTGGCGTTCCAGGTAGTGCCGAAGAAGACGGCGACCGTTTTATTGAGATTTGGAACTGCGTATTTATGCAGTACAACCGCGACGAACAGGGCAATATGAATCCCCTGCCCAAACCCAGCGTGGATACAGGCATGGGTTTGGAACGCATGGCAGCCGTCATGCAACATGTCAACAGCAATTATCAAATTGATTTGTTTCAAAACCTGCTCAAAGCCGCTGCCCGTGAAACCAACGTTCCGTTCAGCGAAGACGTACCCAGCCTGAAAGTGATTGCCGACCACATCCGCGCCTGCGCCTTTTTGATTGCCGACGGCGTGTTGCCGTCTAACGAAGGACGCGGCTATGTGTTGCGCCGCATTATCCGCCGCGCCGTGCGCCACGGTTACAAACTCGGACAAAAACAAGCCTTTTTCTACAAACTCGTTCCCGATTTGGTTAAAGAAATGGGCGATGCCTACCCCGAATTAAAAGAAAAACAAACCCAAATTATGGAAGCCCTGCGCGGCGAAGAAATCCGCTTTGGCGAAACCTTGGAAAAAGGCATGGGCTTGTTTAACCAAGTCTTAAACGGCATGAAATTCCTGAAACTGGAATCGCTGCTGCCTGAAGATGGCGTGGGCGAACCCCTGCTGTTAAAAACCGCCGACAACACCGAATTTAGCGCATCGGCACGTTTTAACGGCGGCGACAAACAAATCGTTATCCGCCCCCGCGCTGCCGACCGCTTAAACGAAACCGTTACCGTTTCCCTGCACGATGTGGTGGAAACCAAACAAGTTTCCCCGTCTGAACAAGCCTTTGTCAGCGCATTAGAAGCCTATTTAAACGACAATATCGCCAACAGCAAAATGATTTTGTCGGGCGAACACGTATTCAAACTCTACGACACCTACGGTTTCCCCTACGACTTAACCGCCGATATGGCACGCGAATTGGGCATTGAATTGGACGCAGAAGGCTTTGAACGCGAAATGGAAGCCCAACGCGCCCGCGCCCGCGCCGCACAAAACTTCAAAGCCGATACTTCGCAAATCGCCTACCACGGCGCAGACACCGAATTTACGGGCTACAGCCAACGCACGGGCGAAGCCACCGTCTTGGCACTGTACCGCGACGGCGCAGAAGTGGCGGAACTGCACGAAGGCGAAAACGGCATTGTGATTCTGGACAAAACCCCGTTTTACGCCGAAAGCGGCGGACAAGTGGGCGATGTGGGCAGCTTAAATGCCGACAGCGGCACGTTTGAAGTGGCAGACACCCAAAAAATCAAAGCCGCCGTACACGGACATTTGGGTCGCGTGGTTTCAGGCAGCCTGAAAACAGGTCAAACCCTGACCGCTAATGTCAATAACGACCTGCGCGATGCCATTACCCGCAACCACAGCGTGACCCACCTGATGCACCAAGCCCTGCGCGACGTACTCGGCACACACGTTGAACAAAAAGGTTCGCTGCAAAACGCCGAACTGACCCGTTTTGATATTTCCCACCATGCGCCCATCACGGCGGACGAAATCGCCGAAGTGGAACGCCGCGTCAATGCCGCGATTATGGCAAACGTGCCTGTGCGCGTGGAAACCATGTCTTTGGAAGAAGCGCAAAAAACAGGCGCGATGATGTTGTTTGGCGAAAAATACGGCGATTTGGTGCGCGTGGTCAAAATGGACGACTACTCAACCGAATTGTGCGGCGGCACGCACGTGGCGCGGACGGGCGAAATCGGGCTGTTTAAAATCATTGGCGAAGGCGGCATTGCCGCAGGCGTGCGCCGTGTGGAAGCCGTGTGCGGCGCAGCAGCGTTGGCACGCGTTCAACAACAGGAAGCCCTGTTAAAACAAATTATTGCCGAAGTCAAAGCGCAAACCGAAAAAGACGTGTTGGCGAAAATCCAAGCCAACGCCGCGCAAACCAAGCAGTTGGAAAAATCGCTTGCCGCCGCCAAAGGCGAACTGGCAAAACACGCAGGCGCAAAACTGTTGGCACAGGCGCAGGCAATCGGCGGTGCTTTGCTGGTGGCGGCGCAAATTGATGCCGATGCGGGCGCATTGCGCGAAATCGTTACCGATTTAACGGGACAATCCGATAAAGCGGTGGTATTGCTGGCAGCGGTAAACGGCGGCAAAGTGTCGCTGTGTGCGGGCGTGTCCAAGCCCTTAACCGCGCAGGTAAAAGCAGGCGATTTGGTAAAATGGGCGGCGGAACAGCTGGGCGGTAAAGGCGGCGGTCGTCCCGATTTAGCGCAAGCGGGCGGCACCGATGCCGAGAATGTACCGCAGGTGCTGGCGCAAGCGGCGGATTGGGTAAAAGAGAAGGTGTAATGTAATGCGCGGGCTGCCTGAATGGTTTTCAGGCAGCCCGCTTTTTTATCTATGGGAGCGTAGCCATGCAGAATGAAGGGCAACAACAACCGTTTTATTTTTGGGCAGAAAATTTAGAAGAATATGAATCTGATAATTTAGCCTATGATAAAGGGAAATCTGAAAATCCCGTTATTGAAATTAAACGGCTAAACTTTTTTATCGGTAAAAATAATTCGGGGAAAAGTCGGTTTTTACGGAAGATATTTGCAGGTATATGCCCTGTAGTAAAGGAGATGAAAGGGCAAGAAATAAAGTTTAACCGAATACCTAATTCTTTAAAAAATCCCCCTAAAATTTGGCGTAGCGCGAAATATTTTTTTAATGAGAGGGATATACTGTTACGTCTCAATATATTAATAAAAATGTTGAATGGAGATATTAAGCAAAATATGGATTATATTTTGCATGGCGAAGAAAGTGATAGTATGGGTTTATTAGATATATTAGATTTAGAAAATTTGGAGTATACGGAATTTATTTATATCAATAAAAGGGGATACAAGCAAACCTATAACAAGGTTGTTGATGCAATTGAAATGTTGAATGAAAAGATGATTCCTGATGATTACGACTACGATAAAATTTGGAATATTCTAAAAGATGCGCAAGAAAAAATGGCTGTAGCTTTACAAAAACCCTTACCCGAAAAATACTATATCCCCATTCTACGCGGTATGCGACCCATCCAATCAGAATCCCCCTACCGTAATCGCACACAACAAGACTATTTTGCTGATATACAATATATTGATAATATCCTAACAGGCGAAAACCTTTACACCCATATTCAGCAGCAATTACTCGGCAAGCCCAAACAATGGCAAAGCGTCAGGGCATACGAACAAAAACTCAGCCAATACTTCTTTAATAATTTAGAAGTTACCCTGATTCCCGAACTGGAATCCGATATGCTGTGCATTAAAATCGGCGAAGACGAGCAATTCCCCGTTGCCCAGCTTGGCGACGGTTTGCAGCAAGTGATTATTTTGACTTATCATGCTTTTATCCAACAAGATGCGGTTTGCTCGTTTTTTATTGAAGAACCCGAACTGCATATGCACCCTGGAATGCTGCGGCAGTTAATGAACTTTTATTTAAACGAAACCAAACATTATTACTTTTTTACCACCCATTCCAATCATTTGCTGGATATGGCAGACGAATCCAATGAAGTGATGATTCAAAAGTTTGTTAAAAAATCGCCAGACCAATTTCACATTTACCGTTGCGGGCGCGATAGGGATTTGCTGCAATCTTTGGGCGTGCGTCCGTCTTCGGTTTATTTGGCAAATTGCACCATTTGGGTGGAAGGCATTACCGACCGTTTGTATCTTGCTAAATATATGGAAAAATATTTGCATGAATTAAAAAGTGATGAGAAAGCTTACAGCAGCTACCGCCGTTTTATGCCCAATTATCATTATGCCTTTGTGGAATATTCGGGCGGAAATATTGTGCATTGGCATTTTGGCGAAGAGTTTGTTTCACAAAATCAAGATAAAGGCATGAATGCCAGAGCGGTGGTGTCGGATATGTTGTTGATTGCCGATGGCGATAATCTGGGTAAAGCGAAACGGGTAGAAGGTTGGACACAGGAACTGACGGAACAGAATGTCTATATTCTGCCCTGCAAGGAAATTGAAAATACTTTGCCATTTAAAATAATTACTTCAGTGGCAACAAAAATTTTTGAAAAAAAGCAAGCAAGACCAACAAAAAGATTTAATCCTAGCGGATTTAGTATTAGCAAGCTCAATAATCTTACAGATGAAGAATATTTCTTTAATAAAGAATTTGGTATTGGCAAACTATTGGACAATCAGATTAAAAATAATAACCGTGTCAAAAGAAGCTTCTTTAGTGACAGCGGTGTCGGTACAATCGCCGACAAACTCAATTTCTGCCATGCTGTTTTAAACGAGATGGATAATCATCAGGATTGGCAGCTTACGCCGTCTGCACGCGATTTATGCGAAAGGATTTTTGGGCATATTGAAAAGAATAATAAAGAAGAACAAGAACAGTAAAAACAGGCTGCCTGAAAACCCATTTATTTAACCATTAAATAAGGAAAAGGAATCCGTTATGCAACCTTATCAACTTTCCGATACCGACAAACAATACTTGACCCGTATCCGCCGCCAAATCCACCAATATCCGGAATTGGCTTTTGAAGAGCAGCAGACTTCCGCGCTAATTCAGCAGGAACTGCACCGCTTCGGCATAGAAGTGCAAACCGGCTTTGCCCAAACCGGCGTGGTCGGCATTTTGCGCGGCGGGCAGGACGGCCCCGTTATCGGGTTGCGTGCCGATATGGACGCGTTGCCGATTAGCGAACAGAGCGGTGCGGATTTTGCTTCCCGCCGCGAAGGGCTGATGCACGCCTGCGGCCATGATGCCCATGTTGCCATGCTGCTGACTGCCGCCAAAATCCTGTCCGAGCGCAGGGAACACATTCGCGGCAGCATTAAATTTATTTTTCAGCCGGCCGAAGAAATGCGCGCAGGCGGCAAACAGCTGATTGCAGACGGCGCACTCAAAAATCCCGATGTGGACTGCATTTACGGCTTTCATGTCTGGCCGGATTTGCCGGTCGGCCGCATCGGCCTGCGCCACCGCGCCATGATGGCCAGCATGGATGCGTTTGAACTGACCCTGCGCGGCGTAAGCGGTCACGGTGCCGCCCCGCATCAGGGCATTGATGCCGTATTGGGCGGGGCGCACCTGATTACCGCGCTGCAAAGTCTGGTCAGCCGCGAAACCAATCCTTTGGATTCCGTGGTGGTTTCGGTCGGCTCGCTGACTGCCGGACAAGGTTCCAATATTATTGCTGACACCGCCCAGTTAAGCGGCAATATCCGCACCATCCACCCCGATACCCGCAAAGCGGTTTTGGCCGCGTTTGAACGTGTGGTTGCAGGCGTGGCGCAAACGTTCAGGCTGCAATACGATTTGCGCTACGGTGCGGATTACCCCGTTACCTATAATCACGACCGCCATGTGGATTTTGTCCACCGTTTGATTGAAGATACTTTTGGCGCAGACGCGGTATGCCTGATGGAATACCCCAGCATGGCCAGCGAAGACTTTGCCTATTACTTGCAGGAAGTACCCGGAACGTTTATGTTTCTCGGTGTCAATGACGGTGCGGGCGGCAGCTTCAAGCTGCATCACGAATGCTTTTTACCGCCCGAAGAAGCGCTGTTTTACGGCGTATCTGCCTATCTGGCTTTGGTGGCGCAAGCAGCCGCCCTGCCCCTCGACCGCTAATCAGGAGTTTTAAAAAATGAATGCACCCGATGTTTCAGGCAGCCTGAAAACCATGCTGACCGACTGGAAACTGCATCTATTGGCATTAACCATTGTGATTTTGACCGAAAGCATCGGCAAAATCAGCATTAAAATCGGTGTCGGCGTGATTGTGCTGCTGCCGATGCTGTATGCACTGGTGATTGGTGCCGCCCTGTTTTTTACCCCCTTGGTCAATACCGAACGCGCTAAAAATGCCGAACCGGTCATTATGCTCGGGCTGGGTGTGCTGATTGCCAAAATCGGCATTGTTATCGGCCCGCAAATCGGTAAACTGGCCGATATGGGCCCAGCCCTGCTGTTACAGGAATTGGGCAATTTCGGTACTATCCTGCTGGCGCTGCCCGTGGCGGTGGCTTTGGGCATGAAGCGCGAAGCGGTCGGCATGACCCACTCCATCGGCCGCGAGCCGAATGTGGGGCTGATTGCCGACAAATACGGCTTTAATTCGCCCGAAGGACGCGGCGTGATGGCTATGTATGTGTTCGGCACGGTATTCGGTGCGGTCTTTTTGGGATTACTGGCCGGCATTCTGGCGGCCTATACGCCGCTCAGCCCGCAGGCACTGGCTATGGCTTCAGGCGTGGGCAGCGGCAGCATGATGGCGGCGTCAAGCGGCGCGCTGGTGGCCGCCTTTCCCGATTTAGAACAGGAAATTATCGCGCTGGCCGGTGCCAGCAACCTGATTTCCACCGCCACCGGCCTGTATGCGGGGCTGTTTATCGGTCTGCCGCTTACCGAGAAACTGTATGCGTTGCTGACGCGCCGCCGCCACAATGACACTTCGGAGAAAAACCATGAAAAAACTGATTGAATGGGCTTGGGTATTATTGATTTTTGCTGCCGTTAATTTTACCGGCAACCTGATTGGCAACCCGCAGGCGGAATTGAGTGCGTCTTTTGCCGGTATGCTGATTCTGCTGACGGTGACGCTGGCCGGTATGGCCTTGGCGGAACTGCTGCCGCTCAAGCTGCCGGCGATTGCCTATATCACCCTGATTGCGGTGGTGCTGTCCCTGCCGCAAATGCCGGGTTCAGCCTATGTGATACACGCCACCGGCCAAATCAGCCTGCTGTCGATTACCACGCCGATTTTGGCGTATGCGGGCATTTCCATCGGCCGCAACTGGACGGATTTCACCAAATTGGGTTGGCGCGCCCTGCTGGTGGCTTCGCTGGTGTTTTTGGGAACGTATCTGGGTTCGGCATTGATTGCCGAATGTGTGTTGCGCCTGCAAGGCTAAAACGCCAACAGGCTGCCTGAAACGGTTTTCAGGCAGCCTGTAATTATTTTTAAACCCATTAAATATCCAATAATTCCGCCAACGCCCGAACACGCTGCGCCCGAATGGCAGCGGCAATCTGGGCGGGACGGTCGTGGTAGGCACGGGCGATTGCCGCTGTGTCCACCGCCTGCACACAGGCTAGCCTGCTCAGCCAACGTATTTTCAGCGCATCGCTGCCGCAAACGGCAGCACAAACATTTAATAAAGCGGTAAAACGCTGCGGGCGGCGCAAGGCATCGGTGTGCTGCAAAATATCCGCCATCGTTTCCGCATCGGCCGCTTCCCGCAAGGCTACCTGAAAACGACAGGTCAAATCCGCCAACTCGGCACAGGCTTTCGGCACACGCCAGCGCCGATTTAATGCCCGCACCACATCACCGTCCCAAGCTGACGTCATCAAGGCATAACGCTCCGCCAAATCCAAACCCGCCGCCCGCGCCAATAAGTTTTCTGCCTGCGCCCAAGCTGCATCGTCCGCTTCCGGCAGCAGCACCGGCAAAATCCCGCACCGGCGCAATACCGCCACCATCTGTTGCGGCGTGTCTTCCGTCAGCCCTTTCGCCCATTCCTGCCACACCCGTTCCGCCACCAGCGCATCGGCTTCGCCGTCTGCCACCATCTGCCGCATCAGCATCATCGTTTCATCGGCTACGGCAAAACCGTAACGGGCAGCAAAACGCGCCGTACGCAAAATCCGCACGGGGTCTTCGGCAAAAGCGGGGCTGACATGGCGCAATATCCCCGCCGCCAAATCGGCCTGCCCGCCAAAGGGGTCAATCAGCTTGCCGTCCTGCGTTTGCGCCATCGCGTTTACCGTCAAATCGCGGCGCATCAAATCCTGTTCCAAGCTGACTTCGCAGCCTGCCGACACTTCAAAGCCGGTATAGCCTTTGGCGGTTTTGCGTTCAGTACGGGCCAGCGCGTATTCTTCATGGCTCTTTGGGTGCAGAAATACGGGAAAATCGCGCCCGACAGCCTGAAAGCCCGCCGCCAGCATGGTTTCCGTATCCGCCCCCACCACCACCCAATCGCGGTCTTTTACTTCCCTGCCCAGCAGCGCGTCGCGTACCGCGCCGCCGACCAAATAAATCTGCATGGTTTTTTCCTGCCTTTCAGGCTGCCTGAAAACACTTTGGCGGTATAATCCGCCATTTTTAAAAACAAAATTCTATCATGTTGAAAATCCTGTTCCAAGCGGCCGCCTGCCTGCCCCTGCCCGTACTGCACCGCATCGGCGGGCTGTTGGGTCGGGCGGCGTATTATGCCGCACCGCCGGTGCGCGAAAAAGTGCGCCGCCATTTGCAGATGGCCGGTTTGCCGCATGACAAACGCACGATTCAGGGCGTGTTGGCGGAAACGGCTAAAGGTGGTTTGGAACTGCCGTTGGCGTTTTTCAGGCAGCCTGAACAAATCAGCCGACTGTTTACCGCCGTCCACGGCTGGCAGCATATTGAAGAAGCCTTGCAGGCGCGGCAGGGTTTGTTGCTGCTGACCCCGCATTTGGGCAGCTACGATTTGGCGGGGCGGTATTTGAGCGAACACCTGCCGTTTCCGCTGACGGCGATGTACAAGCCGCCGAAAATGCGCGTATTGGACGGCATTATGCAGGCTGGGCGCGTACGCGGCAACGGCCGTACCGCCCCGACCAACGCGCAGGGCGTGAAACAACTGCTTAAAGCCCTGCGCGGCGGCGAAGCGGTGGTGCTGCTGCCCGACCACGTTCCCGACCCGAACGAAGGCGGCGGCGTGTGGGCGCGTTTTTTCGGACACGAAGCCTACACCATGACGCTGGCGGCGCGGCTGGCACGGATGAAACAGGTGCGGACGCTGTGGTTTGTGGGCGAACGTTTGGCGGACGGGCGCGGTTTCGTGCTGCATATCGAGCCGTTTTCAGGCAGCCTGAACGGCGATGCCCGCCACGATGCCGAAGCCGTTAATGCCGCTGCGGAAAGCCTGATTCGGCGTTTTCCCGAACAATACCTGTTTGCCTACAACCGCTACAAACACCCCGCCGGTGCGCCGCCGCGCCCCGAAAGTTAAAACGCCCGCATTCCCAAAGCCGCGAAAAAATGGCAGAATACCGCGTTTTTGAACATAAAAATCCAACCGTTTCCCAAAGAAAGCCGCACATGAAAACCACCCTTGCCGCACTTGTTGCCGCCGCCGTCCTGTCGGCCTGCTCCGCCGTCAACCAAAGCAAAATTGACAAAGACACCCTCACTACCCAAGACTGGTCGCCCGACCGCCTGTATTCCGAAGCCCGTGACGAACTCAACAACGGCAACTACACCCGTGCCGCCACCCTGTACGGACTGCTGCGTTCGCGCCTGCCTGAAGGCCGCTATGCCGAACAGGCACTTTTGGAAGAAGCCTACGCCCAACACAAAAACGAAGAACCCGAAAAAGCCTTGGCCAACCTCATACGTTTTGAACAGCACTATCCGGCCAGCATCCACATGGATTACGCCCTCTACCTGCGCGGACTGGTACTGTTCGGCGAAGACCCTTCGTTTCTGAACAAACTGTCTTCCCAAGACTGGTCCGACCGCGACCCCGAAGCCAACCGCAAAACCTATGCCGTTTTTGAAAAACTGGTCAAACGCTTTCCCAACAGTAAATACGCCGACGATTCGCGCAAACGCATGGCCAAACTGGTGGACGCATTGGGCGGACATGAAATGGCCATCGCCCGCTATTACGCCAAACGCGGCGCATTTACCGCCGCCCACAACCGTGCCGCCAACGTCATTGAAAAATTCCAAAATACCCGTTATGTAGAAGAAGCACTGGCCATTATGCTGTTCAGCCAGCAAAAAATGGGTAACGCCCAACTGGTGGAAGACACCCGCCGCGTTTTGGCCAACAACTTCCCCAACAGCCCCTACCTGCAAAAAGAATGGGAAGCAGACGATATGCCGTGGTGGCGTTATTGGAAATAAGCCCCGTACCCCGCCCCGCGCGGGGTATGTGCATTTTTCCGCAAACAAAGATTTAAGGATTTCCGATGAAATGGCTTACCCGCTTTGCCGTTATCTGCCGCACCTGCTACCGCTACGGTTTGGCGGAACTGTTGCTGCGGCACATTCACGCACCCGTGCCGCAACGCCTGCTGGCGCGGCTGCCGCAGTCGGCCGAATATGCCGACCGCCCCCTGCCGGTGCGCCTGCGTCTGGCTTTGGAAAGCTTGGGGCCGATTTTTGTCAAGCTGGGGCAGGTGTTGTCCACCCGTCCCGATTTGCTGCCGCCCGATTATGCGCACGAATTGGCCAAATTGCAGGACAAAGTGCCGCCGTTTGCGGCCGATTTGGCACGGCAACAGATTGAACGCGCTTTCGGCAAACCCGTTTCCGAACTGTATTTTGAGTTTGACGAAACGCCCGTGTCGGCGGCATCGGTGGCGCAGGTACACCGTGCCGTGCTGCATGACGGCACGGCTGTGGCGGTGAAAGTGTTGCGGCCGAATTTGGCACCGGTAATTGAACAGGATTTGGCGTTGATGCGCTCGGCGGCGGTGTGGATGGAGCGGTTGTTTGCCGACGGCAAGCGTTTGAAACCGCGCGAAGTGGTGGCGGAGTTTGACAAACACCTGCACGACGAGTTGGATTTGATGCGCGAAGCGGCCAACGCCAGCCAACTGCGGCGCAATTTTACCGACAGCGACAAGCTGATTGTGCCGAAAGTGTATTTTGACTTGTGCAGCCGCGATGTGCTGACAATGGAGTGGATGGACGGCGTGCCTGTTTCCGATACCGCCGCTTTAAAGGCGCAAAACACCGATTTGGCGCGTTTGGCGCGTTACGGCGTGGAGATTTTCTTTACGCAGGTGTTCCGGCACGGTTTTTTTCACGCCGATATGCATCCGGGCAATATTCAGGTTGCCGCAGACGGGCGTTATATCGCTTTGGATTTCGGTATTGTCGGCAGCCTGAGCGATTACGACAAACGTTATTTGGCGATTAATTTTTTGGCGTTTTTTAACCGCGATTACCACCGTGTTGCCACCGCGCACATTGAAAGCGGCTGGGTGCCGCCCGATACCAATGCGGAGGATTTGGAAGCGGCGGTGCGGGCGGTGTGCGAACCGTTTTTTAACAAGCCTTTGGCGGAAATTTCGTTTGGGCTGGTGCTGATGCGTCTGTTTGAAACCAGCCGCCGTTTTAATGTGGAAATCCAGCCGCAATTGGTACTGCTGCAAAAAACACTGCTGAATATTGAGGGCTTGGGACGGCAGCTCGACCCGCAGTTGGATTTGTGGGACACCGCCAAGCCGTTTTTGGTGAAATGGATGGACGAACAAATCGGCGTGCAGGCCTTGTGGCGCAATCTGAAAAGCGAGGCACCCGACTGGGCGGAAATTCTGCCCGCACTGCCGCGCAAGCTGCACGCTTTGGTGGACGACAACCGCCAACGTGAAATGCGCGATGCGTATCTGGCGCTTATCCGCAGCCAACACCGCCAGAATATTTGGTTGGCGGTGATTGCGCTGGCTTTGATTGCGATTGTGTTGTTTAAATAAAATTTCAGGCAGCCTGAAAACATTTTTTCGTTTCAGGCTGCCTGTTTTTTTACACTTGCCAATTTACTGGCGCAATGCCGTTACGCTGCAAATAATCATTGGCCTGCGAAAAATGGCGGCAACCGAAAAATCCCCGATAAGCCGACAAAGGCGACGGGTGCGGTGCTTTCAACACCAAATGCCGCGCCGTATCAATAAACGCCCCCTTTTTTTGCGCGTGGCTGCCCCACAGCAAAAACACCAAATGTTCGCGGTGGGCGTTTAACTGGGCAATCACGCGGTCGGTAAAACGCTCCCAACCCAAAGCGGCGTGCGAATGCGCCTGATGCGCCCGCACCGTCAAAACTGTATTCAGCAGCAGCACGCCCTGTTGCGCCCAAGCGTTCAGGCAGCCGTGCGGCGGAACGGCAAAGCCGTCAATATCGTCTGCCAATTCCTTATAAATATTCTGCAACGACGGCGGCACATCCACCCCTTCGCGCACCGAAAACGCCAAACCGTGCGCCTGATTGACATTGTGATACGGGTCTTGCCCCAAAATCACCACCTTCACATCGGCAAACGCCGTCTGCCGGAACGCATTAAACACATCGGCCGCCGGCGGATACACCGTTATCCCGCGCAAACGCTCCTCGCGCACCGTCTGCAAAATCTGTTGGAAATACGGCTGCTGCTTTTCCGCGCCCAGCGCATCCTGCCAAGTGAGCATAATCTGTTCCTTCTCAAATCAAAAAGATGTTTTTCAGGCAGCCCGAAGCGTTTATAATAGCCGCACTGTTTAACCCTTGGCGCGAATATATTGTCATTTTCCGCCAAATCAGTAAGAATACGCTGTTTTACAGATTCCCACAATTACCGATTATCCAAATAAAAAGGCATGCCATGAAGCACGATTTGAGTACAATGACCTGCATTGAAGATTTGCGCCGCGTTGCCAAGCGCAAAGTTCCGAAAATGTTCTACGACTATGTGGATTCGGGCTCTTGGACGCAAACCACCTATCACGAAAACACCAGCGACTTTATCCCCATCAAACTGCGTCAAAAAGTGCTGACCAATATGGAAGGCCGCTCGCTGGCCACGCAAATGATTGGTCATGATGTGAAAATGCCCTTGGCGATTGCCCCTACTGGCTTTACCGGCATGGTGTGCGCCGACGGCGAAATTCTGGCCGCCCGCGCCGCCGAAAAATTCGGAATCCCGTTTACCCTGTCCACCATGTCCATCTGCTCCATTGAAGACGTGGCCGCCAACACCACCGCGCCGTTCTGGTTCCAACTGTATGTGATGCGCGACCGTACTTTTATGGAAAGCCTGATTCGCCGCGCCCAAGATGCCAAATGTTCCGCATTGGTTTTAACCGCCGATTTGCAGGTTTTGGGACAACGTCACAAAGACATTAAAAACGGTCTGTCCGCGCCGCCCAAGCCGACATTAAGCAATATGCTGAATTTGGCACTCAAACCCGAATGGTGCATGAAAATGCTCAACACCGAGCGTCATACTTTCCGCAATATTGTCGGCCATGCCTCCAACGTGGGCGATTTGTCGTCGCTGTCTTCGTGGACGGCCGAGCAGTTTGACCCGAGCTTGAGCTGGGAAGACGTTGCCCGCATTAAAGACCTGTGGGGCGGCAAAATCATCATCAAAGGCATTCTTGACCCCGAAGATGCCGAAATGGCAGTCAAACACGGTGCCGATGCGATTGTCGTTTCCAATCACGGCGGCCGCCAGCTGGACGGCGCATTGTCTTCCATCCGCGCCCTGCCCGATATTGTCAGCGCGGTGGGCAGCCAAACCGAAGTATGGTTGGACAGCGGCATCCGTAGCGGTCAAGATATGCTCAAGGCTTGGGCATTGGGCGCACGCGGCTTTATGACCGGCCGCGCGTTCCTGTACGGCTTGGGCGCATTCGGTCAGGAAGGCGTAAGCCGTGCCTTGGAAATCCTGTATAAGGAAATGGACATCAGCATGGCGTTTACCGGCCACCGCAATATTTTGGATGTCGGCCGCGAAATCCTGATTAAAGGCACTTACCCCATTTCTGAATACGAGCGCGAAGAAACGGAAATGCAAAAACGCCGCCGCATTTACGAAGAGTTGTACGGCTGGCCGCGTGCTTCGCTGCGCTTCGGTACCATGTGGTAGAAAGATATATTCCCCATGTCCTTTCTTGGTTATGGGGAATTTTTACACAGCCTGAAACAAGCGGCGGCTTTCAAATGAAAGCCGCCGCTTGGATTTAATCAGGCAATTAATTACAGCAAATCTTTAACGCCGTCTTTTTCTTCTTCCAATTCTTTCAGCGTGATATTGATACGCTCTTGGCTGAATTCGTCAATTTCCAAACCTTGCACGATTTGGTATTCGCCGTTGGCGCAGGTAACGGGGAAACCGAACACCGTGCCTTCGGGAATGCCGTAAGAACCGTCGGAGGGTACGCCCATGGTTACCCATTTACCGTTGGTACCCAACACCCAATCGCGGATGTGGTCAATCGCGGCATTGGCAGCAGAAGCGGCAGAAGACAAACCGCGCGCTTCAATAATGGCGGCACCGCGTTTGCCGACGGTGGGCAGGAACACTTCGGCGTTCCACACTTGGTCGTTAATCAGCTCTTTCACGCTTTCGCCGCCGATGCTGGCAAAACGGTAATCGGCGTACATGGTGGGCGAGTGGTTGCCCCATACGCACAGTTTTTCAATGCTGCCAACGGCTTTGCCGGTTTTTTCCGCGATTTGGCTGGCGGCGCGGTTGTGGTCAAGGCGCAGCATGGCGGTAAAGTTTTTCGCGGGCAGGTCGGGGGCAGATTTCATGGCGATGTAGGCATTGGTGTTGGCGGGGTTGCCGACCACCAAAACTTTCACATCGCGGCTGGCAACTTTGTTCAATGCCGCACCCTGAACGGTAAAGATTTGCGCGTTGGCTTGCAGCAGGTCGGCACGTTCCATGCCTTTGCTGCGCGGACGTGCGCCCACCAAAATGGCAACGTCGGCATCTTTAAACGCCACTTCGGGGTCGTCGGTGGCAATCATATCGGCCAGCAGCGGGAAAGCGCAGTCTTGCAGTTCCATCATCACGCCTTTCACGGCGTTTTGCGCCTGCGGCAAATCCAGCAGCTGCAAAATTACGGGCTGGTCTTTGCCCAGCATTTCGCCGGAAGCGATACGGAACAGCAAGGCATAACCGATTTGGCCGGCAGCACCGGTTACGGCAACACGAACGGGGGATTTGGTCATCCGAATTCTCCTGTGGATTGGGTAAACAAGGCTTCAGGCAGCCTGAAACGTTTGGCGCGGGTGTCGGGAACATCTGCAAAAATACAGCTTGGTTGCGACAATTTTTGTAAAGCGTCCGCAGCCGCCGTTATCATACCAAAATATTGCGCGTTTGCAAGATTCGGGCTGCCTGAACAGGTTTTCAGGCAGCCCGAATGTTTAGTGAGCAAAATATTTGTTTGCAATTTCCTGATATTTGCCGCTTTCGCGTACTTTTTTCAGTGATTCGTTCAGCAGGGTCAGTTTTTCGGCATCGCCCTTACGCACAACAAATCCGTAGTTTTCAATCTCAAAATCAGGAACTTCCACCATAGTAAAGCCCTTATCGGGATTATTCTTGATATAGTGGGCAATCACTGCGCTGTCGCTGATGGCCGCGTCCACACCGCCGTTTTCCACTTCTTTGACTAAAAGCGGTACGCTTTCAAAGCGGGCGATATTCTGACTGGTCGCACCCAGCAGTTTTTGTGCGGCAAAATCGCCGGTCTGGCCGGTTGCCACACCCACTTTAGCCAATTTCTTCAAATCTTCTACCGACTTAACATTTTTACCGGCAGGCACCAGCACCACCTGCTTGATTTGGTAATAAGGTTCGCTGAAATCCAGGGTTTTTTTGCGGTCGTCGGTAATCGTTACCGCCGAAGCGACAATGTCCAAATCACCGTTGCCCAAAGACGGAAACAGGCTGTCCCAAGGCTTGTGTTCAAATTTCAGTTCAAAACCGCCTGCTTCCGCCATGGCTTTGAGCAAATCCACATCAAAGCCATGTATATTTTTGTTTTCATCCAAATATTCAAACGGGGCAAACTCGGCATTCATGCCGACACGGAATGATTTTCCTCCGGCAGGCTGTGTGGCGGCATTATCCGCCCCCGCAGAAGAAGCGGCCGGTGCGGACGAACCGCCGTTACAGGCTGCCAGCATCAATGCGGCACAGGATACGCCGGCCGCTAAAAAATGTTTTACAGTCATGAAATGCTCCTGAATCATGCTTAAATAAACTTTGCAGTTTATAACAGAAACCGGCATAAAGGGCATTCAATCGGCAGGCACAGCAATGATTTAATATTTTATTGCCAAAAAGCAGATAATAAAAATACAAAATCCCCCGTTATCGGCATAACGGGGGATTTTATACAGCCATTAGCGCTTTTACATACTGATGCAGGCATAAGCCGAATGGTTGTGGATGGACTCAAAATTTTCGCTTTCTACCTGAAAATGGCGCACACGCGGGTCATTTTTCAGGGCAACGGCAATATCGCGCACCATATCTTCCACAAACTTTGGATTTTCATAGGCTTTTTCAGTAACAAACTTTTCATCGGGGCGTTTAAGCAGGCCGTAGAGTTGGCAAGAAGCTTGTTGTTCAACCAAATCAATTACTTCTTCTATGCTAACGGCATCGGCACAATCCAAAGTCAAAGTAACGTGCGAACGCTGGTTATGTGCGCCGTATTGGGAAATTTCTTTGGAACAAGGGCAAAGGCTGGTTACCGGTACCAGCACTTTCAGGCTGTGGCGGTAGCTGCCGCCGCTTATCTCGCCTGACAGGGTAACGTCATAATCCAAAAAAGACTGAATGCCCGACACCGGCGCGGTTTTGCGGCGGAAAAACGGAAAAGACAGGCTGATTTGCCCTGCTTCGGCATCCAAACGCGCCAACATGGTTTCAGTCAAACGGCGCAGTTGAGCAAAACCGACCGCTTCGTCCTGTTCCTCCATCAGGGCAACAAAACGCGACATATGCGTGCCTTTTTGTTCGGCGGGCAACAAAACCGTCATGGTAAAATGGGCGACGGTGTGCTGCGTGCCTTCGGCCGAGTCAATACGGACGGGAAACCGCAAATCTTTAATGCCGACATGGTTAATCGGCATATTACGCAAATCGGGCGTGCTTTGCACGTCGGGCATGGTGATGGTCATTACTTACTTTCTGAAAGTGTGTGTGGTATTGCGAAAGTATATCATTTTCCCGCCCGCAGCCGTATAAGAAAGCCTGACTGCAATATTGTAGATAAAATAAAACTATCTTGCTGCACACTCCCTCAAAACCGACGGCTGCTTTCCACGCCGCCTTTAAATTCCCCATATATTTCGTTAGACAATGTACCATTGGCTGCACATGCCGCCAGAGCAAGTATGGCCGCCAACGGCAGATATTTCCGTACTAATTTCATTATCATCATCCAAATCTAATAATGCATTTCCGCTTCCGCCCGCTCATAAGCATCCACGATTTTCTGTACCAAAGGGTGACGCACCACGTCTTCACTGGTAAACACATGAAAATAAATCCCGTCCACCTCACCCAATTTATCACGGGCATCACGCAGGCCGGAGCGGATATGGCGCGGCAAATCCGTCTGACTCAAATCACCGGTAATTACCGCCTTGGTACCAAAACCGATACGCGTTAAAAACATCTTCATCTGCTCGGGCGTGGTGTTTTGTGCCTCGTCCAAAATCACATACGCGCCGTTCAACGTGCGCCCGCGCATATACGCCAACGGCGCAATTTCAATCAAACCCTTTTCCATCATCTTGCTGACACGGTCAAAGCCCATCAAATCATACAACGCGTCATATAGGGGGCGCAGATAAGGGTCAACTTTTTGCGCCAAATCACCGGGCAGAAAACCTAGCTTCTCGCCCGCTTCCACCGCCGGACGCACCAGCACGATGCGGTCTACCTGATGCTTGTCCACCGCATCCACCGCCGCCGCCACCGCCAGATAAGTTTTACCCGTACCGGCCGGCCCCAGCCCGAATACGACATCATTATTCAGCAAGGCGCGGATATAACCGTTCTGACGCGGCGTGCGTCCACCGATGCTGCCGCGTTTGGTATGGAAATAATAAGCGTAGTCTTCTTCATTTTTCGCGGTATGCGCCGCATCTTTGGTAGTGGCTTCCACAGCCGCCAAACGGATGTCTTCATCCGACAAATCTCGCCATTTGGCCAAAGCCGCCAATTCCTTTAACGCCCGACAGGCAGCATGGGCGCGCCGCCCGTTAAATGCAAAATGGTCAAAACGGCGGCTGATGTTCACGCTTAAAGTCTGTGCCAAAATATCCAGATTACCGTCCAATGCCCCGCACAGACGTTGCAAGGCAGTATTGTCATAATCTTCAAGTTGCAGGTGTACCGTATGGGACATATGTGTTTTTCCTGTTTCACAATGGGGCAGAATGGTAACGGAATAGGGCGAAATAGGCAAAAAATCGTTATAATCCTGCCTGTTTTCATCTCTTAATATGACGAGCTTTGACACCATGATGCCATTCAAACGAACCGCCGCCATTATCCTGTCCGGACTGCTGGCTTCCGCCGTCCGCGCCGAAAACGAAACCGTTATCGAAGTCAATCCCGCCATTCCCGCCGCCGAATTGGGCAAAAAGGCCGCCAAAGCAGACATCCGCCTGAAAGAAGTACGCAAAAAAATCCAACATGCCCAAAAAGACCTGAAAGTCAAACAGGTGCAGCAGCAGCGTACCCGAAAAATTATCAGCGAAACCGAAATCGCCCTGAATAAGGCACGGCAAGAACTGGCCGCCCTCAACCAACAGCAACGGCTGTCGTGGCAGAAACTTCAGGAACTGCAAAACCAGCTTACCCGCCTGCAAACCGAAGTCAGCGGGACCAAAGCGCAAGTGGCACGGCTGCTGTTAAGCAACTATAAAAACCCGCAGCCGAATGCGGTGGCGGTATTTTTGCAAAACACCAATATCCCGCAAAAAAACCGCCTGTTGCAATACAGCCGCCACATTAATGAAGCCAACGACCGCGTTCTCAAACAGCTTGCCGAACAGCAAAAGCAACTGGCGCAGCAAGAAGCGGCCGTTAATGCAGAGCTGGCGCGTTTGAAACGGCTGGCGGAGGCACAGCAGGAAAAAATCCGTAAATTGGGCAATGCCCGCAACGCTGCCCTGACCGATAGCCGCAAACTGGCGGTAGAAATCGGCCGTCAAAGCAACCAGATTGAAACCCTGCGTCAAAACGAACGCAATCTCAACAACCTGCTGGCACAAATCACCGCCCGACGCGCAGCCAAACAACGCGCCGATGCTGCCGCCCGCCAAAAAGCGGCACGCCAGCGCGCCGAAGCAGCCAAACGTCACAAAGGTTCGGCCAAAGCCGCTGCACCGGCAGAACCGGCCGCCTTGGCAGGACTGGGACGGATGCAGGGACAGTTGCGCCGTCCGGTGGGCGGCAGCGTAACCGGCCGTTTCGGGCAGGCACGTCCGAGCGGCGGCACTTGGCGCGGTATTTTCATCGCCACTTCACCGGCTGCCGTGCAAACCATTGCCGCCGGCGAAGTGGCTTATGCTGCCGATTTACGCGGTTACGGTAACACCGTGATTATTGACCACGGCAATGGTTATCTGTCTGTTTACGCCGGACTGAACAGCTTGGCCGTTTCCCCAGGTGCGCGCGTATCCGCCCGCCAAACCCTCGGCACCAGCGGTACCATGCCCGCAGGCGAACAGGGGCTTTACTTTGAAATCCGCTACCGCAACCGCGCTATGAATCCCTTGGCGTGGATTCGTTAAATCCGTTTTGTTGTTTTTCAGGCTGCCTGAAACCCATTCTTCCGTTTCAGGCAGCCTGTATTTCGTTTAAAATACTACCCTAATTTACTTTTACCCATGCTTATGACAGACTGCACCGACCGCCTGACGCTGGCACACTACGCCGAACGCGCCTATTTGGAATACGCCATGAGCGTTGTCAAAGGCCGCGCCCTGCCCGACGTGCGCGACGGCCAAAAGCCCGTCCAACGCCGCATCCTGTTTGCCATGAAAGACATGGGGCTGACTGCCGCCGCCAAACCCGTCAAATCCGCGCGTGTGGTGGGCGAAATACTCGGCAAATACCACCCGCACGGCGACGCCTCCGCCTATGAAGCCATGGTGCGGATGGCGCAGGACTTTACCCTGCGCTACCCCCTGATTGACGGCGTGGGCAACTTCGGCTCGCGTGACGGCGACGGTGCGGCCGCCATGCGCTACACCGAGGCGCGGCTGACCCCTTTAGCGGAACTGCTGCTGTCGGAACTTGACCAAGGCACCGCCGACTTTATTCCCAATTACGACGGCGCATTCCGCGAACCCGCCTGCCTGCCTGCGCGGCTGCCCCTGCTGCTGCTGAACGGCGCATCCGGCATTGCCGTCGGCATGGCCACCGAAATCCCCTCCCACAACCTTAACGAAGTCGCCCAAGCCGCAGTCGCCCTGCTCAAGCAGCCCGATGCCGACACCGACACCCTGATGCAATACCTGCCCGCGCCCGATTTTGCCGGCGGCGGCCACATCATCAGCCCCGCCAAAGACATCCGCCAAATCTATGCCCACGGCAAAGGCAGCCTGCGCGTGCGCGCCCGTTACCAAACCGAAAAACTGGCACGCGGCCAATGGCGCATTATCGTCAGCGAACTGCCGCCGCACACCAACGCCCAAAAAATCCTTGCCGAAATAGAAGAACAAACCAACCCCAAGCCCAAAGCAGGCAAAAAACAACTCACGCAAGAACAACTGAACACCAAAAAACTCATGCTGGAACTGCTGGAGCGCGTGCGCGACGAAAGCGACAGCGAACAACCCGTGCGGCTGGTGTTCGAACCCAAATCCGCCCGCACCGAACCCGAACACTTTATCAACACCCTGATGGCGCAAACCTCGCTGGAAGGCAATGTACCCGTCAATCTCGTGATGATGGGCGCGGACAACCGCCCCGCCCAAAAAAACCTGAAAACCATTTTGCAGGAATGGCTGGACTACCGCACCGACACCGTTACCCGCCGTCTGCAACACCGCCTTGCCCAAGTGGAAAAACGCATCCACATTTTACAGGGGCGGCAAATCGTCTTTCTGAACATTGACGAAGTTATCCAAATTATCCGCGAAGCCGACGAGCCCAAGGCCGAACTGATGGACGCTTTCGGCTTAAGCGAAATCCAAGCCGACGACATTTTAGAAATCCGCCTGCGCCAACTGGCACGGCTGGAAGGCATCAAGCTGGAAAACGAATTAAACGAATTGGCGGCCGAACAAGGCAGCCTGAAACACCTGCTGGACGACCCAAAAGCCAAACAAAAACAAATAATCAAAGAAATCCAAGCCGATGCCAAACGCTTCGGCGACGCACGGCGCACGCTGGTACAGCCTGCCGAACGCGCCACCCTTGCCCAAACCACCGCCGACGAACCGCTTACCCTGATTCTGTCGCAAAAAGGCTGGATACGCAGCCGCGTCGGACACGGCTTGGATTTAAGCCAAACCGCCTTTAAAGAAGGCGATGCCCTGCAACAAATACTGGAAATCCGCAGCGTACAACCGCTTGTGGTTTTGGATACGCTCGGCCGCAGCTACACGCTGGATGCTGCCGCCATTCCAGGCGGGCGCGGCGATGGCATTCCGCTTGCCTCGCTGATTGAACTGCCGCACGGCGCGGCCGTCTGCGCCCTGCTGGGCGGGCAGCCTGAAGACCGCTATCTGCTGGCCAATTCGGGCGGCTACGGTTTTATCGCCGTTTTGGGCGATATGCTGTCGCGCCTGAAAGCCGGTAAAGAAATCATGCGCGTGGAAAGCGGTGAAACCCTGCTGCCGCCCGTGCGCGTTTATCAAGCGGCGCAGGCCAATCCCGACAGCCGCGTGGTACTGGCCACCGCCGCCAAACGCTTAAGCGCGTTTGCCCTGTCGGAAATGAAAACCCTGTCCAAAGGGCGCGGCCTGCAACTGGTGTCGCTGGATGCGGACGACCGCCTGCACCTATGTGCCGTTATTTCCACCCCCAACTATATTTTGGACATCTGCGGCAAACGCGGCGGCCGCAGTACCGAAACCCTGCACCTTGCCGACATCTGCGGCAAACGCGGCCGCAAAGGCAAGCCGCTCAACCTTTCAGGCAGCCTGACCGCCATCCGCCCCGCCCGCAACGACTAACTTTCAGCTACAGGTACAAAAGATTATGGCCAAAATCAAACCGCATATCTGGCAACTGCACGACTGGGAAGCACAAATTATCCGCATTACCAGTTTTACCAACATCGCCCGCGTGACCATTTTCTTTACCCTGCTGGTGTTTTCCGCCCTGTCCTACCAGTTTGCCGAATTTTTCCCCTCCGGCAGCCTGAACACCCCGCCCGCCCTATCCTATCTGAAAAGTAACGGCCTGCATATCTGGCTGATGGTGTACGGCGTGATGGTGGCGCTGGGCGTGTTTTACCCGTCTTGGCAAAAACAAAAACAAGCAGAAATGCCCAATTTGAGCGCAGTGGCCGACATCACCATGATGGTGCTGCTCACCCACCTGTTTGGCGGCACCGCCTCCGGTTTCGGCATTCTGATTCTACCGTTTATCGCCATATCCTGCCTGCTCAGCTACGGACGCTACGCCATGCTGTATGCCGGTTATGCCTCACTGCTGCTGCTGTTTTGCGCCCTGTTCCGCGAATGGCCGCCACACTTTGGCAGCGATGCCGACCACCACCGCTACTGGAGCATCATTACCGGAAATATATTACTCATTACAGGATGTTTTCTGGTTTCCCTGCTCACATCATACTCCGCTTCGTTCCTATCGCGGGCGGGCGAATCGGTACGCCGCCACCGTACTGCCTTTGAACGAATCAGTGCATTGAACAAAGTGGTGCTCAACCGCACGCAGGAAGCAGTGGTGGTGATTGATACCGAACAGCGCGTATGGATGCACAACCGCCCCAGCCTGCGTTACTTTGCCGATATTCAGGCGCACGTTCAAGCGCCCCTGTTCCGCGAAGTGGTGCGGCGCTGGCGCGGCAACAGCAAAATCCCTTTTGAAACCAATATTATTATTAACGGCGACGACATGAATGTCCGCGCCGTACCGGTCATTCAGGAAGAAACCGAGCTGCTGATTTTGTTTATCCGCGCCGAAAAAGAACGTGTGGCCGAAGCCCAATCGGTCAAACTTGCCTCGCTGGGTTTACTGACCGCCAACCTTGCCCACGAAATCCGCAATCCGCTTTCCGCCGTGCGCCAAGCCAACGGCCTGATGATTGAAAATGCCGAAGACGACCCCATGACAGCCAAACTGTGCGGGATTATTGACAAAAACATCGCCCGTATTGATAAAATGATTGAGGAAGTTTCCAGCCTGAATAAGAGTGATAAAATAAAAAAAGAAAACATTGTATTAAAAGATTTTTGGTTGCAGTTTTTTCAAGAATTTCTACTGACCGTCCCCAAAGCCGCCCACTGCGTAAACGTCAGCATCGTCAAAAATACCGAGGTCATGTTTGACCCGATGCACCTACAACAGATTTTATGGAATCTGTGCAACAATGCCTGGCGGCACAGCAGCCAAAACAAAAAAAGCGCCATCACCATAACCGCTTTTCCCGCCAACGAAGACCAGATTTCCCTGCGCGTGTTTGATGACGGCGGCGGTGTACCGGACGACATTATCAACCACCTGTTTGAGCCCTTTTTTACCACACAGGTTCAGGCAGGCGGCACAGGTTTAGGTCTGTATGTTGCCCGCGAGCTGGCACACGCCAATAAAGGCGATTTGCGCTACCTGCCTGAAAAAAAAGCATTTGAATTGATTTTACCGAGAGCCCGATATGAGTAAACACAGCCTTAACCGCCCCGTTCTGGTGGTGGACGACGAAGCCGACATCCGCGATTTGATGGAAATGACCCTGATGAAAATGGGCTTAAGCGTGGAAACCGCCGAAGGCGTGCGCGCCGCCAAGCAAAAATTGGACAACCAACGTTATTCGCTGGTGCTGACCGATATGCGTATGCCCGACGGCTCCGGTTTGGAAGTGGTGGAACACATTATGGGGCTGAACAACGATACCCCCGTGGCTGTGATTACCGCCTACGGCAGTGCCGACCAAGCGGTACAGGCCTTAAAAGTGGGCGCGTTTGACTACCTGCAAAAACCCATCACGCTGGCGCAACTGCGCACCTTGGTCAAATCCGCCGTTAAAGTGCAGGATGAAAATAATCAGACTCCGCAGCCCCAAGCTGCAGCCCCACGCACTGCTGACAAACCGTCCCCCGATTCACCCGAAAGCGCCCCTGCCGCCCCCCCCAACAACCATAATGAAACACGCATTCCCCTTTCAGGCAGCCTCAAAAACAACGGCGAACGCGATATTCCGCGCATTCTCGGCAAATCACAGCAAATTGAAGAAGCACGCCGCCTAATACGCAAACTGGCAAAAACTACTGTACCCGTCTATATTTCCGGCGAAAGCGGTTCGGGCAAAGAACAGGCCGCACGCAGCATCCACGAATTGTCGGAACGGCGCGACAAGCCCTTTATTGCGGTAAACTGCGGCGCGATTCCCGAAAACCTGATGGAAAGCGAATTTTTCGGCTACAAAAAAGGCAGCTTTACCGGTGCCGACCAAGACCGTTTGGGCTTTTTTCAACACGCCCACGGCGGTACGCTGTTTTTGGATGAAGTGGCGGATTTGCCTTTGGCAATGCAGGTCAAGCTGCTGCGCGCTATTCAGGAAAAAGCCGTGCGCCGTATCGGCGACGCGCAGGAAGTGAATGTGGACGTGCGCATTATTTCCGCCACCCACAAAAACCTGTCGGCGCTGGTGCAGGACGGCAGCTTCCGCCAAGACTTGTTTTACCGCCTGAACGTGGTGTCGCTCAATATGCCGCCCCTGCGCGAAATGCACGAAGATTTAGAACAGCTGATTGTATTCCTGCTGAAAAAACACCACGGCGGCCAAGGCATTAAAATGACACCAGCCGCCCGTGATGCGCTGTTGCACTACAACTATCCGGGCAATTTCCGCGAGCTGGAAAATATTTTGGAACGTGCCGTCGCCCTTGCCGCCGACAATGTGATTGATGTGGAAGACCTGCAAATTCACAGCGAGCCGATGAGTTTGGACAATGACACCCCCTCTTTAGAAACCGAAACTGCTGCCATGCTGCCCGGTTTCCAAATGGGGCACAGCCAGCTTCAGGATTATTTGGACACGGTGGAGCGGCAAATCCTGCAACAGGCGTTGGAATACACGCGCTACAACCGCACGCAGGCAGCCAAGGTGTTGGGCATCAGCTTCCGCAGCATGCGCTACCGCCTTGACCGTTTGTCGATTGAATAAAGTCTGTATGAAAATCAGGCAATACTGATAAATCAATAACCACTACAAAGGAATCCATCCATGAAGAAATATCTACTTGCCGCATTTGCCCTATCAATGATTACAGCCTGTTCCGACCAGCCCGCTTCCGAGCATACGTCGGCAGCCGCATTGCCGGTTTACCGTGTACTGACCGAACATTCTTACCCGCCGTTTATCATGCATACCGACAACGGCGAGGTAAGCGGTTTTGAATACGACTTACTGGAAGCGATTGCCGCAAACCAAGGCTTTAAACTTCACTACTCCGCCCATCCGTGGCAGGGTTTATTCAAAACTTTGGAAGAAAACCGCGCCGATATTATCAGTGCGGGCATCACCATTACTGACGAGCGTAAAAAACAGATGGATTTTTCCGACCCGTATTTTGAAACCGAATCGGTATTGCTGGCCAATAAAAATACCCTTCCCACCCTGAAAGGACTGACAAATCTGAACGGTGCCAAAGTAGCGGTAAAAGCCGGCACCTCTCAAGACGAAATCCTGCTGAAAAGCGGTGCCGAAGTAATTTATACCGACACAACTTGGCTGACTGTTGCCTCTGCCCTTAAAGGTAGAAGCGATGCTGCCATCGGCGATTTGGGCGTCATGAGTTATTACGCCCAACGCTATCATCATGACGGCTTACATCTGATACGGGATACGGGTGCAGCCAAAGAGCAGCTCGGCTTCGGTATGAAAAAAGGCCATTTGGCCTTGCAAAATAAAATTAATGCAGGTCTGAAACAAATCCGTCAAAACGGCACTTATCAAAAAATCTATGAAAAATGGTTTGGCCAAGCCGAAAAGCAATAAAATTTCAGGCTGCCTGAAATCATCCGGCATTACAAACCCCTTGCTTTTACCAAAGGAAAAACAATATGAGAACTTTATTGACGATTTTTTGTACTGTATTGGCACTGACTGCCTGCAATGAATCCGAAAATCCCGCTAAAACTGCCAAAGCTTCCAACGCCGCTCAAGCGGATACTGCCACCCAGCCGGCAGAACAAATACTGGTCGGTTCAGAACTGGGTTTTCCACCTTTTGAATTTAAAGACGAACACGGCAAACCCGTCGGTTTTGAAGTGCAAATATTAGAAGCCATTGCCAAAGCAGAAGATTTTCAGGTTCAATTTCTGCCCTATCCGCGTAATCAGTTTGCCGATGCACTAAACGACAAAAAATTCCGTATTATGGCCTCCGCCATCGCCATTAATACAGAGCGTGCCGCACAAGTGGATTTCAGCAAACCTATTTTGGATTACGACCGCCGCATCATCCTGCTGGACACCCCGAAAAACGCCCAACTGCAAACCATTAACGACTTTAAAGGCAAAAAGCTGTCTGCCAACCGCTCTTTAAACACCGCCACCGAGATTACCGGCTCGGCCGCCAATGTGGTCAAAACCCCCACCTTCTACCTATCATTAAAAATGATGTACAACGGCCAAACCGACGGCGTATTGGGCGACAGCCGCGTCTTGGAATATTTCAGCAAACAACATCCCGAAATCAAAACGCGCACTATTTCCTTGGGCGAAAGTAAACGGGAAATTGCCTTCGCCGTCAGAAAAGGCGACACCGAGATGCTGAACAAACTCAACCGCGGCTTAGACAAAATTAAAGCAGACGGCACTTATCAAAAAGTATTTGACCAATGGTTCGGCCAAACCAAATAATCTATTTCTTCCATTTTTACCAACAAGTAAGCAACACCCATGATTGACCCTATTTTCGCCCTTTCCCCCCTAGACGGTCGCTATGCCGCCGCCACCGAATCTCTGCGTCCCGTGTTTTCCGAATACGGGCTGATGAAAGCGCGTGTGCGCGTGGAACTGGAATGGCTCAAAGCCCTTGCCGCCGCGCCGCAAATCGCCGAAGTGCCGCCGTTTTCCGCCGCTACCGTCAGCGAAATTGACACGGTGATGCGCGATTTTGACTTAAACGATGCCGCCGCCGTCAAAGCCATTGAAGCCACCACCAACCACGATGTCAAAGCCATTGAATATTGGTTGAAACAACGTTTTGCCGACAATGCCGAAATCGCCGCTGCCGCCGAATTTATCCATTTTGCCTGCACCAGCGAAGACATCAACAACCTGTCGCACGCGCTGATGTTGCGCCAAGCCCACGATGAAGTGCTGCTGCCGAAGTTGGACGAAATTTGCGCCAAGCTGCGCGAAATGGCACACGCTTTGGCAGATGTGCCGATGATGAGCCGCACCCACGGTCAGCCCGCCACCCCCACCACACTCGGCAAAGAAATCGCCAATGTACTGTACCGTTTACAACGTCAAATCAAACAGTTGCAAAACCAAGAATGCTTGGGCAAAATCAACGGCGCAGTGGGCAACTACAACGCCCATTTAAGCGCGTATCCTGATTTTGATTGGGAAAACCATTGCCGTCAGTTTGTGGAACAGGCTTTGGGCTTGACCTTCAATCCCTATACCATTCAGATTGAACCGCATGATTATATGGCGGAATTATTCCAAATTCTTGCCCGCATCAACACCATTTTGATTGATTTTAACCGCGATGTGTGGGGTTATATTTCGCTGGGCTATTTCAAGCAAAAAGTGAAAGAAGGCGAAGTCGGTTCATCTACCATGCCGCACAAAGTCAATCCGATTGATTTTGAAAATTCCGAAGGTAATCTGGGCGTTGCCAATGCCCTGCTCGGCTTTTTGGCGGAAAAACTGCCTGTTTCACGCTGGCAGCGCGATTT
>JAUNOT010000012.1:0-4390 GCA_030537065.1 Conchiformibius sp.
GGAATTTATTTGGCTGCCGCCGTTTCTTGGATTAAATGATGACACGCCCTAGGGCGCGGTAACGGTACGGTTTAACAGCCAGCTTAAAAACGCTTCGTATTCGCGTCCGCGCGTTGTCAAAACCGCTTCTTGCGGCGGCACGGCGGTACTGTGCGGCGAGAGTTGCAGCGTATCGGCCTGCTGCCACGGATAATAGCGTCCGTTACGCAAATCCACCGCGCCCGAATCCGATAACAGCGTTTCCCGATTAAAGCCGTAGCCGCACCACGGGTTGGCAGAAATATCGGCAGCAGTCAAATTGCAGCCGGTGCGGACATAATCTTGTTGCGACAGGCTTAATTCGTATAAAGTGGGCATAATGTCTTTATGCGAACCGACCCGTTGCGGCCGGTAAACCGCCTGTGTGCAGTAGGCGGGCGGTGCGTACAGGTAAAACGGCACGGCATGGCCCAAAGCGGTTTCCGCCGAATTCGGATAGTTGATGCCGCGTATATTGTGGTCGCCGGTGGCGGCAATAATGGTGTTGCCCGTTTGTTTGGCGGTGCTGATAAAACTGCCCAAGCTGTGGTTGGCATAACGGAAAGTGTTTAATACTTCGTTTACCGTATCCGCACCGCCCAAGGCAGACAGTCGCTGCACCGCCGTTTCATCTGCCAGTGCATAGCGTTCCTGGCCGGCCGGCAAACGGTAGGGCGGATGGTGGCTGACCGACAGCATCATAATCAATAAAGGCTTGCCGGTTGGATTATGCTGTAAACGTTCTGCCGCGTAACGGAACATATATTCATCGGGTATGCCCCAAGCTGCCGTGTGCGCAGCAGCTTGGGGATAATGTTGTTTTAAAATATTTTCATCAATAAATTCATGGGCGCCTAAATGGCGGACAAATTCTTCCATATTGCGCCATGCGCCATTACCGGCGGTAATAAACAGAATATGGTAACCCGCGCGCAAATACGGTAAAAACATATTGGCGGGAAAGGATTTGTTTTTGGCGGGGCTTTGGCTTAAATTGGCAACGGGGCTGCGTATCAGCAGGCGGTGCAGCGAATCGCTGGTGCCGTCCCCTTCGGATACGAAGCGGGTAAACAACCAGTCCTGTTCAAAATGCGGACGCAGGCTGCCCAATAAATCACGTTGCGGCGGCCGGTCAAACTGCAACAGGTGGGTACTCATGCTTTCCATTACCGCCAAAACCACATTGGGCGGCTGCCGGTGTGCGGCTTCGTGATACGGTGTGGTAACGGTTAGGGCGGCGGCATCGGGCGTGGCAACGGTGTGTCCGAGCATCAGGCCGAACAGTCTTTTGCCGTCTGCATCACTCACCGGCACAAAGCGGCTGCCGTTGCGGTATTCCGCCCATGCCCATTGCAGGGAAACGGCGGGGTTGGCCACCATTTTGTTTAATATCGGTGAAGCCGATACATTGGCTGCCGACTGGCGCAGGGGGAATTTGCCGAAAGAACCGCGTGCGGCTGCCGCCACCGCCACAATCACAGCCAGTACCGTCAGGGTTTGCTGCAGCAGGGCAGGGCGTTCGGCGGCCGTATGCGGAAAGCGTTGGTTCAGCCATCGGAACGGCAGGTACAAAACCCATGCCGCCAAGGCAAATGCCGCCAAACCGCTTAAAACCGGATAGTCCGCCCATACGGTTTTTAAGACGGCGGTGGTGTCTTCTTCAATCAGACCGAAAACAAATACGTCAAACTGCCGTCCGTAGGTACGGTAATAGAAGATATTGCACACCGTTAGAATGGTAAGCAGGACGGCAAGCAGCCATAAAAACCACCGGTTGGTTTTTTGGACGGCCGTTATCAGCCGCAAATGCGTTAGGCCGATTAGTGCCGCCAGCACGGGCAGTATCAGGATAACCGCCGCTGTTTTCAAATCAAACAGCAAACCGGTGCCGAATACGGCAGCCATATCTCCGGCAAATTGTTGCCGTAGGGCAGGGTCGGTGTGGCGGTAAAACAAATACAGTCTGCCCAAGCCCGATACGCTGACGGCAATCAGGGTAAACAGCAGCCATTCGGCAATCAGTTTTTTAAACAGGGAAAATTTCATAATTGATAATATCAGGCAGGCAGCCTGAATATCTTTCAGGCTGCCTGTTGTTTATCCGTTTAATTTAGCAAACTCTTGAAAATAATTGGGAAAGGTTTTATTCACACAGGCAGGGTCGTTAATCACCACCGGCACGCCCAGCAGCGACACCAGCGAAAAACACATCGCCATGCGGTGGTCGTCATAAGTATCAATCGCCACATCGGCGTTTAAGCGCGCAGGCGGCGTGATGTAGAGCGCATCGGGCAGTTCTTCCACCGTTGCGCCCAGTTTGCGCAGTTCGGTTGCCATGGCGGCGATGCGGTCGGTTTCTTTGACGCGCCACGAGGCGATATTGCGGATGCCGCAGCGCGCGCCGCTTGCCAACGCCACCACCGCCAGCGTCATCGCCGCATCGGGAATGTGGTTGGCATCCAAATCAAACGGGCGCACGGGCGTGTCTTGCGGTCGGGAAACTTCAATAAAGTCGTCGCCCCACACGACTTTTGCGCCGATTTTTTCCAGTTCGGCGGCAAAGGCGGTATCGCCCTGAATGGCGTGTTTGCCCAAGCCGTTTACGCGCACGGGGCTGCCTGAAAGCAGTCCGGCCGCCAGAAAGTAGGATGCGCCCGAAGCATCGCCTTCTACATACAGGTGTTCGGGTGCGGTGTAAACGCTGTCGGCAGGTAAGCGGAAGCGGCGGTAGCCGTCGTTTTCTACGGTTATGCCAAATTGTTTCATTAAATTCAGGGTGATATCAATATAGGGGCGGGAAATCAATTCGCCTTGTACTTCTATTTCAAACGCTTGTCCGCTTAAGGGCAGCGCCATCAGCAAGGCGGTCAGGAATTGGCTGGATACATTGCCTTTAATGGGAATGCGGCGCACACCGCTGTCTTGAAACGCGCCGATATGTAGGGGCGGAAAACCGTCCTGACCCAAATAGTCAATCTGTGCGCCGGCAATACGCAAGGCATCGGCCAAATCGCCGATGGGGCGTTCGTGCATCCGTGCCACGCCATGCAGACGGTAGTCGCCGCCCAAAACGGCCAGCACGGCAGTCAGCGGACGGAAAGCGGTACCGGCGTTGCCGAGAAACAAATCGGCCTGACGGTTGGGAAAACGGCCGCCGCCGCCGTACACTTTCAGGCTGCCTGAAGCGTGCGCTTCGGTGCGGATGCCGAGTGCGGCAAGGGCTTCCAGCATCCGTTCGGTGTCGTCCGAATGCAGCAGGGAATGGATATGGCAGGGGTTACGGCTGAGGGCGGCCAGCAGCAGGGTGCGGTTGCTGATGCTTTTGGAGCCGGGCAGGGTGATGGCGGCAGGACGGGCAGTGAAGGCAGGCAGGCGCAGGGATTCGGTCATGGCAGGCAAAAAGGCGGATTATATAGCAAATTCACATTGAATCCGCTATGCGCGAAAAACAGGCTGCCTGAAAACGGAAAACCATTTTCAGGCAGCCTGCTGCGTATCAACGTTTAGCGGCTAGACTTACTGCCGAGCATACGCCGCGCAAAAATAACCGCGCCTGCCGCAAACACCAGCAGTCCCAGCCATTCGGCCGCGCTGTCCCAGTTGGCCAAATTCAAGGCCAACGGTGCTTCCGAGCCGCCTGATGTGACCGAAGCGACAATCACAAACGCCAGCACCACGCCCACCAAACTTTCGCCGACAATCAAACCAGCGGCAAACAGCGTACCACGACGGTCGGCTTCCTTTTGCAGGACGGCGGCATCGCTGCCTTGTGCTTGGGCGCGGCGGTGCAGATGACGCGCCACCAGCCATGACAGCACCGTACCCAACACAATCGGCATATTCACGGACGGCGGCAGGTAAATGCCCATGCCCACCGCCAGCGCAGGCAGCGCCAAACGGCCGTTGCTGCCGCGTTTGAGCAGGTTGTCGGTAATAATCAGGGCGATGCCCAAGCCGATGCCGGTAAAAATATACGTCCATTCCAGCTTGCCGGAGAAAATGCCTTGCGCGATGGTGGTCATCAGCGTGGCTTGCGGTGCGGCTAAAGCCTGTGCCGCATCCATGTTTTCACGCGGCATGGCGCCGGTAAAACCGTAGGCGTGATACAGCATTTCCAATACAGGTGCAATTACCGCCGCACCGACCACGCAGCCGATTAACAGCGCGACTTGCTGCCGCCACGGCGTAGCGTGTACCAGCAGGCCGGTTTTCAAATCTTGCAGGTTGTCGTTGGAAATGGTGGCCACCGCCAGCACGATAGAGGCGGAAAAAATCGTCAGCGCGGTTAAAAACTGCATACCGGCATCATCGGCGGTCAGGCCGCCGGCATTACCGACCAACAGCAGCACCAGCGAAATCAGCACCACCGAAA
>JAUNOT010000012.1:4400-27794 GCA_030537065.1 Conchiformibius sp.
TAATGCCGATGCCCGAAATCGGGCTGGAAGACGAGCCGACCAAACCGGCCATATAACCGCAGGCCGCCGCCACAAAGAAACCGATACCGGCCGCCAATACGGTACACACCAGTACCAGCAACACAGTCATACCGGCGGACAACGGGGCTGCCTGAACAAAGCCGTACAGCGTGGCGGCAATCAGTACCACCGTTGCCAAAGTGATGTAAATCATCGTTTTGGGCGGCAAATCCTGTTCGGTGCGTTCCACGCCTGCCAGTTGCGGGTTTTTCAAAGCCTGCAAGGATTGGCGCATGCCTTCCATCATCGGTTTCATCAGCGTAATCAGTGTCCACACGGCGGCGATGCCGATGGTGCCGACCCCGATAAAGCGCACTTTTTCCTTCCAGATTTTGGCGGCGTAGGCGGCCGTTTCCATATCGGCCGGTGTTGGCGCGGAGGCGGTAAAGTAGGGGACGGCCACCCACCACGCCAGCGCGATGCCGGTCAGGATGGCGATGCCGCCGACAATGCCGACCAAATAGCCCGCGCCCAACAGCGCCAGCGAAAAGCCCATCGGAATTTGAAATACCGCCGCACCGGCTTTAAACCAGTAGCCCGCGCTGTCGGCCAGCACGCGCAGGCCGTTGGTGGCAAAGGCGGTCAAACCGGCCAGCACACCGCCTGCGGCAATATCTTTAATGCCGCTGCCGCCGCTTTCGCTGCCCGCTTTCAAAATTTCCGCCGCCGCCACGCCTTCGGGATAGGGCAGGTCGCTTTTCACCACCATTACATGACGCAGGGGAATGGTAAAAATCACGCCCAAAATGCCGCCGGTGGCGCAAATCAGCATGGTCTGCCAAAACGGAAAGCCCTGCCAGTAGCCCAACATCAGCAGGCCGGGCAGCACGAAAATCACCGCCGACAGTGTACCGGCCGCCGAAGCCTGCGTCTGCACCATATTGTTTTCCAAGATATTGGAACCGGCAAACAGCTTCAGCACCGCCATGGAAATTACGGCGGCGGGAATAGACGAGGCAAAAGTCAGCCCCACTTTCAAACCCAAATACACATTTGAGGCAGTAAACACCACCGTAATCAAGGCACCCAAAATCATGCCGCGCAGGGTCAGTTCGCGGTAATGGGCGTAGGGGTCGGATGACATCTTCATTCACTCCGTCAGACAAAAGCGCGATTATACGGCATC
Organism: Conchiformibius sp.; assembly: GCA_030537065.1. Taxonomy (GTDB): domain Bacteria; phylum Pseudomonadota; class Gammaproteobacteria; order Burkholderiales; family Neisseriaceae; genus Conchiformibius. Next base: position 5,587 of record JAUNOT010000012.1, read on the forward strand.
AAAACCGCTTTTTGTTTGCTTTTTATTACAAATCTTTACCTGAAGCCCGTAAAACCGCGTTTCAGGCAGCCTGAAAAGCCGCGCCGACATCGGTTATACTGCGTCTTTCCGCCCGCCGAAAGCTACTTATGGATATGAACCAACTGCGCGCCTTCATCACCGTCGCCCACACCCGCAACCTCACACAGGCCGCCGAAAAACTGTTTTTATCGCAACCGGCCGTATCCGCCCAAATCAAAGCCATAGAAAGCGACGTCGGCACCGCGCTGTTTACCCGCACCAGCAACGGCATGATGCTCACCCGCGCCGGCGAAGTGCTACTGCCTGAAGCCGAAGCCCTGCTCCAGCACAAACACCGCTTGGAAGTGTTTGCCGAAACCCTGTCCGAACACTACGTCCACGATGCCCAACTGGGTTTAATCCACCCTGCCGACCCCGTTAAAGTCACCGCGCTCACCCGCCACATCATGCAGCACCGCCCCGATGTCCAACTGCATATCCAATACGGCATGAGCGGCGAAATCCTCACCCGCATCCTCGCCAAAAAACTGCACGGCGGCTTTTTCCTCGGCAACATCAACCAGCGCAACCTGCAAACCGTCTTTCTGGAAAACATCGCCTACTCGCTGATTTGCCCCAAAGACCACGAAGCGCGGCTGCTGGACGGCCTGCCCAAAAGCCTGAACGACTTTACTTGGGTGGAAATGTCGCATGTTTCAGGCAGCTACAAAAACCTGCAACAATTCTGGCACCGCCACAAACTCGCCCCCAAAAAACAAATTATCTGCGACTATCCGCAAACCATTATCGACTTGGTCTGCGCCGGCACCGGCTTGGCCATCGTTCCCAAACACAAAGCGCAGGCGGCCTTGGCGCAAGGCCGTTCGCTGGCCGTGATTGACGCCTTTGAACAGCAGTTGCCGCTTAACTTCATCTATCTGGACGAATACGGCGAAGACCCTGCCTTGATGCTGCTGCGCGAAAGCGTGGAAGCCGTTTGGCAGGCAGCCTGAACGCTTTTTTGCCCGCGCCCTTTTGAAGCGGCCGCCTAAAAGCTATAATTGCCCCTTTTTTCCCATTATTTTCGGAGCTCGGCATGAACGCCATCACCAGCGAAAAACGCATGAACGTTGAAAGTTTCAACCTTGACCACACCAAAGTAAAAGCCCCCTATGTCCGTCTGGCCTGCGTTACCGACGGCGACCACGGCGACACCATCTACAAATACGACCTGCGCGTGTGCCAGCCCAACCGCGACCACATGGAAATGCCTGCGCTGCACTCATTGGAACACCTGATGGCGGAGCTGTCGCGCAACCATTCCGACAAAGTGGTGGACATCAGCCCGATGGGCTGCCAAACCGGTTTTTACATCGCCCTGCTCAACCTGCCCGAATATCAGGACGCGCTGGATTTGATTGAAAAAACCCTGAACGACGTTTTGGCGGCCACCGAAGTGCCGGCCTGCAACGAAGTACAATGCGGCTGGGCAGCCAGCCACAGCTTGGAAGGCGCACAAAAAATCGCCCGCTACCTGCTGGACAAACGCGGCGAATGGGAAGAGGTGTTTGCATGAGCCGTCCCGAACCGTTCCACCCCGAAAGCTTCGGTATTATCGGCGCGATGGATGCCGAAATCGAGCAGCTGAAAGCCGCCATGAGCCACGTTCAACAGCAAAACGTCGGCAGCAACACCGTTTACACCGGCCTGCTGGACGGCAAAAACGTGTCGCTGTGTTTGAGCGGCATCGGCAAAGTCAATGCCGCCATCGCCACCACGCTGCTGATTGAACATTTCGGCCCCGACTGCATCATCAACACCGGCAGCGCGGGCGGCATCGGACACGGCTTGCGTATCGGCGACATCGTTATCGGCAATGAAATCGCCCATCACGATGTGGACGTTACCGCTTTCGGCTATGCCTACGGCCAAGTGCCGAAAATGCCGCCGCGGGATCCGGCACACCGCGCCCTGCTGTTTGCCGCCGAAGCCGCCGCCGACACCTTAAGCCAACTGCGCTGCCGCATCGGCCTGATTGCCAGCGGCGACCAGTTTGTGCACGGCGACGCGCAAATTGCTTTGATTAAACAGCATTTCCCCGATATTGCCGCCGTGGAAATGGAAGCGGCCGCCATCGCCCAAACCTGTGAGCGTTTCGGCAAGCCGTTTTTGATTATCCGCGCCATTTCCGACAGCGCCGACAGCGGTGCGGAAATCAGCTTTGAGGAATTTTTGCCCACCGCCGCCGCGCATTCGGCGCAGCTGGTGCGTAAAGTGATGGCTGCGTTCTAAAAACTGTGCGTGCAAAACAGGCTGCCTGAAAATGTTTTCAGGCAGCCTGTTTTTGTTAGTTGATTAAGATTTTTGCAAAATCCACTTTATACCACCGCCGATTTTTTCCACCGACACCGTTTGCCATTCGTATTCCGCACTTAAAGCCGCCGGATTTTCGGGCAAGGCAAACGCACCGGCCGCCGCATCGCCTAATAGCTTCGGCGCTTGATACACCACCATTTCATCCACCCAGCCGCCCTGTAAAAACGCGGTATTTAAGGTTCTGCCCGCTTCCAGCAGCACTTCGCCGATGCCTTCCTGCGCCAAAAATGCCAGCGTTTGCGCCAAATCCACGCGGCCGTCGCTTTCAGGCAGCCTGCACACGCGCACATTCGGATAAGCGGCAAAGCGGCCGTTGTCCGCCGTTGTCGTTATCAGCCAAGTGTGCAGCCCGTCTTGCACCAAATGGCTGTGTTCCGCCAGTTGCAGGCGGCTGTCCAACACCACGCGCACGGGCTGGCGCAACACAGGAAAATCGCGTACGGTCAAACGCGGATTGTCCGCCGCCACCGTGCCGATGCCGGTCAGCACCGCGCAGCTTTCGGCACGCAGTTTTTGCACATCGGCACGGGCGGCGGCATCGGTAATCCATTGGCTGCGGCCGTCCGACAAGGCGGTTTTGCCGTCTAAGCTGACGGCGGTTTTTAAACGTACAAACGGGCGGCCGCGTTCAATGCGTGATAAAAAACCACGGTTTAACGCGCGTGCTTCCGTTTCGCACACGCCGCAAACGGTTTCTACGCCAGCCGCCTGCAACATCGCCAGTCCTTTGCCTGCCACCAAGGGGTTCGGGTCGCGCATCGCCGCCACCACCCGCGCCACACCGGCATCTATCAGTGCTTGGGCGCACGGCGGTGTGCGGCCATAGTGGGCGCATGGCTCCAAAGTAACATAAGCGGTCGCACCGCGCGCCGCCGCACCGGCCTGCCGCAGAGCGTGTACTTCGGCATGGCCTTCGCCTGCACGCAGATGAAAGCCCTGTCCGACCACTTGGCCGCCGTTTACCACCACACAACCGACACGCGGGTTGGGCGAAGTGGAAAAGCGGCCGTGTTCGGCTAAAGCCAAAGCCTGCCGCATATAAGTTTCATCAAGAATTTTGCTCATCGGTTTTCCAAAATAAATTTCAGGCAGCCTGAAATTCGGGCTGCCTGAAAAATGTTGCTGCTTTTAAGGGGTAACGGTAATGTCCTGCAACATTTCCGCCAGATTTTCCGCCGACTGTTCGGGGCTGAACGCGCATACGCTGTACAGTTTTTCGCCTTCGGCCAAAACCGCGCAGCTTTCGCTCAAGGTCAGCACACCGTCTTTATCGGTTTGGTTGAAACGGTAATCCATGCGCTTGTCGGAAGCCTCGCCGATAACCAGTTCTTTCAAACTGTTATTGCTTTCCAAGGCTTTTTTCAGCTTGGCAAAATAATCGGCCGGTTTGTGCTTGGCTTTGCCCAAATCGGCGGCGTAAACGGTAATGTTTTCGTTTTCATTGTGTTGCAGCAACTGCAATGATTCGTTGCTTACACCTTCGGGTTGCAGGGTTTCATCGCCGCTTTTATCGGTAAAGATGCCGGTGGTTTTAATGGTTAATTTACCGTCGCGGCTTTTCAATTCATTGCTGATGGCACTTGTGGCTTCGGCAGAAGCGGCTTGTGCGCTTGAGGCGGCAGAAGCGGCTTGGGCTGATTCGCCTGTCTTGACGACTCCGCCGTCGCAGGCAGCCAAAGCCAGTACGGACGCACACAGCAGGGCGGTCATTTTTTTATTCATAAAAATCTTCCAATCAAAATTAGGGGAAAACGGCGCAATTATAGCAAATTCGCCTGTCTGCCATAACGGTTTTCAGGCAGCCTGAATGCAACGGGGCTGCCTGAAACCGGATTGTGCGGCAAAACTGCAACCGTTTCGTTAAGGCTTACGCAAAGACACCACAATGGCGGCACTGCGCCCTTTCCAAGTAATCGGAATCACAAACGAGCGGTCTTTACGCGGCAGCAGGATTTCATCGGGTGCGCCGCGCAAAACAATCGGTACGGAAATTTCAAATTCCTCACCGAACTCGCTGCGGGCATTACCGGCAATGGTATTGGCCACTTCGCCCACCAAGTCAATCATAAAGGCTTCGCTGACGTCTTTTTCACCCATCAGAATCAACAGGCGTTCCAGCAACTCTTTGGGGGCGGTAAAGTACACAATGCCCTTGTTCCTGCCGGAAATGGCAATCACGCCGGTAAAGTCTTTGGCGGAAGGCACACTATTTTCCACCAGATAGGGCGTACCGACAACCAGCTCTTCGGGGTCCATCATTTGGTGAAAATATTTTTGTGCGCCGTCCAAAAATACTTGGAGTTTTTCCTCTTTCATTATCTGTCTCCCATCATTCCATCATTTCCTGCAGGGCTTGAAACAGCTCGTCATCGGAAAACGGCTTGCAGATAAAGCCGCGTGCGCCGTATTCCAATGCCTTGATGCCGGTGGCTTTGTCAGACAGGGCGGAAATGACCAAGATATTGGCATCCTCATCAGAAAGGGAAATCTGACGGATACATTCCAAACCGTCCATTTTGGGCATGGTCAAATCCATGGTAACCAAATTGGGGTGAAAACGTTTGTACAACTCCAATGCTTCGGCACCGTTGTTGGCGGTGGCCACGACTTCAAATTCCATTTCTTTGGAACCGCGGCTGATTCGGTTGCGGATTACATTGGAATCATCAACTATCATAATGGTTTTAACCACTGTGTACCTCCAATTTCACCTGTTTCAGGCAGCGTGCTTGGGAAATGTGAAGATAAAGCGTGTATAAGCACCGGGGGAGGTGGAAATATTAATTTTGCCACCAATGGCATTGACACGGTCTTTAATCACATCCAAACCGACACCGCGACCGGCATCACCGGTTGCCTGTTCAACCGTAGAAAAGCCGGATGTGAACATCAGCACCAACAATTCTTTCGTACCCAGTTTTTCAGCTTGTTCGGCAGTATATTTGCCCATTTTAACGGCTTTGGCACGGATGGCATCGTAGTTGATGCCGTTGCCGTCGTCTTCAAGGGTCAGTGTGTAGGTATTGTCTTTATCCAACAATGTCATACGCACATGACCGGCTTCCAGTTTGCGTTTTGCCGAACGCTCTGCCGGTGTTTCAATACCGTGTACCACGGCATTACGCAGCAGCTGCACGGCCACCTCGTGAATGGTGGTACGCAAATCTTCCTCAGGAATATTGTTGATGCCGGAATAAGTAAAATCGGCTAATTTTTGATTGCGTTCGGCCACGTCTTGAACCAGTTGGCCATAGTAATCCACCATGCGTGATTTTGAGGCCGGTTGAGATGCGTCGCCGGAAGCAATATTGGGTGCGTTGTCACCCAAACGGTTAACCAAGTCTTCAATGGTTTGGGTCAGATTCATCAATTCTTCCAGATGCACCGCCAAGCCCAAGAACTGTTCGCCGGACAAGGTATTTTGCAGTTGCAGTTTTTTCAGCTCGTTTTCAATATTCTCGGCAATCACGGTAAAGCCGTGCAGGTGCAGGGCAGATGATTCACCTTTCAGGCTGTGTGCCTCACGGAAAATCTGGTCAATTTTGTTACGCAGCTCGGTTTGGCGCTCGCCGGGTGTTTTCAAAATATTGTTGATGGTAACGTTATGTTTTTGCGTGTTGCGGACAAAGTCGTCAATCATCTGGCGATCAGCGCGGAGAATGGTGCTGAGCATTTCCAGTTGGATATCGTTTTGTTCACGTTCTTCTTGGATTTTTTTCTCCAGCAATACGGCGTTGGTTACATCGGATACGTTCACCAAAATACGGGCAATGTTGTTGCCGCTGTATACACGGTTGAATTTAAAATCCAAATAGCGCAATACATTGCCTGATGGGCCTTGCGGTACCATCATCGGTTGGCGGGTAAGCGGGTTCAAGCTGCCAATCAGTTTTTCTTTTACGCGCGGATTGTAAAGCTGGCCGATAAAGCTGTGGGTGGTATTCAGGTCTTCTTGGGAAATCATGCTGCCCAAAATGTCTACCAAGTTGCGTCCGGCCAAGTCTTTTTGACCAATCAGGTTTTCCAGCTCTTTGGAATATTGCGAACCGATGTTCAGTTCTTTGTCCAGCAGGAACAGACCGGTACTCACGGTATTCATAATTTCGTCGGTTTCGTTACGGGCTTCGTCGGCTTTGGCATCCGATTGGCGCAGTTTGTTCAGGAAGAAGAATACGAATACGACAAAGAAAATGAGTGAGCCGATAATACCGCTGGTCTGTAAAACACCGAGAATATTATTGTTCAGGTTAATTTTTTGGTTAATGTTGTTCAGCAGCCCGTCCGAATTTTCATACATCTTTTCATTAATATTCTGCGCAGTCATTACCGCCAAATCCAAGCTGGATGAGTCGGCTGTGGGGGAGGTGGCTTCCGCCAGATAGGCATCAATCTGTTGGGAAAGGACTTTCCATTCGTTTTGGAAGGCTTTGAGTAGTTTTTCAGCCTCGCCGCCGCTTAATGGTGAAATATCAACCTCTTGGCCGGTTTGGGTTTGAGCCATACCGCCGTCACTCAAGGCTTTCAGATTGGTTTCAAGGGTGTTTTTGTTTTGGCGCATAACCTCCAAGGCGTGTTGGATGTGCGGACTGTTGGGGTCTTCACCATAGCTGAGTTTCAGGTTAAACAGGTTTTGCGTAATGGTTTGTGAGGCACCATGCATGGCTTCCAAAACGGCTTGTTCCGTACTGTTGCTCTTTACCCGTGACGACAGGATGATGGAGCTAAGCATCACCATGGCAATCAAGGTCAAAAATATGGCTACGGATACAATCAAACCTTTGTAGCGTGAGTCAGTTTTTTTCTGCCGCGTGGGCTGTACGGTTTTTGCCGAAGTCATTTTGGAATATCCCTTGTTTTTAATCAATGGTTTAATATGTGTGTTGCAAACTCTTTCCGATGGCGGCGGAGCCGTGTTAAGGTCTGCTAAAGTATGCAAGCATCAACCCCCTAATCTTAATCCCAAAACGGTTTGTTGTAAATCAGCCGACAGGGAAAGTTTAAAAAATCAGGTGTTTTTTAAATTAGGTAAAAAATAGGCTGCCTGAAAGCGGTTTTTCAGGCAGCCTGAAGATTAGGGCGTGTCCCTATTTACTTATGCGGCGGTATTTTTGGCACAAATCCACCTCTGCCGCGTTAAAAATCCTTGCAAGGTGTTCAACCTTGCGCAGATTTTTGCCTTGCATACGCGGATTTTTACTCAAAAAACCGCTTGGCAAAGCAAATAGGGACACGCCCTAGCCGAGTTTGCTGCGGATAATGTTTTTAACCGCTTCGGCATCGTTATCGACGGTTTGCACTTTTTGCGGCAGCGTTTCCAAATCCGCCAAGGCTTCGGGGCGCGGTACGTCCACCGTCCCCACCGCTTCGGTGATGGTTTCTTCAAACTTGGCGGCCAAGGCGGTTTCCAAGCAAATCACGGTTTCGCCGCTTTCGCGCAGGGCGCGTGCCACGCGGATGCCGTCTGCGGTGTGCGGGTCAATCAACTCTTTATCGCTTTGGTACACGGCACGGATGGTCTCTAAACGGTCGGCGTGGCTGCTGCGGCCGGATACAAAGCCGTAACGCTCACGGATTTCAGGCAACCTGTCGCTTAAATCAAAGCCTTGTCCGCCGTCCACCTGCGCCCATAAAGCGCGTACCGCTTCGGCATCGCGTCCCATCAAGTCAAAAACAAAGCGTTCAAAATTAGAGGCTTTGGAAATGTCCATAGACGGGCTGGAGGTAACATAAGTTTGCGCCGTGCCGCGCGGACGGTATTCGCCGCTGCGGAAAAATTGGTCCAGCACATCGTTTTCATTGGTGGCCACCATCAGGCGGCGGATGGGCAGCCCCATTTGTTTGGTGATATGACCGGCGCAGATATTGCCGAAGTTGCCGCTCGGTACACAGAAGCTGACCTGCTCGCGGTTGTGTTGCGTGGCTTTGAAATAACCGGCAAAGTAATACACCACCTGCGCGACAATCCGCCCCCAGTTGATGCTGTTTACCGTGCCGATTTGGTATTGCTGTTTGAAGTCGGCATCGTTTTGTACCGCTTTAACAATATCTTGGCAGTCGTCAAACATACCGCGCACGGCGATATTGACGATGTTGTCGTCTTGCAGGCTGAACATCTGCGCCCGTTGGAACGCCGACATTCTGCCGTCGGGCGACAGCATAAACACATGAATGCCGCGTTTGCCGCGCAGGGCGTATTCGGCGGCCGAGCCGGTGTCGCCGCTGGTTGCGCCGAGAATATTCAGGCTGCGGTTTTGCTTGGCCAGCACATATTCAAACATATTGCCGAGAAACTGCATCGCCATGTCTTTAAACGCCAAAGTCGGGCCGTTGGACAGGGCTTGGATTTTGATGCCGTCGTGCAGGGTACGCACGGGGGTGATTTCCGCCGTACCGAAAGCCTGTTCGGTATAGGTACGGGCAACAATGTCGTGCAGGTCGGCGGCGGGAATGTCGGTGGCAAACAGGCTGATGATTTCAAAAGCCAGATTTTTATAGCTGAGGTTGCGCCAGTTGGCCAGCATGGTTTCGCTAACCTGCGGATACTGCTCGGGCAGCATCAGGCCGCCGTCGGGTGCCAGCCCCATCAGTAACACTTCGCTAAACGGTTTGGGTGCGGTCTGACCGCGCGTGCTGATATAGTTCACAAGCCATTCCTTTTGATGATGCAAAACACTTCAGGCAGCCTGCTTTTCAGGCTGCCTGAAACAATTATTTGCCTTTATACAGGCGTTGAAAGCAGGCGCTGACGGTTTTAACGGTAACGTCTGCCATCACTTGGGTGCGACCCTGCTCGCTGACCAGTTGGGTCAAATCGGCCGCCGACAGATGATTGGGCGCTTCTTCGCTAACGCAGCCGCAAATACGGTTTTCCCACTCGGCCTGCTGCTGTTGCGACATCGCCAAAGCCACCAAACGCCATTCGTTGCGGCTTTGTAGTTCGCTGACGCATTGGTTTTGTACATACATACTCAACATATTAGAGCCGATACCGCCCACGGTTTGTCCCAAACCGCCGATGCCGCCGGCATTGCCGCCGTTACCGGCACAAGCGCCGAGCAATACCAGCAGGGCAGACAAAAAAACAGACTGTTTAACAGTTTTCATAATACTAATTATCCTTTTATGATGTTTTCGCCCGACGGGCGGGGTAAAGTTTTGCAGCAAACGGCACGGCCGCCGTGCAATCGGAGCCGTGCATTATCGTTAGAAAACGTTGCGGAAACAAGTATCGCCAATTCACTTTAAAACCGTTACAGCCTTGGCTTATCTTGCCGTCTGCTTGTCAAAACCCCCGTCTGTCCCCATATAGTAGGCCGTTCGCCGAAAGAATAAAGCATTTTAACGACAGAATAGGGAAACGGTTATGCCGGTGATTATTTTATTTTTACTGCTGCCTGCGGTGGCTTTGTTTACCGCGCTGGCGTTTTACTCGCAACGTCCGGTACTGAAGCGTTTGGCGTGGTTTGTGCTGCTGTTTTTTACCGCGTGGACAACATACAGTTTTCGCGGCGTGGGTTTGGTAACGCCGTTTTTAATGTTTGCCATGCTGTTTAAGCTGCTGCATTCGGCGCAACCGGCGCAGTCGCGGCGGCAACTGTTGCGCGCTTGCCTGCGCTGCCTGAAAATCTAAAACCGTTTTGTTATAATTGCCGATTTGCTTTTTTGGACGCGCCCATGCCGCAAACCACTTTAACCAAAACCATGCTGGTGCCGCACAGCGCCGAACAGATGTACCAACTGGTTGACCAGGTGGAACACTATCCCGACTTTCTGCCGTGGTACGGCAAAACCGAAGTTATCAGCCGCAGCGACGGCGAACTGAAAGCCCGTCTGCACATTGATTATATGGGCGTGCGCCAGTCGTTTGCCACCCACAACATCAACACCGCCGGACGCGAAATCCGCATGAATCTGCTGGAAGGGCCGTTTAAAAGCCTGCATGGCACTTGGCGGTTTGTGCCGGTGGGCGACGATGCCTGTAAAATTGAGTTTACCCTGAACTACGAGTTGCAAGGCCTGCTCAGCCGTGTGATTAGCCCCGTTTTCGGCATGATTAGCGGCCGCTTGGTGGAATCGTTTGTACGCGAAGCGGGGCGGCGTTATGGCTGATATTGCTGTGGAAATGGTGTACGGTACGGCCGATAAACAGGTTTTGTACCGCTTAAACGTGCCTTCAGGCAGCCGCGTGCGCGAAACCGTGTGCGCCCATGCCGATGCCGTGCGTGCCGATTTTGCCGGTGCCGACCCCGAACACGCGCCTTTGGGCATTTTCGGCAAAGCCGTTGCCGACGACGCCGTGTTGCAGGACGGCGACCGCATTGAAATTTACCGCCCCCTGCTGGCCGACCCGAAAGAAGCACGCCGCCGCCGCGTGCGCCAACAAACGGATACAACACTATGAATATCAGATTGATTGTCGGACTGGGTAACCCCGGCACCGAATACGAACACACCCGCCACAACGCCGGATTTTGGCTGCTGGACGAGCTGGCTTGGCAATGGAACGCGCCCTTGCGGACGGAAAAAAAATTTTTCGGGGCGGTGGCGCGCGCCCAACGGCACGGCCGCGATATTTGGCTGCTCAAACCCGATACGTTTATGAATTTGTCGGGCAAGGCGGTGGCGGCTTTGGCGCAGTTTTATAAAATCCAGCCGCAGGAAATTTTGGTGGTACACGACGAGCTGGATATTCCCTGCGGCCGCATCCGCTTCAAGTTGGGCGGCGGCAACGGTGGCCATAATGGTTTGAAAGACATTCAGGCCAAGCTGGGTACGGCCGATTTTTACCGCCTGCGTTTGGGCATCGGCCATCCAGGCGACCGTAATTTGGTGGTGGGCTATGTATTAAACAAACCGTCCGCCGCCGAGCGCGAACAAATCAATCAGTCGCTGACGCGGTCGTTGGAAGGGCTGCCGCTGATTTTAGACGGCGATAAGGATGCGGCGGTGCGGTTTTTGCATAGCGGCGGATAACAATCGGGCTGCCTGAAACGGTTTTCAGGCAGCCTGAAACTTTTAATAGGAAACAATATTTTAAAACATAGTCCTTGACCGCCGCCGCCAAAACACTATAATGCGCCGCTTATCTTTCTTGAAGCCATCGTCTTCAGCCAACCCGAATCACCCGACAGGGTGTCCAAGCCGCGCTGCCGCAGGCAGCTTTCTTTTTGCAGGTTGTTGTCGATGTTAAGCCACCGGTACAGACCGGCGACAACGATTGTCCGTAAATTTCCCGTTTACCCGACTCCCCAAGCTTCTAAGGCTGCCTGAAAAACCGTTCAGGCAGAAAGTTGTTGTTTCCATTAGGACAAACATGTCAATTAAATTTGCCGACCTCCACCTCGACACCGCCCTGCTCAAAGCCCTTTCCCAAGCCGGCTACGAAAGCCCCACCCCCATTCAGGCACAGGCCGTGCCTGCCGCGCTGGCCGGACGCGATATTATGGCTTCCGCCCAAACCGGCTCCGGCAAAACCGCCGCCTTCCTGCTGCCCACCCTGCAACGCCTGACCCGCCGCAGCGAAAAACCCGGCAAAGGCCCGCGCGCCCTGATTCTTACCCCCACCCGCGAACTGGCCGCGCAAGTGGAAAAAAACGCCCAAATTTACGCACAAAATATGAAATGGCTGCGCAGCGTGACCTTGGTAGGCGGTTCGTCTTTCGGCCAGCAAATCAAAGCCATCAGCCGCCCGATTGACATGATTGTCGCCACTCCCGGCCGCCTGATGGACCATATGCGTTCCGGCCGCATTGATTTTGACCGCTTGGAAGTGCTGATTCTGGACGAAGCCGACCGCATGTTGGACATGGGTTTTATTGACGATATTGAAACCATTGTCGCCGCCACGCCTGAAAGCCGCCAAACCTTACTGTTTTCCGCCACTTGGGACGGCGCAGTCGGCAAACTGGCGCGTAAACTGACCAAAAATCCCGAAGTGATTGACATCGAGCGCGTAGACGACCAAGGCAAAATTGAAGAACAACTGCTGTATTGCGACGACAAAAACCACAAAAACCGCCTGTTGGACCATATCCTGCGCGATGCCAACATTAACCAGTGCGTGATTTTTACCGCCACCAAAGCCATGACCGAAGTCATCGCCGACGAGCTGTATGAAAAAGGCTTTGCTGCCAACTGCCTGCACGGCGATATGCCGCAAGGTTGGCGCAACCGCACCTTGATGGATTTGCGTAAAGGCCGTTGCAAAATTTTGGTGGCGACCGATGTGGCAGCACGCGGCATTGACGTGCCCACCATCACCCATGTGATTAACTACGACCTGCCCAAACAGGCGGAAGACTATGTTCACCGCATCGGCCGTACCGGCCGCGCAGGGCGCACCGGTTTGGCGATTTCCTTTGCCGAAGTAAACGAATACATGGCGGTGCATAAAATCGAACGCTATATTGAACGCAAGCTGCCTGAAATGACCGTAGAAGGCATGGAACCGACACGCAAACGCAGCAAAGCCGCCCACAGCAAAGGCCGCGGCAAAGGCGGTTGGGGCGCGAAAAGTGGCGGCGGCGACCGTTGGAGCAAAGACAAAAAACCGCACGGCGCGCGCCGTGAAGGCGGCTGGCGCAAAGACGGCGTAAAAAAAGACGGCTTCCGCGCCAAAAACGGCGAACGCCGCCGCCGCAGCCGTTCCTAGGGTCTGTTGATATTTCGGGCATGGCATGAATTTTTCGTCAAAAACGGCGGATTCAAGGCGAAAATCCGCGCCAATGCCGCCCATTGGCAAGGATTTTTAACGCGGAAGCCGCCGTTTTGGGCGGAAAAGGCACCGTGAACGAAATATCAACAGACCCTAAACCTTCAGGCAGCCTGAACGGTTTTCAGGCAGCCTGCCTTATCAACTGAAAGGAAATATTGATGAAATACCTGCTTCCCCTGTTTACCGTTTTAGCCCTTGCCGCCTGCGATGCCAAAGACAGCTGCTTGGACAGCGGCGGCCACTACAACGAAGCCTCTAAAGTGTGCGAAAAATAAGCACCGTTCCCCACAAGCTGCCTGAAAGGTTTTCAGGCAGCTTTTCTACGCCGACACAATCGGGCAATCTTTGATACAATCCAGCCGTTACCACCACTTTACACAGGCAAAATGATGAGCACTCCACAAACCGCCATTATCCCCGACCACTGCACCGCCGGCATCTTTATTGAAGCCGACATTGTCCGCGCCGATGCCGTTCAAGCTGCCGTACTCGCCTCGCTGGACGCGCTGGCGCAACTGCAACAGCGTTACCCCGACGAACGCTTGGGCATGACCATCGCTTTCGGTGCCGACTACTGGCAGAGCCTCAATCACAAGGGCGAAGCGGGCGAGCTGAAAAACTTCCGTCCGCTCGGCAACGGCTTGGCCGCCGCCACCCAGCATGACTTGATGATTCACATCCAATCGCTGCACCACGACAGCAACTACACCCTTGCCCAAGCCGTACTCGGCGCGTTCGGCAACGCCATTACCGTCCAAAGCGAAGAACACGGCTTCCGCCGCCATCAAGAACGCGGCTTGGACGGCTTTATTGACGGCACCGAAAACCCGCAGGGCGACGAAGAAATCCGCCGCATCGGCGTTATCGGCGACGACGCGCCCGATGCCGGCGGCAGCTACGTTTTACTGCAAAAATACCGCCACAACCTGCAACGCTGGAACAGCTTCAGCTTGAGCGAACAAGAAGAAGCCATGGGTCGCAGCAAAGAAGAAAACATCGAATTTGAAGGCGAACAACTGCATCCGCAGGCACACATCGCCCGCAGCAACCTCAAAGAAAACGGTGTCGGCCTCAAAATCGTGCGCCGCAGCCTGCCCTTTGGCAAAGTGTCGGGCGAACACGGCCTGATGTTTATCGCCTACTGCGCCCGTCTGCACAATATTGAAGCGCAACTGTTGAGCATGTTCGGCGAAACCGAAGACGGCCTGACCGACCTGATGCTGCAACGCCTGACCGCAGCCGTATCGGGCGGCTACTATTTCGCCCCCAGCGTAGAACGTCTGCGTAATCTCTAATCCCCGTTTTCAGGCAGCCGCGCCGACGCAGGCTGCCTGAAACCCCAACCCCGTTCCATCATGCACGAAATCACCCTTTCCCCTACCGCCGACAAAGCTACACTTTACGCCGAACTGCTGCCGCAGCTGGAAGCCCTGATTGCCGCCGACCCCGACCTGCCCACCGCCGCGCTGGCCAACACCTGCGCCGTATTAAAAGAAACCTTCGGTTGGCTGTGGGTCGGCTTTTACCTGACCGATGCCGACGGCACCGAGCTGACCCTCGGCCCGTTCCAAGGCCCTTTGGCCTGCACCCGCATCGCCAAAGGACGCGGCGTGTGCGGACAGGCTTGGGCGCAAAACCGCACGCTGGTGGTGGACGACGTACTCAGCCACCCCGACCACATCGCCTGTTCCGCCCGTTCCCGTTCCGAAATCGTCGTGCCCCTGCGCCGCGCCGACGGCCGCATTGTCGGCGTTTTGGACGCCGATGCCGAACAGACCGCCGCCTTTGACGGCGACGACGCACACGGACTGGAACAGCTTTGCGCCTTGCTGGGACGCACCCTCGCCCTGTAAAGCAGCCTTAAAAACCGCTATAATCCGCCTGTTTTTCAAAAATAAATTACTCTGGAGCACCCCATGGACTTCACACAAGCCCGTTTCAATATGGTTGAACAGCAAATCCGCCCTTGGAACGTATTGGATTTTGACGTATTGGACGCGCTGGCCGAGCTGCCGCGCGAAGCCTTTGTGCAGGAATCGCAGCGCGGTTATGCCTATGCTGACCTGCCGCTTCCGCTGGCCAACGGCGGCGTGATGCTGGAGCCGAAAATCGTGGCGCGTATGGTGCAGGGCTTGGGCTTGCAGAAAACCGACCGTGTGCTGGAAGTCGGCACCGGTTCGGGCTATGCCACCGCGCTGCTGGCGAAGCTGGCCGACAGCGTGCAAACCTTTGACACCGACGCGGTGCAGCAAAACGCCGCCAAAGCGGTACTGGACAAGCTGGACATTGAAAACATCCGCTACGAAAACGCCGACGGTTTGGCGGTGGGCGAAAGCCACGGCAGCTATCATGCCGTCTATATCGGCGGCAGCTTGGGCAGCGTGCCGGAAAACCTGAAAAACTGCTTGGCAGACGGCGGCCGTATGGTGGTGATTGTCGGCGACGCGCCCGTGCAACGCTGCCTGAAAATCGTCCGCCACGGCGACCGTTTTGAAGAAAGCGTGTTATTTGACACCTTAGTCAGCCGTTTGGACGACAAAGTTTTGCCGAAAAAAGCCGCGTTCCGTTTTTAAACTTTCAGGCTGCCTGAACGCCGTTTCAGGCAGCCGCGCCGAATCTTATGCCGATTACCCCGATTAGCCCGCAACAACTGCGCCAACTGCTGCAACAACAGCCCGATACCGTGCTGCTGGACGTGCGCGAAGACGACGAAGTCGCCCTGTGCGCCCTGCCCGATGCCGTCCACATTCCGATGAATCTGATTCCCCTGCGCCACAACGAGCTGCCCGACGACGTGCCGCTGGTGGTGTACTGCCATCACGGCATCCGCAGCCTCAACACCGCCCGTTATCTGGAAAAAGCGGGGTTTGAGCAACTGTATAATTTAAGCGGCGGCATTGATGCATGGGCGCGTGAAACCGACCCCGATATGCCGCGTTACTGATTTCAGGCTGCCTGAACAGCCGCCGTCCTGCCGATAAGGAGTGTGTCAAAATGCTGATTGAACCCACCGTCTGCCGCGTTGATGCCGTCTTAAGCGAATGGGACGGCACACAAGGCTACGCCCGTGGCGACAACAACAGCCGCTACGCGCTGCACGCCAAACAGTTGGAAGCCGTTGCGGCCGACACGCTGCGTATCGGTCAGCCGCTTACCCTGCACGTCCGCTTTAATGCGCAGGGCGAACAGGAATTTTTAAGTTTCCGGCCGTTTTCCCTACCCGAACCGTCGTTTGGCAAACACGCGCTGCGTTTTAACCACGCCCGTCTGCTGATGGTTACCGTGCTGGAGCTGGTCTGCACCACAATCATTATCTTGATAATTTTAAATACATCATCCGCACTCACGCCATCATTTATACAAGTGTTTCTGCTTGGCAACATTGTTGGCGGCTTGATGACCTATGTATTAAATATCAAAAAGATACAAAACGCTTGGCAGGCCGATGCGGACGGCGTACTGCTTGCCCAAGGTGCGCAGCCGCTTTACCTGCCGTGGCGTGATATCCGCCACGCCCGTGTGCGCCGCCACCGTTTCGGCATCGGCCGCGTGCTGGTGTTGGAAGCCAACATAAACGGCAAGGTCAAAACAAGCAAGCTGCACCTGTTTTTACTGTCGCCGTCCGACCAAAACACCTTGCTGGACAGCGTCAAATCCCATTGCGCCGCGTTTCAGGCAGCCTGAAACCGCCGCCGAAAGCCCCTATGAAACACACCCTTTTCGCCACCTGTCCGCGTGGTTTGGAAACCCTGCTGGCCGCCGAATTAAGCGCACAGGGCTGCACCGATGTTGCCCCCGGCGACGGCGGCGTATCCTTCCGCGCCGATTGGGCGCAAACCTACCGCGCCAATCTGCACAGCCGCACCGCCAGCCGCATCCTGCTGCGCGTGGCGCACGGCCGCTACCGCAACGAACACGACCTGTATGCCTTAGCCAAAACCGTGCCGTGGCCACAATGGTTTGATGTAGAACAAACTTTCCGCATCCATTGCGAAGGCAAACGCGCCCGCGTCAAAAGTTTGGAATTTACCGCCCTCAAAATCAAAGACGCCGTTTGCGACGTGTTCCGCGAACACGGCGGCAGCCGTCCCAGCGTGGCCAAACAGCGCCCCGATGTGCGCATCCACGCCTTTGTCGGCGAACACGAAGCCGCGCTGCTGATTGACACCAGCGGCGAAGCCCTGTTCAAACGCGGCTACCGCCAAGACAGCGGCGAAGCGCCCCTGCGCGAAAATCTGGCGGCCGGCCTGCTGCTGGCGGCCGGCTACGACGGCACACAGCCGTTTCAAGACCCGTTTTGCGGCAGCGGCACGCTGGCGATTGAAGCCGCTTGGATTGCGCTGAACCGCGCCCCCGGCCTGTTGCGCCGCTTCGGTTTTGAACGGTTGCGTCCGTTTGAGCGCGAATTGTGGCAACGCATCCGCAGCGAAGCCGAAGCCGCCGTGCGCGACCGCACCGCCGCGCCGATTGCCGCCTCCGACAACGACCGCGCCATGACGCGCACCGCCTTGGCCAATGCCCGCGCCGCCCATGCCGATGCCTGTATCCGTTTTGACACCGCCGATGCTTTGGACGTGCGGCCGCCTGCCGACGGCGGCATTATGCTGTCCAATCCGCCCTACGGTGTACGTTTGGCGGAAGTGCAGGCTTTGCACGCGCTGTATCCGCAGTTGGGCGCGTGGCTGAAACAGCATTACGCAGGCTGGCGCATCGGCATGTTTACCGGCGACCGCGAAATGCCCAAGCTGATGCGCCTGTCGCCCTCGCGTAAAATACCTTTTTATAACGGTCAGTTAGACTGCCGTCTGTTTATTTTGGAAATGGTGGCCGGTTCCAACCGCCCCCGCGTTCAGGCAGCCTGAAACATGAACGAAATTACGTTTTACCGCCGTTTTGTGGACGATATTTGCGCCGGACGCAAAACCATCACACTGCGCCTGCCTGCAGAAGCCGCCGCCTGCCCCGTCGGCAGCAGCGTCTTGGCCTACACCCACGAAGAACACCGCCTGTTTGCCCGTTTGCAGATTGAATCGGTGGAAACCGTACACCTGCACGAGCTGAACGGGCAACACGCCGGGCAGGAAAACATGACCCTGCCGCAACTGATTAAACTGATTGGGGAAATCTATCCCGACCACACCGAATTTGCCGCCATCCGTTTTACCGCCCGTGCCGTTCAGGCAGCCTGAAAAACCATGACCCGTCTTGAATACATCGCCCGCGAGCTGACTGCCCGCAAAAAAACCATTACCACCGCCGAATCCTGCACCGGCGGCTTACTGGCCGCCGAGCTGACTTCCGTCCCCGGCAGCTCCGCCTATTTCCAGCGCGGCTTCGTTACCTATTCCGACCAGTCCAAAACCCAGCTGCTCAACGTATTGCCGTCCACCCTGCGCCACTACGGTGCGGTCAGCGAAGAAACCGTGCGCGAAATGGCCTTGGGCGCACTGGTGGCCACGCGCAACGACTACGCCATCGGCATCAGCGGCATTGCCGGCCCCGACGGCGGCAGCGAAGACAAACCCGTCGGCACGGTTTGGTTCGGCTTTGCCACCAAACAGCGCATTTGGGCGAAACAATACCGCTTTGACGGTGACCGCCGCCAAGTGCGCGAACAGGCGGTGCAGTATGCGCTGGCGATTTTGGAACACTACCTGAAAACCTCGGAAAAATAATGTCCGCCGTTTACCCGTGGCACGCAGCGGTATGGCGGCAGATAAGCGGCCAATGGCACAGCCTGCCGCACGCATGGCTGTTTTACGGCCGCGAACACACCGGCAAAACCGCCTTTGCCCGCCACTTTGCCCAAGCCCTGCTGTGCGAAAACCTGCCGCCGAACCGCCAACCCTGCGGCCAATGCCCGTCCTGCCGCCTGTTTGAACACGGCAGCCACCCCGATTTTTACCCGCTTGCCCCCGACACGCCCGAAGAAGGCGGCAGCCGCCGTCTGGCGCAAATTAAAATTGATGCCGTCCGCGCCGTGTTGGAGCCGCTGAACCAGTCGTCCGTGCGCGGCGGACGGCGTGTGGTGCTGATTGCGCCCGCCGACAGCCTGAACGTGCAGGCGGCCAATGCGCTGCTGAAAATTTTGGAAGAACCGCCGCAAGCGGTGGTGTTCCTGCTGGCAGCCAACCAGCGCGAGCGGCTGCTGCCCACCATCCGCAGCCGTTGCCGTCAAATGCCGCTGCCCCTGCCTGCACACGCCGAAGCCTTGGCGTTTTTGCGCCAGCGCGGCACCGACCATGCGGAAAACCTGCTGGCGTTTCACGGCGGTGCGCCGCTGTTTGAGCCGCAGCCCGAACAGGACGCGCTGCGCGAAACGCTGCTGGACATTTTGGCCGCACCGCGCCTGCTGGCGGTTTTGGACTTTGCCGCCGCTTTCGACAAGGCAAAATATCCGCTTGCGCTGCTGTTGGACTGGCTGGGCAAATGGCTGGCCGACACGGCGCGGGCGCAGCACGGCCTGCCGCCGCATTATTATCCGGCACGCGCCGAAGCCTGCGCCCGTGCCGCCGCGCAAAGCAATCCCGCCACACTTTTCCGTTTTCAGGCAGCCTTAAACCGTCTCGCCCCTTACGGACACCACAGCCTCAATGTTAGAATGCAGGCCGAAGATTTGTTGTGCGCTTATTTATTGATGCTGCAAAAAAACAAATCCGTTCAATAATTTTTAATAAGGAAATGATAATGAGTTCAGCCAAGCCCGCCATGCCTCACGCCGACGGTAAAGCACCCGGCCGTATGGTCAGCCTGCGTTTGGAAAGCAAGCAGGTGATTTATGCCAGCTATATGTCGTTTACCGAACACGGCGGCGTGTTCCTGCCCACTTCCGACAGCTATCAGATGGGTGAAGAAGTGCTGTTGGTATTGGAATTGGTCACCCCTGCAAAAACCGAAAAACTGTTTGTGAAAACCAATGTGTTTTGGATTAACAGCAACCCCAGCGCGGGCGGCCGTCCCAAAGGCGTGGGGCTGGCGTTCAGCGACGATGAAAACAGCATTAAAGCCAAAGCCATTTTTGAGGCATTGTTAAGCGGCCTGATTAACAGCGACCATGCCACCTACACCATGTAAATCCGTTTTCAGGCTGCCTGAAAACCAAAAAACCATGTATCTGATTGACTCACATTGCCATTTAAATTTTGACGGCTTGGCCGGACGGTTGCCCGAAGTGTTTGCCAATATGCGCGAACAACAAATCGGGCAGGCTTTGGCCATCAGCGTCAGCCGCGACAGCTTCGCCGAAGTGCTGGCGATTGCCGAAGCCAACAGCCATATTTTCGCCACCGTGGGCATTCACCCCGACCGTGAAGACGCTGCCGAATTTACTTTAGACGAACTGCTGCAACACGCCCAACACCCCAAAGTGGTGGCGGTGGGCGAAACCGGTTTGGACTACCATTGGTGCAGCGGCGATTTGACTTGGCAGCACCAGCGTTTTATCACCCATATCCAAGCCGCCTGTCAAAGCGGCCTGCCCTTGGTGATTCACACCCGCAAATCCGCCGACGATACGCTTGCCCTGATGCGCGAACATCAGGCGGAACGCGCCGTGATGCACTGTTTTGCCGAAGATGTGCGCGTGGCAAAAATCGCTTTGGATATGGGCTATTACCTGTCGTTTTCCGGTATTGTTACCTTCAAAAACGCCGCCGACGTTCAGGCAGCCGCGAGTTACTGTCCGGCCGACCGCCTGCTGGTGGAAACCGATTCGCCGTTTCTCGCGCCCGTTCCCCATCGCGGCAAGCCCAACGAACCGGCCTATGTGCGCCACACCGCCGAATTTTTGGCGCAACTGCGCGGCGAAGATTTTGCCACGCTGGCACACACCACCACAGAAAACTTTTACCGCCTGTTTGATAAAGTGCCGCGTTTGGCGTAAGGGCAGGGCAGAATCCTTTGTTTTCCGTCAAACAAAGGATTTTTCCGTTTTCAGGCAGCCTGAAAAACCGTTACCATGCCTGTTTTCCGTATCCGAATGTAAAAGGAATCCCCCATGCGATTTGCTACCGAACTGATACACGCCGCCTACGACCCCGACCAACACAACCGCGCCATTATGCCGCCGATTTACCAAAACAGCATGTTTGCCATGCGCGAAATCGGCGAAAACATCCCCTACAAATACTCGCGCCTGTCCAATCCCACCCGCAAAACCTTGGAAGACACCGTCGCCGCGCTGGAACAAGGCACACAAGGCTTTGCCTTTGCCAGCGGCATCGCCGCCATTGACTGCATTTTCCGCACCGTGCTGCGCCCGGGCGATACCGTGGTGGCCGTGCGCGATATTTACGGCGGCAGCTACGATTTGCTGAACGACGTGTACCGCGCTTGGGGTGTAAACGTAATTTTTGCCGATTTGTGCGACAGCGCGGAACTGGACAAAATTTTGGCGGCGCAAGCCGTCAAACTGGTGTGGCTGGAAAGCCCGTCCAACCCCCTGCTTCGGCTGGTGGACATTGCCGCCCTTGCCGAAAAAGCCAAAGCCGCCGGTGCGCTGGTGGGCATAGACAACACCTTTGCTTCGCCTGTCCTGCAAAACCCTTTGGCGATGGGCTGCGATATCGTTTTCCATTCTGCTACCAAATACCTGTGCGGCCATTCCGATGTGTTGCTGGGTGTGGCGGCGGTAAAAGATGCGGAACTGGGCAAACAGCTCGGTGCCATGTTGGTACAAACCGGCGCGGTGGCCGGCCCGATGGACTGCTGGCTGGTGTTGCGCGGCATTAAAACCTTGGCGGTACGCATGAAACAGCATTGCGCCAATGCTTTGGAGCTGGCGCAGCGTTTGCAACAACATCCTGCCGTGGCGCAGGTGTACTATCCGGGGCTGCCTGAACACGAGCATCACGAATTGGCGAAACGGCAAATGCGCGGCTTTGGCGGCGTGGTCAGCATTATCTTAAAAAACAACAGCATTGATGCCGCCAACCGCGTGATTCAAAACCTGAAGCTGGTGCAGATGGCTTCCAGCTTGGGCGGTGTGGAAAGTTTGGTTAATCACAGCTATTCGCAGTCGCACAGCGGTATGCCGCACGATGTGAAAACCGGCTTGGGCATTGCCGAGGGGCTGTTGCGCTTTTCGGTGGGCATTGAAGATATTGAAGATATTTGGACG
>JAUNOT010000127.1 GCA_030537065.1 Conchiformibius sp.
GAAGTTGCCCCCGAAGGCGACCGCGGTCCCGTGCTGATTCAGATTGAATACCGCATCCGCGCCGAAGACCGCGCCGAATTTTTACAGGCAATTTACGCCCTGTCTGCCGAACGCCGCCGTGACGGTGCGTATCAATGGGGTATCAGCGAAGACACCGCCCGTCCCGATGTGATGCTGGAATGGTTTTTGGTGGAATCGTGGGCGGAACACCTGCGCCAGCACAAACGCGTGTCCAAAGCCGATGCCGATATTCAGGCAGCCGTGCGCCGCTTCCATCAGGGCGACACGCCACCGCAGGTCAGCCATTTTGTTGCCTGCGCCAAACCGTAAATGCTTGCTTTCGGTGCGGATAATTCGTTATAATCCGCACCGCTTCCCGATTTCGGGAGCATTTTTTATTGTCAAAAGCCCGCACCGTCCGCGCGAAGGGTGCTTGTGTTGCACAGGTTCTGGCGGCGGTGTTAGCGATAACCCTTTAATTTATAGGATTAACTATGTCTCAAGTTACCATGCGCCAAATGCTGGAAGCAGGCGTTCACTTCGGCCACCAAACCCGTTACTGGAACCCGAAAATGGCTCAATACATTTTCGGTGCGCGTAATAAAATCCACATCGTGAATCTGGAAAAAACCCTGCCCCTGTTCCAAGAAGCGCAGGAAGTGGTACGCCGTCTGGTTGCCAACAAAGGTACGGTTCTGTTTGTCGGCACCAAACGTCAAGCGCGTGAAATCATTAAAGAAGAAGCCCTGCGCGCAGGCATGCCCTATGTGGACCACCGTTGGTTGGGCGGTATGCTGACCAACTACAAAACCGTGAAACAGTCCATCAAACGCTTGGAAGAAAAAGCCGCCGTTTTGGAAAACGCCGAAGCCAGCGGTTACAACAAAAAAGAATTGTTGGACATGACCCGCGAAGTGGAAAAACTGGAACGTTCTTTGGGCGGCATCAAAAACATGAAAGGTCTGCCCGACGCGATTTTTGTGATTGACACCGGCTACCAACACGGTACTTTGGTAGAAGCCGCCAAATTGGGCATTCCCGTGATTGCCGTGGTGGACACCAACAACAGCCCCGACTTGGTGAAACACGTCATTCCGGGTAACGACGACTCTGCCAAAGCCATCCGTCTGTACTGCCGCGGCATCGCCGATGCGGTATTGGAAGGCAAAAACCAAGCCGTTGCCGAAACCGTTGCGGCTGCTCAAGCTGCGGCTGCTGCCGAATAATCAAGGCACAACAAGGCTGCCTGAAAGCGTTTCAGGCAGCCTGAAACCGAATTTTTGGAGACAAACATGGCAGAAATTACTGCAAAAATGGTTGCCGACCTGCGCGCTGCGACAGGTTTGGGCATGATGGAATGCAAAAAAGCCTTGGTGGAAGCCGAAGGCAATATGGAAAAAGCCGAAGAAATCCTGCGTATTAAATCAGGCGCGAAAGCAGGCAAACTGGCGGGTCGTACCGCCGCCGAAGGCGTGCTGGCTTATGCCGTTGAAGGCAATGCAGGCGCTTTGGTAGAAGTGAACTGCGAAACCGACTTTGTGGCAAAAGACGCAGGCTTTTTGGCGTTTGCCCAATCGGTTGCCAAAACCGCCGTTGAGAAAAAACCCGCTACTGTAGAAGATTTGGCTGCTTTGGTAGAAGACGAGCGCAAAGCCGTGATTGCCAAACTGGGTGAAAACATTTCCGTGCGCCGTTTCCAAGTGATTGAAACTGCGGACAGCCTGACTGCCTACATTCACGGTGCAGCTGCTACTGAAGGCGTATTGGTGGCGTTTAAAGGCGCGGAAGACGTGGCGCGTAAAGTGGGCATGCACATTGTTGCCGCCAAACCGCAATGCGTGCGCGAAGAAGAAGTGGATGCGGAAACCGTTGAAAAAGAACGCCATATCTACACCCAACAAGCGATTGAATCAGGTAAACCTGCTGAAATCGCCGCCAAAATGGTAGAAGGTCGCATCAAAAAATTCTTGGCTGAAGTGACTTTGAACGGTCAAGCGTTTGTGATGAACCCTGACCAAACCGTTGCCCAATTCCTGAAAGAAAACGGCACCGAAGTATTGAGCTTTGTCCGCTACAAAGTGGGCGACGGCATCGAGAAAAAAGAAGTGGATTATGCGGCTGAAGTGGCTGCGGCGGCTAAAGTATAATTAACCGCACCAATCCAAACGGGCTGCCTGAAAATTTCAGGCAGCCCGTTTTTTATTTAACGCTGACGCGCTTTAAAACGCGGATTGGATTTGCAAATCACATACACTTTGCCTTTGCGGCGCACCACTTGGCAATCGCGGTGGCGTTGTTTGGCGGCTTTGAGGGAGGAGAGCACTTGCATGATTTATTTTCCTTTTTTAAATGCGTTCATCATACCGGCATAGCGTTGGTTGAACTGGCTGGCGCGGCCTTCTTTATTGTGTTCGCGCTGTTTGCCGGTGTAAACGGGGTGGGAAGCGGATGAAGTGTCCAGCATAAAAACGGGATATTCTTTGCCGTCCGTCCATTGCATGGTGCGGTTGGTGGGGGCGCAGGAACGAATCAGCCAGCCGGTTTCGGCGCTGCTGTCGTAAAACAGGACGGTGCGGTAGTTTTCGGGATGGATACCGGATTTCATAAGGTTTCCTTGTAAATAAAAACGGACAACATTGTTATGTTATAACAATGTTGTCCGTTTGGCAAGTTGGCGGCGGTTTCAGGCTGCCGTTTTCAGAAAATGGCTGCGGTAATGCTTTAATTCTTCAATGCTTTCCAGAATATCATCCAAAGCCTGATGCGCGCCTTTTTTCACCACGCTGCGGTACACTTCGGGATGCCAGCGTTTGGCCAGCTCTTTCAGCGTGGACACGTCCAAATTACGGTAGTGGAAATAGGCTTCCAAGCGCGGCATATGTTTCACCATAAAACGGCGGTCTTGATGAATGGTGTTGCCGCACATCGGGCTGGCGCGTTCGGGCAGATATTGCGCCATAAAATCCAGCAGTTGCTGTTCCACTTCCGCTTCGCTGTGGGTGGAGTGGCGCACGCGTTCCACCAATCCGGTGCGGGTGTGGGTGTCGGTGTTCCATTTGTCCATGCCGTTTAGCACATCGTCGCTTTGGTGAATGGCATACACATCGGATTGCGCCAAAACGTTTAAGTCGCTGTCGGTAATAATCATTGCAATTTCAATGATTTTATCGCTGTCGGGATTGAGGCCGGTCATTTCCATATCCAGCCAGCACAGGTTGTTGGGGGATTTCACGGTATTTATTCCTTTTAAAACGCTTCGCCCACTTTTACGCCGCCTGCGGTATCCTGTGGCGTCGCCAGTTGTGCGGTTTGCTGTTGTGCGGCTTGAAATTCGGCACTCTGCATCACGGCTTCAGCTTCGGCAGGGGACAGGGTGCAGGCCATATTTTGCCAACGTACCGCCAGTTGCGGATTTTCAGGCTGCCTGAAATCTTGGCGCAGCTCGTCCACCAAATCGGGGCGGTTGCATACCAGCACAATATCGCAGCCCGCCGCAAACGACAGCGCGGCACGCTCGCGGATGCCGCCTGCGCCGCACGCGCCTTCCATGGTTAAATCATCGGAAAAAATCACGCCGTCAAAGCCCAGTTGCGTACGCAAAACGGTTTGCAGCCAGTATGGGGAAAAACCCGCCGGCTGCGGGTCAATATGCGGATACACCACATGGGCAGGCATCACCGCCGCCATACCGGCAACCGCCAGTTTTTGAAAGGGAATCAGGTCGGCTGCCTGCAACTCGGCGGCGGTGCGCGTGTCTTCAGGCAAAACGTGGTGGCTGTCGCCGCTGACAAAGCCGTGTCCGGGAAAGTGTTTGCCGCAGGACTTCATGCCGCCGCGGTTCAGACCGCGTTGCAGCGCCAGCGCCAGCGCGGTAACGGTGTCGGCATCGGCGTGAAAACTGCGGTTGCCGATAACGGCGCACTGCTGCCAGTCCAAATCCAGCACGGGGGTAAACGATAAATCCACGCCGCAGGCAGCCAGTTCGGTGGCCAACACCCAGCCGGTTTGTTCCGCCAGTTTTTCGGCGGCATCCGCACCCTGCGTGTCCCAAATTTCACCGAACACGCGCATGGCGGGCAGGCGGGTAAAGCCGTCAATAAAACGCTGTACCCGTCCTCCTTCGTGGTCAACGGCGATAATCAGCTCGGGTTGGCGCAGGGCTTTGATTTCGCGGATAAGCTGTTTTAGCTGTTCGATATTTTGAAAATTGCGGCGGAACAGAATTACGCCGCCGACGGCAGGGTCAAGCAGGCGTTGGCGGTCGTCATCGGTCAGCTCAAA
Organism: Conchiformibius sp.; assembly: GCA_030537065.1. Taxonomy (GTDB): domain Bacteria; phylum Pseudomonadota; class Gammaproteobacteria; order Burkholderiales; family Neisseriaceae; genus Conchiformibius. Next base: position 4,282 of record JAUNOT010000127.1, read on the forward strand.
GGCGGCAACATCGGCCATAATCGGGCCGCGCGGCAAGTGTAAGGACATCATAAAGTCTCCAAAAAATTGTTTCAGGCTGCCTGAAAACGGTTTCGGGCAGCCTGAAATAAGTCATTAAATTTAGGGTAATACCAAAGCGATAAATACGGAGTTGCCGCCGCGCTGTACCAAAACGGGCAGGTTTTTACCCGCTTTAAGCGCCTCGTTCAATTCGGCTTCGCTGCCGACCGTGCGGCCGTTAATCTGGCGGATAATGTCGCCGCGTTTCAAGCCGGAAGCTGCCGCCGCACCGCTGACGTTGCGGATAATCAGCTCTTGGCCGTCTTTACCGTTGCCGATGGCGATTTGCAAACCGGCGGCCGGTACGTCAAACGAACCGATGC
>JAUNOT010000128.1 GCA_030537065.1 Conchiformibius sp.
AAAACCCGTTTTGCCCCCAGCCCCACCGGCTACCTGCACATCGGCGGCGTGCGTACCGCCCTGTATTCATGGGCGTTTGCCAAACACCACGGCGGCGAATTTTTACTGCGGATTGAAGATACCGATGCCGAGCGTTCCACCGCCGAATCGGTAAAAATTATTTTGGACGGCATGGATTGGGTCGGACTGCGCCCCGACAATGCCGACAACATCGTTTATCAGGCGCAAAACGCCCCGCGCCACCGCGAGCTGATTCAACAGCTTCTGGAAAATGGCCACGCGTATTACTGTTATTGCAGCAAAGAAGAATTGGCCGAGATGCGCGAGCGTGCCGAGCGCGAAGGCACGCCGACTTACGACCGCCGTTGGCGGCCGGAAGCAGGTAAAACCCTGCCGCCTGTTCCCGAAGGCGTGCAGCCTGTTGTCCGTTTCAAAAGCCCGATTGACGGCGTAACCGCTTGGCAGGACGGCGTAAAAGGCGAAATCAGCATTCCCAACGCCGCTTTGGACGATTTGATTATCGCCCGCGCCGACGGTTCGCCCACCTATAATTTCAGCGTGGTGGCCGACGATTACGATATGGGCATTACCCATGTTATTCGTGGCGATGACCATGTCAATAACACGCCCAAGCAAATCAATATTTTCAAAGCCTTGGGCAAAGAGCCGCCACAATACGCCCATCTGCCGATGATTTTAAACGAACAGGGCAAAAAAATTTCCAAGCGCAGCGGCGACACCGTTGCCATTACCGAGTTTGACGCGCTGGGCATGCTGCCTGAAGCGATGCTGAACTATCTGGCGCGTTTGGGTTGGGCGCACGGCGACACCGAATTTTTCGGCATGGACGATTTTGTGCGCTGGTTTGAACTGAAAGACGTATCGCCTTCCGCCAGCCGTATGGATGCGAAAAAACTGCTGTGGATTAACGGCGAACACATTAAAGCCAAAGATAATGCCGACTTGGCCGCGCTGGTGTTGCCGCGTTTGACCGCACGCGGCATTGACGTTTCAGGCAGCCCCGCGCTGGCGGACGTACTGGCTTTGGTCAAAGACCGCGCCCAAGATTTAAACGCTTTGGCAGACGAATGCGCTTATTTTTACCGTAAAGCCGTGCCTGCCGAAGCCGATGTCGCCAAACATTGGGATGCGGATGCGGCGGCGCGGATGCAGCGTTTTGCCGAGCGTTTAAGCGCGCTGCCTGAAAATGCATGGACGGCGGAAAACATCCACGCCCTGTTTGCACCGTTCTGCGAAGATGAGGGCATTAAAATGGGCAAATTGGGCATGCCCCTGCGTTTGGCGGTATGCGGTACGGCGAAAACGCCGTCTGTGGATGCGGTGCTGGCCTTAATGGGGCGCGATGAGGTACTGCGCCGCCTGCAGACGGTTTGATTGCGGCCGGAAATGGCAGTAAAATCGTTTTTTTAGAAAATCTGTCCTTTGTCAAGTTTGTTGCGGCAGGCAGCGCGTGTCTGTTGTAAAAGCGGTTCGGACGGATAGGTTTAACAGGAAGTGCTATGAGTATTGAAAAAATTGCCGATTATCTTTATGTATCCCGCCAGTTGAACGAGCGCACGGCCAAATTGGCGGCGCAATATGAAATCAAAACGGTTATCTGCAACCGTCCCGACGGCGAAGAAGCCGGACAGCCCGATTTTGAAACCGTGAAAAAATGGCTTCAGGCACTCGGCATTGAAAACATTATATTTATGCCGGTAACGGTGGAAACGGCGGTTAATGACGCGGTTTTGCAGGAATTTCAGGACACCGTTGCCAAATCACCCGCACCGATTCTGGCCTACTGCCGAAGCGGTACGCGCTCGGCATTGCTGTGGGCGTTGAATCAGGCCAAACGCGGTGTAGAAGTCAATAGTCTGATTCGTGCCGCCGATTTGGCCGGTATTGACTTGACAAAGATGCGCGACAAATTGGAAGCGGCCTACGTTTCTAAAAAGTAGCATCGGTGGTATTTTGATTTAAGCCGTTCCTTGGCAGGCTGCCTGAAAATTTTCAGGCAGCCTGATTTTTATTGTGCCGACAATACCAGATTATCGCGGTGCAGCAACTCGTCTTCCTGCGCGTAGCCGAGTTTGGCGGCAATGTCTTTGGTGGGGGTACGCAGGATTTTGGCGGTGTCGCTGCTGCTGTAATTGACCAGACCGCGCGCGATTTCGCGGCCGTTTTCATCGTGTACCGCAATCAGCTCGCCGCGGCTAAACTGTCCGTCCACCGCCACGCAGCCCACCGGCAGCAGGCTGCCGCGTCCGTGCAGCAGGGCTTGGCAGGCACCTGCATCGGCACGCACGCTGCCGCGGATATGCAGCTGCCCCGACAGCCATTGTTTGCGTGCGGTCAGGCGGTCGGTGTCGCCGGTAAACAGCGTGCCGATGCTTTCGCCCGCCGCCAGCCTTTGCAACACCTGCGCTTCGCGTCCCGATGCGACAATGGTGGCGGCACCGCTTTGGGCGGCACGCCGCGCCGCCAGCACCTTGGTCAGCATGCCGCCCGTGCCGACACGGCTGCCTGCACCGCCTGCCATCGCAGGCAAATCGGGGTGCAGCGCGGAAATCTGCCGAATCAGGCGGGCATCGGGGTTTTGGCGTGGGTCGCTGTCGTACAGGCCGCTTTGGTCGGTCAGGATAATCAGCGCATCGGCATCGAGCAGGTTGCTAACCAAGGCCGCCAAGGTGTCGTTGTCGCCCAGTTTGATTTCATCGGTGGTAACGCTGTCGTTTTCGTTAATCACGGGCAGGATGCGGTGTGCCAGCAGGGTTTGCAGGGTACTGCGGGCATTGAGATAACGGGTGCGGTCGCGCAAATCGTCGTGGGTGAGCAGAATTTGTGCGGTGGTAATGCCCAGCGGCGCAAAGGCGGTTTCGTAGGCTTGGGCAATGCCCATCTGCCCGACGGCCGCCGCCGCCTGTAATTGGTTGAGCGCGGTCGGACGCGCCGTCCAGCCCAGCCGTTTCATGCCTTCAGCCACCGCACCGCTGGACACCAGCACCACTTCTTTACCGGCGGCGGCAATGGCGGCAATCTGCGCCGCCCATGCGTTGAGGGCGTGTTGGTCAATGCCGCGCCCTTCGGCGGTCACGAGGCTGGAGCCGACTTTGACGATAAGGCGTTTGGCGTGTTGTAAATCGGAATGCGTGTTCATTTCAGGCTGCCTGAAAAAAATGCCGTTTATACCATTTTTTCAGGCAGTCTTGTTTAATTGGCGCAAAACCCAGTAAGATAGCCGTTTTGACCGACAGGGAGAGACCGCCGTGACGCCCGCCGCCTATATTACCGCCACCGCCCAAGCCGCACGCCAAGCGTTTTACCGTTTGGCCGAAGCCGACAGCAGCCAAAAAAACCAAGCCCTGCAACGTTTGGCCGAACGCATTGCCCGTAACCGCGGCAGTATTCTGGCCGCCAATGCCGAAGACATGGCCGCCGCCCGTGCCAAAGGCTTGGACGAATCGCTGCTTGACCGTCTGAATCTAAACGAAAAAGCCCTGCAAACCATGTGCGAAGGGCTGCACCAGATTGCCGCGCTGCCTGACCCTGTCGGCGAAATGAATGAATTTTCCACCCGTCCCAACGGTCTGCAAATCGGCAAAATGCGCGTGCCTTTGGGCGTAATCGGCATGATTTACGAAGCGCGGCCGAATGTTACCGTTGATGCCGCCGCCCTGTGCCTGAAATCGGGCAACGCCTGCATTTTGCGCGGCGGCAGCGAAGCGTTCCGCAGCAATCTGGCCTTGGCGGCGCAAATCCGCTTAGCATTGGCCGACAGCCGCCTGCCTGAACAAGCGGTTAATTTTGTGGAAAATACCGACCGCGACAGCGTGGGCGCAATGCTTGGTTTGAGCGGACTGATTGATGTAATTATCCCGCGCGGCGGCAAAAGTCTGGTGGCACGGGTGGCGGCGGAAGCGCGTGTTCCTGTGATTAAACATTTGGACGGCATCTGCCATGTTTATTTGGACGAATATGCCGATGCCGAAAAAGCCCTCGCCATTGCCGTGAATGCCAAAACCTCGCGTTACGGTACCTGCAACACCATGGAAACGTTGCTGGTACACCAAAGCCGTGCCGCCGAACTGCTGCCGCTGCTGGCGCAGGCCTACCGCGACAAAGGCGTGGAACTGCGCGGCTGTCTGAAAACCCGTGCCGTGCTGCCCGACATCGCCGCCGCCGCCGAAAGCGATTGGGAAACCGAATACCTTGCCCCGATTTTGGCGGTCAAAACCGTTGCTTCGTTTAATGAAGCGGTGGAACACATCAACCGCTACGGCAGCCACCACACCGACAGCATCGTTACCGAAAACTATAGCCTTGCCCGCCGCTTTCTGCGTTTGGTGGACAGCGCCAGCGTGATGGTGAACGCTTCCACCCGTTTTGCCGACGGTTTTGAATACGGCTTGGGCGCGGAAATCGGCATTTCCACCGATAAAATCCATGTGCGCGGGCCGGTCGGCCTGCACGGGCTGACTTCGGAAAAATGGGTGGTGCTGGGCGACGGGCAAATCCGTCTGTAACCATCAAAACAGGCTGCCTGAAACGGAAAATCCGCTTTCAGGCAGC
>JAUNOT010000129.1 GCA_030537065.1 Conchiformibius sp.
GGTCGCCGGCGGCGATGTCCACGCCGGCATCGCGGTAGCTGAGGGATTGGCTCATGATGAGGGCTTTCTTGAAAGGCATTTAATGATGGAAAGGCTGCCTGAAAACGGTGTTTCCGGCAGCGTGAAAAACAGGAATTGTACTTGGCTTGGGCGGCATTGTATAGACGGCAGACGATTTTTAAAGAATGAAAAGAATAAATTACTTAGCGCACATACTGCCGCCCTGCCCGTTTTTTCGCTACAATCGCCCGTTTCCACCCTTTCAGGCAGCCCGAATCATGACCAGACCCGATACCGAATCCGCCGCCCTCGCCAAACAACTGCTGGCGGAAGCCTCGCTCACCCCCGACGACCGTCAATGCCAAGCCATTCTCGCCGAACGCCTGCACGCACTCGGTTTTACCGTTGAGCCGCTCCACTTCGGCGACACCAAAAATTTTTGGGCGCGGCGCGGCAACCAAGCCCCCGTTTTATGCTTTGCCGGACACACCGACGTTGTTCCTGCCGGCGACGAAACGCTGTGGCAGTCGCCGCCGTTTGTACCGACCGAACGCGACGGACGGCTGTATGCGCGCGGTGCCGCCGATATGAAAACCGCCATCGCCTGTTTTGTTACCGCCTGCGAACGCTTTACCGCGCAGCATCCTGATTTTTCAGGCAGCCTGGCCTTGCTGATTACTTCAGACGAAGAAGGCGATGCCTTGGACGGCACGGTTAAAGTGGTGGACGTCTTGCAGCAGCGCGGCGAAAAAATTGACTACTGCATTGTCGGCGAACCGACTGCCGAGCGCGTATTGGGTGACACCGTCAAAAACGGACGGCGCGGCTCGCTGTCGGGTGTGCTGACCGTCAAAGGCAAACAAGGGCATATCGCCTATCCGCATTTGGCGCGTAACCCGATTCATCTGGCCGCGCCCGCGCTGGCGGAACTGACCGCCACCGAATGGGACGCAGGCAATGCCTATTTTCCGCCCACCGGTTTTCAAATTTCCAATATTCACGGCGGTACGGGCGCAACCAACGTTATTCCGGGCAGCGTAGAAATCAAATTCAACTTCCGCTTCTGCACCGAAAGCAGCGCCGACAGCCTGAAACAGCGCGTACACGCCGTTTTGGACGCACACGGCTTGGACTACGATTTGCAATGGACTTTGTCCGGCCAACCGTTCCTGACCGAAGCGGGCGTGCTGACCGATGCCGTACGGGCGGCGGTGCGCGAAGTGTGCGGCGTGGAGGCCGCGCTGTCCACATCGGGCGGCACATCCGACGGCCGTTTTATCAAAGCCGTGGCCGCCGAACTGGTGGAACTGGGTTTTGTAAACGAAACCATCCACCAGATTGATGAAAACGTGTTGCTGGACGATATTCCCAAGCTGTCGGCGGTGTACGAGCAAGTGATGGAACGCCTATTTTCCGTTTAAAAACAGCAAAATGTGTGTATTTTCTGGAAAAATGCGCCTGATTTTGCTATGATTGCCCATTGTTTTCAAACACCTTTTCAGGCAGCCGCGCCAACGCGGGCTGCCTGAACGCCGTGCTGAGGACACGCCCCAGCTTTGTCAAAAAAGAAAAAGGAAAATGTATTATGATGACCCTATATTCCGGTATTACCTGCCCGTTCAGCCACCGTTGCCGCTTTGTATTGTATGAAAAAGGCATGGATTTTGAAATCAAAGATATTGATGTGTTTAACAAACCCGAAGATTTGGCGGTGATGAACCCCTACAATCAGGTGCCGGTGCTGGTGGAACGCGATTTGATTTTGTTTGAATCCAATATCATCAACGAATACATTGACGAGCGTTTCCCCCACCCGCAACTGATGCCGGGCGACCCGGTTATGCGCGGACGCGGCCGTTTGGTGCTGCACCGCTTGGAAAAAGAATTGTTTGTACATGTGCAAACGCTGGAAAACCCCGCCGCCACCACCAAAGAGCAAAGCAAAGCGCGTGAGGCGATTGCCAACGGCCTGACCATGATTGCTCCTGCCTTTGTCAAAAACAAATATGTTTTGGGCGATGAATTTTCCATGATTGATGTGGCACTTGCCCCGCTGCTGTGGCGTTTGAACCATTACGACATCAAATTAAGCAAAGCCGCCGCCCCGATTTTAAAATCGGCCGAGCGCATTTTTCAACGTCAGGCGTTTATTGACGCGCTCACGCCGGCCGAAAAAGCCATGCGCCGTTAAGGGGAAAGCATGAGCACACCCACCAAACCGTATCTGATACGCGCCCTGTATGAATGGTGCAACGACAACGGCTACACCCCTTATCTGGCGGTATTTGTCAATGAACATACCCATGTACCAGCACAGTTTGTGCAGGACAATCACATCGTATTAAGCATCAGTGCCGCCGCCACCAAAGATTTGGTGATGGATAACGAATGGATTAGTTTTCACGCCCGCTTCGGCGGCGTATCGCATGAAATTTGGATTCCGGTCGGACATGTTACCGGTATTTTCGCCAAAGAAAGCGGCGAAGGCATGGGCTTTGAAGCCGAACCGTGGCAGCCTGAAACGGCCGACACACCCGTTGGCGGAAACGAACCGGCTGCCGCAACCGATACGCCCAAGAAAAAAGGTTTAAAACTGGTTAAATAAACAACAGGCTGCCTTTTCAGGCAGCCTGAAATCTTGAAAGGAAAAAAATGTCCCGTTCCGTGATTACCGTTATCGGCAAAGACCGCGTCGGCATTGTGCGCGATGTATCCGCGCTGCTGGCCGACAACCAAATCAATATCTTAAACATCAGCCAACAGCTGATGGACGATTATTTCACCATGATTATTCTGGCCGACACTTCAGGCTGCCTGAAAAGCCGCAGCCAGATGCTGGAACTGTTTGCTGCCGAAAGCAGCCGTTTGGCTTTGGACATCCGCATGCAGGACGAAGCCCTGTTTAACGCCATGCACCGAATTTAAAAAGGAAACGCCGTGAACAGCAACTTTCATTCCGCCGAAATTCTGGAAACCGTGCGCATGGTGGCCGACCAAAATTTTGACGTCCGCACCCTGACCATCGGCATTGACCTGCACGACTGCATCCGCGCCGACATCGGCGAACTGAACCGCCAAATCTACGACAAAATCACCCGCACCGGCGACAAACTGGTGCAAACCGCACAAGATTTGTCCGCCAAATACGGCGTGCCGATTGTGAACCAGCGTATTTCCGTGACCCCGATTGCCCAAATTGCCGCCGCCACAGGCGCATCCGACTACGTTTCCATCGCGCAAACGCTGGACAAGGCTGCCAAAGCCATCGGCGTATCGTTTATCGGCGGCTTTTCCACGCTGGCGCAAAAAGGGCTGACCCCGTCCGGCGAAGTGCTGATTCGTTCCCTGCCCGAGGCGATGGCGCAAACCGATATTGTCTGCGCTTCGGTCAATATCGGCAGCACCCGCGCCGGCATCAATATGGACGCGGTGCGGCTGATGGGCGAAACGCTCAAACGCACCGCCGAAGCCACGCCCGAAGGCTTCGGCTGCGCCAAAATCGTGGTGTTTTGCAATGCGGTAGATGACAACCCGTTTATGGCGGGCGCGTTTCACGGCGCGGGCGAAGGCGGCGTGATGCTGAATGTGGGCGTGTCCGGCCCCGGTGTGGTTCAGGCAGCCTTGGCAGGGCGCAGCGCGGAAGACTTAAGCGAAATCGCCGAAATTGTGAAAAAAACCGCGTTTAAAATCACGCGCGTGGGCGAATTGATTGGACGTGAAGCCGCCAAACGCCTGAATATTCCGTTCGGCATTTTGGACTTGTCGTTGGCACCCACGCCTGCGGTGGGCGACAGCGTGGCGCGGATTTTGGAAGCGATGGGCTTAAGCGTGTGCGGCACCCACGGCACGACTGCTGCGCTGGCTTTGTTAAACGATGCGGTTAAAAAAGGCGGCATGATGGCGTCCGGCTCGGTGGGCGGTTTGAGCGGCGCGTTTATTCCCGTGTCGGAAGACGAGGGCATGATTGCCGCCGCGCAATCGGGCGTGCTGACTTTGGACAAGTTGGAAGCGATGACGGCGGTGTGTTCGGTGGGCTTGGATATGATTGCCGTGCCCGGCCACACTTCGGCGGCGACGTTGTCGGGCATTATCGCCGACGAAGCCGCCATCGGCATGATTAACGGCAAAACCACGGCGGTGCGGATTATTCCCGTTACCGGCAAGGATGTGGGCGATTTTGTGGAATTCGGCGGCTTGCTGGGACGTGCGCCGGTGATGGCGGTAAAAGAAGGTTCGTGCGAGGTGTTTATCGGGCGCGGCGGACGGATTCCTGCGCCGGTGCAGTCGTTGAAAAACTGATTTGCAGGCAGCCTGAAACAGAACGGCAAAAATAAAACAAACATGGCTTGGGTTCGTATCAACTCAAGCCATGTTTTAACAACAAACCATTATCCGAACAAACGTTTGCCGAAAAAGAACAACACCAGCCCCGCCAACACCGTCAGCAGCCCCACGCCCTGCCACAGCGAAAACGGACGCACGGTCATGCCGATTAAACCGAAATGGTCAATCACCGCCGCCGCCGCCAACTGGCCAACAATAATCAAAAACA
>JAUNOT010000130.1 GCA_030537065.1 Conchiformibius sp.
GCATTATCTTAACCTATAAATGAGAATTTAGTCGTTATCTAGGACAGCCCCAAATCTTTTATGGAAAATCTATCTAAAATGAATTTGCTACACATAGACACCTATCAAGAGATAGTATCTTACATTAACAAGAATTTACTAACAAATTACAAGCAAGCTGTTTTTTATATTGAAAAAGTCTTACTTAAACAAAAGCAAGTGTCGGTTAAGGTGTGCATTACAGCATAAACCTGAAAACACAGCAGCCTGAAAAGCCAAATTTCCCCATCCGGCTTTTCAGGCTGCCTGCAATTACTCAAACAAATCACAAGTACCGTCTTCGGCACAGTTGGTTTTGCGGTAGAGGCGGATAAGCTGCGCGGTAGAAGCATCGTGCGGCTGCGCGGGCAGGCTGCCGTTCAGCTCCGCCAAAATGGTTTTCGCCAACTGCTTGCCCAGTTCCACGCCCCATTGGTCAAAGCTGTTGATGCCCCAAATAATGCCCTGCACAAACACCTTGTGTTCATACAAAGCCACCAAGCTGCCCATATTGCGCGGATTGATTTTTTCCAACAACAACATATTGCTCGGACGGTTGCCGCTAAAGGTTTTATGCGGCACCAGCATGGCGATTTCGCTTTCAGGCAGCCCGTCGGCCTGCAATTCCGCACGGGCTTCGTCGGCAGTTTTACCGCGCATAAACGCTTCGGCTTGGGCAAACACATTGCTTAACAAAATTTCGTGGTGGCCGGGCAGGTTGCTGCGTTTTTCCAAGCTGGCAATCAGGTCAATCGGCGCAACGTGCGTACCCTGATGCAGCAGTTGGAAAAAGGCGTGCTGGCCGTTAATGCCGGTTTCGCCCCAAATAACGGGGCCGGTGTCGGCCTGAACCGGCGTACCGTCGGTCTGAACCTGTTTGCCGTTGGATTCCATATCCAACTGCTGGATAAATTTGGGGAAACGGTGCAAATGCTGGTCGTAGGGTGCAATTACATGGCTGCCGCCGCCGTAAAAATTGATGTACCAAATGCCCAGCATCGCCAAAATCACCGGCATATTTTGTGCCAAAGGCGCGTTAAAGAAATGGTTGTCCATCAAATGCGCACCGTTGAGCATTTCAATAAAATTTTCTTCGCCCAAATACAGCATAATCGGCAGGCCGATGGCCGACCACAGACTGTAACGGCCGCCCACCCAGTCCCAAAACTCAAACATATGTTCGGTATCAATGCCGAATTCGGCCACCGCCTGTTTGTTGGTGGAAACGGCCACAAAGTGTTTGGCAATATCCGCTTCGCTGCCTTCGCGCAAAAACCATTCGCGCGCGGTTTTGGCGTTGGTGATGGTTTCCTGCGTGGTAAAGGTTTTGGAAGCGATAATAAACAGGGTGGTTTCGGGGTGGACTTTTTCCAGCGTGTCGCGCAACTGCGCCCCGTCCACATTGGAAACAAAGTGCATATTCAGGCGCGGATGGCCGTAGGGCTTGAGCGCGGAACACATCATCAACGGGCCTAAGTCGGAGCCGCCGATGCCGATATTGACCACATCGGTAATCACCTGTTTGGTGTAGCCCAGCCATTCGCCGCTACGCACGGCATGGGCAAAACGTCCCATTTTGTGCAGCACAGCATTGACTTTGGGCATCACGTCTTCGCCGTCTACATTAATCGGGCCGTTGGTGCGGTTACGCAGGGCAACGTGCAGGGCAGCACGGCGTTCGGTGGCGTTGATTTTGTCGCCGTGGAACATTTGTTTGATGCGCTCGGACACGCCTGCTTCTTCGGCCAGTTGGAACAGGTGCTGTAAGATTTGGTCGTTAATGCGGTTTTTGGAATAGTCCAGAAAAATGCCGCCCACCTGCAGGCTGTAACGCGCGGCGCGGTCGGGGTCGGCAGCAAACAGGTGGCGCATATGTTCGTGGCGGGTCTGCTCAAAGTCTTGGCTTAATGCCGCCCAAGCGGGAAAATCAGTGGGGTGGGTCATAACGGTATCCTTATCAAACGGGTTTTTCAGGCTGCCTGAAAGCAGGCGGCTATTATAAAACAAACCGCCGCAGACAGATTGCCGGCGGCGGTCGGAACAGAAACGGTTTAGGCAACGGAAGCGTTGATAAAGTCTTCCAGTTGGGTTTTGGCCAAAGCACCGACTTTGGTGGCCACGCTTTGACCGCCGTTAAACACCATCAGCGTGGGAATGCTGCGCACGCCGAAACGGGCGGGAACGGCCTGATTTTCATCGACGTTCATTTTAACGATTTTGACTTTGCCGTCCAGTTCTTCGGCCAGTTGGTCCAGAATCGGGCCGACCATGCGGCAGGGGCCGCACCAAGGCGCCCAAAAATCCAGCAATACCGGCAGCTCGGATTGCAATACTTCGGCTTCAAAATTGGCATCTGTGGCGTGTACGATTTTTTCGCTCATTATGTTTTTCCTGATAAGGTTTAAAGATGGCGGTTAAGATAAGTCCGTACCGCCGATAATTCAAGTTAAAAACGTTGAAATAGCCTGATTATATGGCAGGCATAGTTTTTAGGCAGCCTGAAAGGTTTTAATGATGGCCGCAGCCGCTTTCTTTTAAGGCTTCTTCTGCCTGCACATCGGCATGGTAGCTGGAACGCACCATCGCGCCGATTGCGGCATTGGTAAAGCCCATTTCGTACGCTTCTGTTTCAAACTGCTTAAACATTTCGGGGGTAACGTAGCGCAACACGGGCAAATGTCCGTCAGACGGCTGCAAATACTGCCCCACGGTAATCATTTCAATATTGTGTTCGCGCATATCACGCATAATTTCGCGCACTTCGTCGTCGGTTTCGCCCAAACCGACCATAATGCCCGATTTGGTAGGAATATGCGGCATCATCGCTTTATAACGGCGCAGCAGTTCCAAAGAGTGTTTGTAATCCGAACCGGGGCGTGCTTGTTTGTACAGGCGCGGGTGGGTTTCCAAATTGTGGTTCATCACATCGGGCGGATTTTTTGCCAAAATTTCCAAGGCAATATCCAAACGTCCGCGAAAATCGGGGACGAGAATTTCAATTTTGGTGTGCGGGCTGCGTGCGCGGATGGCGTTGATGCAGTCGGCAAAATGCTGGGCGCCGCCGTCGCGCAAATCGTCGCGGTCTACCGAAGTAATCACCACATAGCGCAAACCCATTGCCGCCACGCTTTCGGCAAGATTGGCGGGTTCGTCGGGGTCAAGCGGATTGGGACGACCATGTCCGACATCGCAAAACGGGCAGCGGCGCGTGCAAATATCGCCCATAATCATAAAAGTCGCCGTGCCTTTGCTGAAGCATTCGCCGATATTGGGGCAAGACGCTTCTTCGCATACGGTGTGCATCTTTTGGTCGCGCAAAATATTTTTGATTTCAAAAAACTTTTTGCCTGTGGGGATTTTGGCGCGAATCCAACTGGGCTTTTTCAGTTTTTCTTCCAAAGGCACGACTTTAATCGGAATACGCGCGGTTTTGGCTGCGCCTTTGTGTTTTACGCCTTGGGCGTTGTTGGCGGGATTGGTTTCGGTGGTCATTTTGTGGGGTATCCGTTAGGTTTTATTTAATTTTGCGTAAGCCTAAAACAGGTTCTGAATGTGCATCACCCCAAATTCTTAATTTCATAACATAAGGGGCTTTTACAGGTATATACCTATCAGGTATTCGGAGTAGGAAAGAAAGTGTGCTGGTGAATTGTTCTTCATTCGTTAATTTGGCTGCTGTATCAGGACCTGTTTTTGCCAAGTTCACCGCACTCCATTCACGGTTGCTGCTGGAGCAGTAAATACTGGGGGGATTAACATGGCGTAAATCAAAAAAATCGCCTTTTTCTGAAGTCGAGTGACAGAATGAAAATTCAACTTTATATGATGGGTTGGGGCGTTTGTCCATGTAGGTGAGAACGTAAACTTTATTTTCATTTACATGGAAACTGACTTTTTTAATGCCATAAGTTATATTTCCCCATGAATCAACAACTTCATATTCTCCGACTAACTGTTGCAAATATTGTTTGGTCTGTGGGCCTGGCGGTATTAAATTCCGATAGTCTTCCAAAGTTGCTGTACGGGCGCTTGTCCGGTTGGCAACCATATATCCGCCGCCAGAGAGGCAAGCACTTAACAGGGTGCTGCTGACTAATAAGGTAATAAGGGAAAATTTGTTCATAGGTCTGACTTTTTAAAGTAACTCTTAATTTGTTG
>JAUNOT010000131.1 GCA_030537065.1 Conchiformibius sp.
TGCTTTCACCGTTTTGGCGCGCGCATTCGGCGGCAATCAGCAAAGCCAACACGCGGTTGTCGCCGGCGTGTTTGTTTGACAATACTTTGGCTGCTTCGTGTGCGGCTTTGGGGTAGCGGCCTTCAAAATAGGCCACACCCGCCTGATTGAGTGCGTCCACCGCTTTGCGGTATTTGCGGCTGCTGCCGAAACGGCCAATTTTACCCGGCGTAGCCAATACGCCGAACAGCAGTTTGACCAAAAAATATAGGGTGCATACGCTAACCAACAAACCCACAATGAACAAATGCAGATTCATGCGGACAAGCGTTTGGTCAATTTGTACATATACATTGCCGGAATAGTGGTGTGCGGCAATGGCCACACCCACGGCTGCGGCAAACAGCATGATAATCCAGATTAAGCCTCGCATGCTTAACACACTCCTGTCAGATGGCTGGTGTTGCCGCCGTACGCGGTACGGCGGTAAAAACGGTTATTGGGCATCCGCCGCACCGGCATTGCCGCCTGACGGGGCTTCGGCACGGGCTTTGGGCTTGCGGGTTTTGCTACGCTCGGCTTCGCGGCGTTTGCGGTTTTGCCGTTGGCGCTCGGAGGTTTCGTTGCGTTTGTGTCGTGCCGAAGCGTTGCGGTTTTCAGCTTTAGCAGCCGGTTTTTTGGCGGCAGGCTTGCTTTTTTCCCGCGCGGTTTTTTCTTCGGAACGGGCTGCCTGAACGGCGGGCGTTTCTTCGGTTTTGACCGGTTCGGCTTTGGCGGCCGATTCAGTTTTCGCCGTCAGCAGTGCTGCGGCAACGGGTGCGGCCAGCCCTGCCAGAGCCGCGCCCGACTTACCGGTTTCCGTCTTTCCCGCTTCGGCCTCCTGTGCGGCAGCCGGTTTTTCCGCCGGTTTGGACGCTTCCGCCGGTGCGCTGGCCTTCACTTCGGGCTTGGCGGCTGCCGAGGCGGCTTTGCTTTCCGCTTCTTTATCGGCCGGTGCGGCGGCGGGGGTGCTTTCAGGCTGCGCGGCATTGCCCGCAGGCAGGCTGACGGCAGGCAGGTCTTCAACGGGGGTCAGATTGACCGGTACGGCAGTGCGGACTTGGGTTTGGTAGGCACGCACGGCTGCCTGACTGTCTTTTAATACGTCGTCGGAAACGATGCTGAGGTTTTGTTGGTTGAGCCGTCCCAATTCTTCCAGCCATTTTTGGGTGGTGGGGGACTGGGTGTCAAAATACTGGCGCACGGTGCTTTCTACCGCCGTCAGGTTGTTTTTGTAGATTTCGCTGTTGTGCTGAAGCAACGCCAGTCGGGCATCCAGCAGGCGCAGGCGCAGGTTGGCACGGACAAAATAGATTTGTTCGGGGGTGAGCAGCATGGCGTCGTTGCTGTCCAACTTGCGGATTTCCATCATGCTTTGCAGCATATGGACGGTTTTGTTCCAAGTGCGCGTCCAGAAGTCGGCCGATTCGGGTACTTCTGCGGGGTCGGCGGGTTTGGCCTGAAGGGTGCTGTCCACCAAAAGCGGCAGTCCGGCTACGGCTTTTTCCAAGCTGTCCAGCTTCAGGGCGGTGCCGGAAATGTCCATATAGGAGGCGGCATTTTGTTTGAGTACGTCCAAATCGTGGCTGACGGCTTTTTTAATCGGCAGCAGTTCGGCCTGTTCAAAACGGCTCAAACGTTGTTCGATGCTTTCCAAAGCGGTAATCGCTACCGGTACGTTGCCTGACAGGGTAAGCTGCTGGGCGGCCAGATTGAGGGTAACTTCTACTTCATCAACCAGCCAGTTTACGCGGCCTTGCAGCAGTTCGCGGTAGGCATGTTGGATGTCGGCAATATATTGGATGTTTTTGCGCTGGCGCACGTCCAGTTCGCCGACCATGCCGTTGAGTTTTTGTTGTTCGTCCAGCGAAATAGCCAGCTTGCGGGCGTTTTCGCTTTCACCCAAAGCGGCTTTTTCCAGTTCCTGATGAACTTTTTCTTCTTGGATTTTGAAGGTGTTTTGTCCCTGCACAAACAGCAGGCCGCTTGCGCCCAGTGCCAAAACGGACAAAGCCAGCGCACCGGTGGCGATGCCTTTGCCGGTGCTGTGCTTGCGCTCAATGATAATGGGCTGGCTGAAATTGGGCTGTTGGGTGGCGGCCTGTTCTTCCACCAAGGGCGTATCCGCCGTTTTTTCAAGATTGGGCTTATCAGACATAATGTGTTGAATCCGATTGTTTTTCAATAGTTTCAATAAGAAAGCTGCCTGAAACGCCCGTTGGCGCGGCAGGTAAAGGCTTGATTATACACTACCGGCAGGCCGAATGCGTATCGGCAAGCAGGCTTTGCAGCGTGTCACCCACACGGACGTGCCGAGCCTCGAGTGTGTTCAGCGTGGCGGCAATCCGCGCATGGTGGGTGCAGTATAACAAGGATTGCAGGCTTTGGGTAAACGCGGCAGGGGCTTGGGCAAACAGAAGCCGTGCGGCTTCGGACGAAGTGACCCAAGCGTGCGTGGGCGCGGCTGCCTGAAACAGCTGCCAGTCTACGGCAAGGCTTTGGCGGCGGTACACAGGTAGGGACTGGGTGTGAAAACCGCGTTCGTTTAAATGTCGCCGCAACCAATCGCGGCCGCCTTCGCCGCACACCAGCAACACCCGTGCCTGTTCAGGCAGGCTGTCCCACACCGGCAGGACGGCGGCGGCTTCGCTGTCGTTGCCCTGCTGCGGAAAGTGAACCGTGCTGATGCCGTAATGTTGTAATACTTTGGCGGTGCCTGCGCCCACGCAAATGTGTTTAACCGTTTTCAGGCTGCCTGAAAACACACCGGCCTGCGCCACGATATCCACCGCCGTCGGGCTGACCCAAAACAGTGCGTCCGATTGCTGCCATGCCGATGCCAACTGTTGCAGGCCGTCTGCCAACGGCACTGTTTCCATCGGCGCAAACGGGATGCCTGTCCAACCGGCGGCGCGGCACACCGTCAAATCGGCGGCAATGCGTTGCGGCGGCCGCACCAGCAGGATGGTTTTAGCCGCGTTCACTGATTTTGTCCGACAGCGGCACTTCGTGCGGATTGATGCGGGCGTTGTCTTCCTGCCCCAAATCCACCAGCCGCCGCAAACGGGTCATATAGGCATTGACGTCCAAACCGCGCCCGAAACGCTGCGCTTCCCACACGGTTTCCGCCAAGGCTTCCATCATATCGTGTTCGGCACGCACCCAGTCGCCGCTGTATTTGCCGCACAACTGCTGATGGATGGAGCGGATGCCGGGCGGCTGGTCAATCGCCGCCTGCTCCTGCACCGACAGATGCAGAGACAAATGCAAAAAGGGATTGGTTTCGCCCTGTTCGGGCGTCCAAGTGTAGTCAATATATTTTTCTATGTTATCCAAATATTTGGCATATTCGGGATGCGCTTCCACAATACGCAGGGCTTTTTGTTGCAGCGCGTCCAAGGCGGCGGGGGCAAAACGCTGCTGCCACACGCCGGCAAAAAAACGGCGCACATCGCCGGTATTTACGTCATACACGTCGCAGGATTCCTAAATAAAAACGGTGTGATTATAAGGGCTTTTCAGGCAGCCTGAAACCGTGTAGAATCGCTTTTTCCTATCTGGGGGCGATCTTGGTTTCGACGGGGGTTGCGAAGCAGATGCGGGCATACCGGGGTCTCAGAAGCCCGTTAAACTCTGAACTAAAATAGTCGCAAACGACGAAACTTACGCTTTGGCCGCCTAATAGGCCAGCCGTTGCAGCAGCCGGTCAATGGGCTGTGTAGTGCAAGCTACGGCAACGTCATTTTTCATTGACTGGTTTCCTGTCGGGTTACTTGGCAGGGAATAAGATTTTAAGGTAGCTGGTTTCCAAACAGCCCGTCTGTCGGCGGAATGGAAATGAGATTTTCAAATAGGCAAGACTAAGTATGTAGAACGCTTTGTAGAGGACTTTCGGACGGGGGTTCGATTCCCCCCGCCTCCACCACAGATACACAGAAAAATCAGCCGTTTGTGCTGATTTTTTTGTTTTTTGACACACATAATTGGCACTTTTTTCAGGCAGCCTGAAAGCGCAAATATGCTAAAATCCCGCCCTTTCCCAATCTTTTCAGGAACAACAGCATGAGTTTGAAATGCGGCATTGTC
>JAUNOT010000013.1 GCA_030537065.1 Conchiformibius sp.
GTTTCTTCAGCCTCGGCACGACGGGCGACAGCTTCGGCTTCAGCGCGAGCAGCTTCTTCAGCCTCGTTGCGTGCGGCTTCGGCAGCAACAGCTTGCGCGGCGGTTAATTCGCTGTATTGGCTGTCGGCAGGGGTTTCTGCTGTTTCAGGCAGATGTGCCAAGATGGTTTCGCTGGCCAAAACTTTGTCGCCGATGGCAACATTGGCAGCGGCTTCGGGCGGCAGATAGATGTCCACACGCGAACCGAAGCGGATAAAACCGTAACGCTCACCGCGCACCATGCTTTCGCCTTCGCCGACATAGCATAAAATGCGGCGTGCCACCAAGCCGGCAATTTGTACGAAAGTGATTTCATGTCCTTCGGTGGTGGTCAGCAAAACGGCGTTGCGCTCGTTTTCGCTGCTGGCTTTGTCCAATGCGGCGTTCAGGAATTTACCGGAGTGGTATTCCACACGGCTGACGGTGCCGGTGGCGGGCGCGCGTTGGGAGTGGACATTAAATACGTTCATGAACACGCTGATTTTCAAGGCTTCGGTCTGACGGTAGGGGTCGGTTGCCTTTTCCACCATCACAATGCGGCCGTCGGCGGGGGCAAGTACGGCATTGGGCGTATCGGGAATATTGCGGGCAGGGTCGCGGAAAAATTGCAGTGAAAACAAAACAAACAGCCACAGGGGCAATGACCACCAGCCGCCAATAAAGGTGAACAGAATGCTCAACACCAGCCCGCCGATAATAAACGGCCAGCCTTCTTGGGCAATAATGGTGTGCGGATAATAACGGTTCATAATCAATCCTTAATTGCTCGGGCAATACGCGTTAATTAAATAGTCGGCGATTATAGCGGAAAACCGGTGCATTTGCATAAGAATCAATAAGCAGGCTGCCTGAAAAAGGTTTTTCAGGCAGCCTGCTTGATTTATGCGGCAATTTCGCCAAAACGTCCGGCTTGAAAATCGCTAAAGGCCTGATGAATTTCCGCTTCCGTATTCATCACAAACGGCCCGTAGGCGGCAATCGGTTCGCCAATCGGCACGCCCGACAGCAACAGGATATGGGCATCGCGTCCTTCCGCCGCCAGCGTGATGCGGCTGCCGTCACCGTAGCCGACCACCGTGCCGTCTTCGGCATACTCGCCGTTATTCAACAACACTTTGCCGTGCAGCACCACCGTCATCAGGCTGTGGGTGGACGGCACTTCCAAGGCCACCTGTTTACCGGCATTCAGGCGGATATCCCACACATTCAGTTCGGTAAAAGTATCGGCGGCACCGCGCACGTCCTGATGCTGCCCCGCCACCACGCGCAGGCTGCCTGCGCCGTTGGCCAGTTCCACCACGGGAATCGTGTCTTTGGCCAAATGCTGGTAACGCGGCGGCGCGGATTTGTTGCGGGCAGGCAGATTTACCCACAACTGCACCATTTCCAGCGTACCGCCCTGCTGCAAAAATTCTGGCGAATGAAATTCATCGTGGATAATGCCGCTGCCGGCCGTCATCCATTGCACGTCGCCGGCACGGATAACGCCACCGCCGCCACCGGAATCGCGGTGTGCCACTTCGCCTTGAAACGCCAGCGTAACGGTTTCAAAACCTTTGTGCGGATGCTGGCCGACACCGCGCGGAATCCGGCTGCCTGCGGAAAATTCATACGGCGCGGCATAATCCAGCATTAAAAACGGGTCGGTCGGCAGCGAGCCGTCCATATGCGAAAACAGGGCGCGGACGGGAAAGCCGTTGCCAACCCAATGTTGTTGGGTGTTTTGACGTAAAAATTGAATCGGGCGCATGATTTTTCCTTTCTAAACCGTCATGCCGCGTGCTTGGGCATCGCGCAGCTTGGCGGGGGTAACGTCCCGCCCTTCGCTGTCGATTACGGTCACGGTGGATAAGATATTTTTCATTTGTCCGCCAATCTGTTGCAGATAGCGGCGGCGCAGTTGTTCGCGTTCGTTCAACTCGTCCGCGCTGAGGGCGGCGGTACGCGCTTTACGCGCCAGTTCGTTTAAGCGGGGCAGTTCGGCAATCATGTTTTTCTCCAAAAAATTAACCTGACGTGCATTTTAATCTGTATAATATTTTTTGCAAGTACGCACATTTTTTATACTGTAAAAGCTAGGAACATCATAATGAACCAAGTTGTTGAATATTCGGAAAACTGCCCAGTCAGCACCACTTTAGACGTGATTGGCGGCAAGTGGAAGGCCTTGATTCTCTACCACCTGCGCGGTCAAACGCGGCGGTTTAACGAGCTGCACCGGCGCATGCCTGCCGTAACCCAACGGATGCTGACTCTGCAACTGCGCGAGCTGGAAGCGGACGGGATTGTCTGCCGCACGGTGTATCCGCAGGTGCCGCCGAAAGTGGAATATTGCTTAAGCGATTTCGGGCGCACGCTGCTGCCGGTGATTGCCGCCATGCACGATTGGGGCGAAGCGTATGCGGAAGAATGCCCCAGACAGAAAAAGACGCTGGAATGATTTCAGGCTGCCTGAAAACTTTTCAGGCAGCCTGCTGAATGGGTAATTAACGGGTTTTCAAACCCAGCACGTCCTGCATATCAAACAGGCCGCGTTGGTGCTGTGCCAGCCACACGGCGGCACGCACCGCACCGGCGGCAAAGGTCATGCGGCTGGAGGCTTTGTGGGTGATTTCCACGCGCTCGCCTTCGCCGGCAAACAGGGCGGTGTGGTCGCCGACAATGTCGCCGCCGCGCACGGTGGCAAAACCGATGGTTTGAGCCTCGCGCGCACCGGTATGGCCTTCGCGTCCATATACGGCGCACTCGTTCAGGTCGCGGCCGAGGGCAGAAGCAATCACTTCGCCCATACGCAGGGCGGTACCGCTGGGGGCATCAATTTTATGGCGGTGGTGGGCTTCAATAATTTCAATATCGTAGCCTTCGTTTAACACCCGCGCCACCGTGTCCAAGATATGAAAGGTCAGGTTGACGCCAACGCTGTAATTGGCGGCAAACACCACGGCGGTCTGTTCGGCGGCTGCCTGAATGGCTGCTTTGCCCGCTTCATCGTAGCCGGTAGTACCGATAACCAGCTTGATGCCGCGTTCGGCGCAGGCGGCAATCAGCGGCAGCGAGGCATCGGGACGGGTAAAATCAATCAGCACGTCGCAGCCGCTTAATACCGCATCCACGTCGCTGCTGATGCGTACATTGTCGGCCACCGTGTTGCCCAACAGCGGCGAGGCGGCGTGTTCCAGTGCGCCGGACAACACGGCATCGGGGCGTTGCGCCAGCGCTTCAATCAACATTTTGCCCATGCGGCCGCCCGCACCGGCAATGGCGATGTTTAAACTCATAACAAAATTCCTTATTTTTGTTTGGCTTGCTCTAATGCGCTGCCTTCAATCTTGCTGACGACATTGCCTTGAAAATAAACGGTCAGGCTGTGCTGTTCCTTAATTTTGCCGCCACGGGCAATTTCATAACTGTAATCCCAACGGTCGTTGCGGAATGAAGGACGCAGTAAAGGTGCGCCAATCAGCAGCAACACCTGTTCGCGGGTCAGGCCGGGTTGCAGGGTGCGGACGGCTTCGGCATCAAAGGGCATGCCTTGTATCACCGGTAGTTTGTAGTAGGGCAGGTGGGCGACCAGTTTCGGGGTGCAGGCGCCGAGCAGGGCGGCGGCAATAATGGGTAAAAACCACGTTTTCACATCTGATTCCTTTAAAAAGCGGAAAAGATACCACAGGGCGCATCAGGCAGAAAGTTCTTATTTGAAAACTTTTATCGGCCGCCTCTGGTTTGTATGGGGAAAAATGGATATGATAAGCCGTTTGTACCGCCCGCCTGCAAAGGAATTTGAAAGATGAATAATATCACCCAATTAAAAAGCAACGGTTTGAAAGTAACCGGCCCGCGCCTGAAAATCTTGGATTTGTTTGAAAATCACGCCGACCGCCATTTGAGCGCGGAAGATGTTTACCGCATTTTGTTGGATGAGGGCGTGGAAATCGGCGTGGCCACCATTTACCGCGTGTTGACCCAGTTTGAGCAGGCGGGTATTTTAATGCGGCATTATTTTGAAGGCGGCAAAGCGGTGTACGAGCTGAATCAGGAACAGCACGACCATATTGTTTGCGTGCGCTGTGGTTTCGTTACCGAGTTCCAAAACGATGAAATTGAAAAAATGGAAGAGCATATCGCCGAAACCAACGGCTACCGTTTGGTGGACCATTCGCTTTACTTATACGGTGTGTGCGGCTCCTGCCAAAAAAAAGACAAACAACGTTAAATACCGCAAACAGGCTGCCTGAAAGGTTTTCAGGCAGCTTTGCTTATTGAAAATGACTATCCCATTTTTGCTCGCAGGCAGCCTGAATTTTCCCGACCCGCGCCCTGCATTGAGTGACCCCGAACGCGGTGGCTTGGTGTGCGTCAGTGAAGGCATCACACCCGAACAGGTGTTGGCGGCCTACCGCACGGGTATTTTTCCGTGGCACAGCGAAGACGGTTATGTATTTTGGTTTGCCACCGCGCCGCGTGCCGTACTCTATCCCGAACGGTTGCATCTGCCGCGTTCGCTGCGTAAAACCTTACGCAACACCGCCTACCGCGTGTGCGTAAACCGTGATTTTGCCGCTGTTATCCGTGCCTGCGCTGAGGTGCCGCGTGAAGGGCAGGACGGTTCGTGGATTGCGCTTGAGTTTCAAGCTGCCTACACCGCGCTGCACCACGCCGGTTTTGCCCACTCGTTTGAATGCTACCGTCCGGACGGGCAGGGCGGTGAAGTGTTGGCCGGTGGTTTGTACGGTGTGCAAATCGGCAGTGTGTTTTTCGGCGAATCCATGTTTGCGCGGCAGCCTGATGCTTCTAAAACGGCGTTTGCCTGTGCCGTGCCGTATTTGGCGCAATGCGGCGTGCGCCTGATTGACTGCCAGCAGGATACGGCACATTTGGCACGTTTCGGCTCGGAAACGCTGGCGTTTACCGATTTTCAGGCTGCTTTGCGGCAGGAAACGGTACGGCCGTTATGCCGTGTCGTGGCCCGTAAGGCGGTGGTTGCGGAAAATCCTGTCGGTAAGGGGGCTGGCTAAACTTTCGGCTGTGGGGGAAAAGGTTTACAATCGTCCCGTTTTGACGGCTGCCTGAAACCGTTTTCAGGCAGCTTTGGTTTTGCCGCGGCGGCCGTTTCAGGCTGCCTGAATCAATTAAGGAAAGAAAATGTCCGTATTACACGATTTGCAAGCGCGTGGACTCATCGCGCAAACCACCGATTTTGACGCTTTGGAAGCCCTGTTGTCGCAACAAAAAATTACCCTGTATTGCGGTTTTGACCCCACCGCCGACAGCCTGCATATCGGCCACTTGCTGCCGGTGTTGGCCTTACGCCGCTTCCAACTGGCCGGTCATACGCCCGTTGCGCTGGTGGGCGGTGCCACCGGCATGATTGGCGACCCCAGCTTCAAAGCCGCCGAACGCAGCCTGAATACCGCCGAAACCGTGGCTGCGTGGGTGGACAGCATCCGTAGCCAGCTCAAACCCTTCCTCAGCTTTGAGGGCGACAACGCCGCCATTATGGCCAACAATGCCGACTGGTTCGCCCAAATGAACTGCTTGGATTTTCTGCGCGACATCGGCAAACACTTTTCCGTTAATGCCATGCTGGGCAAAGAAGCGGTCAAACAGCGCATTGAGCGCGACGATGTCGGCATTTCCTTTACCGAGTTTGCCTACGCCCTGTTGCAAGGCTACGATTTTGCCGAGCTGAACCGCCGCCATAACGTCCGCCTGCAAATCGGCGGCTCCGACCAATGGGGCAACATCACTTGGGGGACGGAAACCACGCGCCGCCTGCACCAGCAAACCGTGTACGGCCTGACCCTGCCTTTGGTCACCAAAGCGGACGGCACCAAATTCGGCAAAACCGAAGGCGGCGCGGTGTGGCTGAATGCCGCCAAAACCTCGCCGTATCAGTTTTACCAGTTCTGGCTGAAAGTGGCCGATGCCGATGTATATAAATTCCTGAAATACTTTACCTTCCTGAGCGTGGAGGAAATTGATGCCATTGAAGCCGCCGACCGTGCCAGCGGCAGCAAACCCGAAGCGCAACGCATTCTGGCAGAAGAAATGACCCGTCTGATTCACGGCGAAGCCGCGCTGGAAGCCGCGCAACGTATTACCCACAGCCTGTTTTCCGGCGATGAAAGCGGCCTGACTGAGCAGGACTACGCCCAACTGGCTTTGGACGGTCTGCCTGCGGTGGCCGTTTCAGGCAGCCTGAATATGGTACAGGCGTTGGTACAGGCTGGTTTGGCGAAGTCCAATAACGAAGCCCGTACCTTTATCGGGCAGGGCGCAGCGGTATTGAACGGCAGCAAAGTTACCGAACAGGATTATGTGCTGACTGACGGCGACAAACGTTTCGGCAAATACAGCATCATCAAGCGCGGCAAGCGCAATCATGCTTTGCTGGTTTGGTCGTAAATAAAAACCGCCGCTTCCCGTTAAGGATAGCGGCGGTTTTTTCAGGCAGCCTGAATTACTCGGCGGCTGCGGCTTTTTCTTCTTGCGACTGCTGATACATGGCATCAAAGTTAATCGGTGCCAACAGCACGGGCGGGAAGCCGGCGCGGGTTACGGTGGAAGACACGGTTTCACGCGCATACGGGAACAGAATGTTCGGGCAGGCCACGCCCAGCAGAATTTGGATGTCTTCTTCGGGAATATTGGACAGGCGGAAAATACCGGCCTGATTCACTTCGCTCAAAAACACCACGCGCTCGTCTTTCAGTTTGGCGGTGATGGTAACGGTAATGCCGCACTCGTAAAATTCTTCTTCCACTTTTTGGCTGTGGGTGGAAACACGCATATCCACTTCGGGGGTTTCCGATTCCAAAAAGATTTGCGGTGCGTGCGGTACTTCCAAAGACAAATCTTTAACGTACAGCTTTTCAATGCTGAAAACGGGTTGGGCTTGTTCGCTCATGGTATTCTTTCTTAATCAAAGAGTTGTAAAACAGGTAATGATAGGTGCGGCCGGATGTTTTCTGCCAGCAGACAACCGCCCTTTTTATTCAAAACCGCTTGTTTTGTCAAGTCTGAAAAGCAAATAATACTGCCTGAACAGGTGTTCAGGCAGTATTAGAAGGGGGGGCTTTATTTAACCGTATCCCACACATCGCGCCATTTCAAATCGGCGTCATCCAGCAGGCCGGGTGTCTTATCAATCATTTGGGACGGATTGATGGTGGTTTCTGCATCCGAGTCCATATCCTGTCCCGGTTCGCGTAAAATATCTTCGCGGCTGACATTGGTTTTACTTTCCAAAATAATGGCCGAAGAAACATTTTCGGCGGTGCGGTACACCATCGCCAAGCCGACTTCTTCCGAAGGCAGATTAACAAATTTGGCCGCTTTCTTGCCGCCGCCTTCCCAGTTGGATTTCACCACGCGGTTGGGCTTGTAAATAGACAAAACCGTACCGGCATCCAAGCCGTCCGCTTCGCCTTTATTTAAAATCAGCGTTTGCATCGCGCCGCTTTCCGACACGCCGTCCATCACCTGAACGATGGCTGCCTGAACAGGCTGCTCGGGTGCGTGGGGCATCATATTAAATGACGAAACCACATCGGGTTTGGGTAGCAGATAATCGCCCTGCATAATTTCGGTAACCGATTCGCCAATCATCATCGGGTGGGCAGTGCGTACCGCCACCATTTTGTTGTCCACTTTGGCGTAATATTCGTCATCTTGCAGTTTATTGCGCTGTTTGGGCGTCATCGGCTGGTCGTCGCGGTTGTCCAAAGCCGAATTATTGACGCCAAGCGTGGAAACTTCGCCGCTAAATTCAACCAAATGCCCCAAAGATTTGCCGGTGACGGGATCACGCAAATCCTGTTTGGTACGGAACACCAGATAAGTACCCGGTTCTACCGGCCCGTCTGCATAAATACGGTCGCCACGGCTGTACAGCGT
The DNA here is from genome assembly GCA_030537065.1 of Conchiformibius sp. Classification (GTDB taxonomy): domain Bacteria; phylum Pseudomonadota; class Gammaproteobacteria; order Burkholderiales; family Neisseriaceae; genus Conchiformibius. Next base: position 7,936 of record JAUNOT010000013.1, read on the forward strand.
GCGGCTGCTTTCACCGGCCACAATACGCGGTGCCTGTTTCAATTCGGCGGCAGACACAAACTGCGGATGCTTCATAAACAGGCGGTAAAAATCCACATTCAGCGTGGGAATGCCGTAGCCAGAGCCCAAATCCTGAATGCCCGGTCTTAATTTAATGGTGGGAATGCCGCCTTTGCTGCCGCGCACACGTTTTCCGCCTTTGCCTGCACGCAAAACGGGGCGGCCGTTCACATAAGTCAGATGCAATTCCTGACCCGGATAAATCAGATGCGGATTGCGTACCTTGCTGCGGTTTGCCCCCCACAGTGCGGGCCACTGCCACGGACGGTAGAGGTATTTGCCGGAAATGTTCCACAGCGTGTCGCCCTGTTTGACCACATAACGGGCGGGTGCGTTGGGTTTCACTTTCAGCTTGGATGCGGCCAAAACAGGTGCGGAAACGACCATGCCTGCGGCGCAAAATAGGGCTATAATGTGTTTTTGCATTGAAATAACCTTAGGGATTGGCAAATAAGCGGAATAATAGTGCATTTCAACGGGATTGTACCAGCATTTGTGTTATTTTCCGTAAACGCGATGGCGAGTTTGCCACACATCCGTATCATTTTAAAGTGAGATTTTAGCGATGGCTTTATTACCGATTTTACAGTATCCCGACGAACGTTTGCACACGGTGGCGCAGCCTGTGGCGCAGGTGGACGAGCGTATCCGCCAACTGGCCGCCGATATGGCCGAAACCATGTATGAGGCGCGCGGCATCGGCTTGGCCGCCACGCAAATTGACGTACACGAGCGCGTGGTGGTGATTGACGTTTCCGAAGAGCGCGACAATCTGCTGGTGCTGATTAATCCGCAGATTACCGCCAAAGAAGGCGAAACGGTTTACGAAGAAGGCTGCCTGTCGATTCCGGGCATTTACGACAAAGTAACCCGTGCCGAGCGCATCAGTCTGAACTACACCGATTTGGACGGCCAAGCGCAGTCCTTGGAGGCGGACGGCCTGCTGGCGATTTGCGTGCAGCATGAAATCGACCATTTGGACGGCAAATTGTTTGTGGAATATTTGTCGCCGCTCAAGCAGCAGCGTGCGCGCACCAAATTGAAAAAACGCGCCCGCGAGCTGGCGGAGTAATTCAGGCTGCCTGAAAGCAGTTGATGCCGCCCGTCTGCCGATTTTCAGTTACAATAGCCGCAGCCGGACACCTGTCCGGTTATTTTCCAACCATTTACAGAGGAATCGATATGGATAACAACATGACCGATTACACCCGCGTGGGCGTACCGGAAGACAGCAGCGCGGTTTTGCTGCGTAAAACCTACAATTTATTGGCCTTGTCGTTTCTGCCCTGTGCGGCGGGGGCTTTTGTCGGACTGGCATTTAATCCCTTGGCGGCCTTGGGCAGCTTTTGGCTGGCGGTGGCAGTAACGTTTGCCTTTTTCTACGGTATGTGCTTTGCCATTGAGAAAAACCGTTACAGCAATACCGGCGTGGCTTTGCTGATGGTATTTACTTTCGGCATGGGCATTATGCTCAGCGGCCTGCTGGGGCGTGCCGGTATGTACAGCAACGGCGGCCAACTGGTGGCGGTGGCGGCCGTGATGACCGCAGCGATTTTCTTTACTATGGCGGCTTTGGCGCGTCGTTCCAATATCAACACGCAGGCATTGGGTAAGTTTTTGTTTACCGGTGCGATTGTGCTGATGATTGGCGTGGTGGCCAACCTGTTCCTGAAAATGTCGGTGCTGTCGCTGACCATTGCCGGTGGTTTTTCCATCTTCAGTTCGCTGATGATTTTGTGGCAGGTGCGTACCGTGATTGAGGGCGGTGAAGACAGCCACATCAGCGCCGCGCTGACCATTTTCATCTCCCTTTACAATCTGTTCAGCAGCCTGTTGCAACTGCTGTTGGCCTTTGCCGGCGACGATTAAACCCGCGCTTGAAAGCGGCAGGCTGCCTGAAAACGGATTTTCCCGTTTCAGGCAGCTTTTTTACGGCGCACATTTGTTGTCAAACATTGACACTTTAAGGCGGAAACGATAGAATTATCGGTTTCTATTTACCGAATTTATTGGATTAACCCTTATGAAAACCTTTTCAGCGAAACCGCACGAGGTGCAACGCGAATGGTTTGTAATCGACGCCGAAGACAAAGTGCTCGGCCGTGTTGCAGCCGAAGTTGCCCGCCGTCTGCGCGGCAAACACAAGCCCGAGTACACCCCGCACGTGGACACCGGCGACTACATCATCGTGATTAACGCCGACAAACTGCGCGTAACCGGCAATAAATTTGAAGGCAAAAAATACTACCGCCACTCCGGTTTCCCCGGCGGCATTTATGAGCGCACCTTCCGCGAAATGCAAGACCGTTTCCCCGGCCGCGCTTTGGAAAAAGCCGTAAAAGGCATGCTGCCCAAAGGCCCTTTGGGTTATGCCATGATTAAGAAACTGAAAGTGTATGCCGGCAGCGAACACCAACACGCCGCCCAACAACCTAAAGTACTGGACATTTAAGGACGCGATATGAACGGAAAATATTATTACGGCACCGGCCGCCGCAAAAGCTCGGTTGCCCGCGTGTTCCTGCAAAAAGGCAGTGGTCAGATTATTGTAAACGGCCGTCCGGTTGACGAATTCTTTTCGCGCGAAACCAGCCGCATGGTGGTTCGTCAGCCTTTGGTGCTGACCGAAAACGGCGAAGCATTTGACATTAAAGTCAATGTAAGCGGTGGCGGCGAAACCGGTCAATCCGGTGCCATCCGCCACGGCATTACCCGTGCCCTGATTGATTATGATGCCGCTTTGAAACCTGCGCTGTCTCAAGCCGGTTTCGTTACCCGTGATGCGCGTGAAGTGGAACGTAAAAAATTCGGTCTGCGCAAAGCACGCCGCGCCAAACAGTTCTCCAAACGTTAATTTATATTTTTGTTTGTATCAACGCTCCGAAGTTTCTTCGGAGCGTTTTTTTCAGGCAGCCTGTTTCACAAACGGTAATGCTTCAAACGCAAAGCATTAGCCAACACCGACACCGAGCTAAACGCCATTGCCAGTCCCGCCAAAGCCGGTGTCAGCAGCCCGCAGGCCGCCAAAGGTATGGCCAAAACATTATAAAAAAACGCAAAAAACAGATTCTGCCGAATGGTACGCAAGGTGGCGCGGGCAATCGCCAAGGCATCGGCGGCACACTGCAACGATGCCTGTCCTAATAAGACCGATGCGCCGTGTTCCGCCACACCGGTGCTGCCCCACACCGCAATGCCCACATCGGCCGCCGCCAAAGCAGGGGCATCGTTAATACCGTCCCCCACCATCGCCACCACCCGTCCCTGTTCCCGCAAGCGCGTTACCGCCGCCGCCTTATCACGCGGCAGCACACCGCCTTCAAAACGGCGGATGCCCAATTCGGCTGCCGTTGCCGCCACGGCAGCGGCACGGTCGCCGCTGATCAGACCGATGTCCATGCCGTCCGCATACAGGCGGGCAACGGCATCGGCCGCATCAGCAACCGCACGGTCAGACAGGGCAAACGCCCCCAATGCCCTGCCGTTTAAGGCCACCGCCACAATGGCGGCACTTTGCCAAGCCGTTTCCTCAAACAGCGTTTCAGGCAGCCTGAAAGTGCAAAACTCGGGTGTACCAACCCGCACCAAACCCATACCGTCCACCTGCGCCGACAAACCTTGTCCCGCTTCCGTCTGTACCGCCGCTGCCTGCGGCAGCGTCAGACCGCGTTCCCGTGCCGCTTCCACCAATGCCGTCGCCAAAGGGTGCAGCGAATGCTGCTCCACGGCGGCAGAGGCCTGCAACAGCAGGGTTTCGTCACCCGTATGCCACACGGCGGCAATTTGCGGACGGCCTTCGGTCAGCGTACCGGTTTTATCAAACATCACCGTATCCACTTGTCCGGCACGTTCCAATACTGCCGCGTTTTTAAAACGGATGCCGTGCCGTGCCGCCACGCCGATGCCCGCCATTACCGCCGCCGGTGTCGCCAGCCCCAATGCACACGGACAGGCCGCCACCAGCACCGCTACCGCCCGCACCAAAGCGGCAGACGCGCTGCCTGTAAACAGCCAGTTGGCGGCAAAAGTCAGCAGCGACACCGCCAGCACCGCCGGTACAAATACTGCTGCCACGCGGTCGGCGGTGCGGGCAATCGGTGCTTGGCTGCCCTGCGCTTCGGCAAGGGCTTGCGCGGTATCCGCCAAACGGGTTGCCCTGCCGACCGCATCGGCACGGTATTCCAAGCTGCCTGAAAGCAGCGTGCCGGCCAATACGCGGCTGCCTACACGTTTGGCAACGGGCAGGCTTTCGCCGGTCAGATGGCTTTCGTCCGCCCACGCTTCACCCGACAATACCGTGCCGTCTGCCGCAATGCGCCCGCCGTGCACGGTACGCAGCCGCTCGCCGCTTTTTACGCCGTCTGCGCTGATTTTCTGCCATGTTCCGTCCCGCCACACTTCGGCCTGTTGCGGCATTAACTGCATCAGCAGGTTCAAGCTGTTCAGGCTGTGCCGTTTGGTTTGCCCTTCCCAATATTTGCCCAGCGACACAAACGCCAATACCATCACCCCCGCTTCAAAATACACTTCGCCGCCATACGCCGCCATCAGCAGGGAATACAGATAAATCGCCACCGTCCCCAACGACACCAACACATCCATATTGGCCGCACCGCCGCGCAGGGCGGCATAGGCACTGCGGTAAAACGGCAGGGCAAAATACAGTTGCGCCGCCGTTGCCAAAGCCACTTGCAGCGCGAGCGGCGGCATCAGCGCATGGCTGCCGACCAACATACCTGCCATGCCTGTGGCAAACGGCAACGTCAGCACCAGCAATACCCAAACGCGCCAATGTTTGGCGGCGGAATCGGGCGGCAGAGCGGCATCTTGCGGTAGGGCGCGGAAACCGGCTTTTTCAATAATTTGCGCCAAAGCATCCGCATCGGTCTGGGCGGCATCGTAGCGGATGTGTGCGCTTTCATCGGCGAAATTCACGCGCACTTCTTCAACAAATTCTTTTTTGGCCAATACTTTTTCAATACGGACGGCACAGGCCTGACAGCTCATGCCTTCAATACGGAAGACGGTGTTTTCGGCGGACACGGCAGAACCTTTCAAATATACGGAAACAACAATATGGGGATGTTTACGGAAAAATACAGCTCGGGGCTTTTCAGGCTGCCTGAAAAGTTCTGTATAATATAAGTATTTGGATTATTAAGGGAATCAATATGACTCAAAATCCGCAACCGTCCAAAGACGGACACGGGGCGCGGATGTCGGTGTGCGTGCTGACCAACCGCTCGTTTCCGTTTAAAACCATGCTGGTGTATGCCGATAAGTTTTATCCGGAAATTTGGATGTCGGAGCAGCAAAAAAACGGCGTACGCCTGCCTTATCCTTTTGTATTGCAATATGAGCTGGTGATTTGGCGCAAAGATTGGAAAACGGTCAGCGAAAATATTGACCGCCTGCTGGCCAAATACGAAACGCCTTATGAAGATTTGGGTGTGAAAAAAACCACCGCTTGGCTGAAAAAGCGGCACGGCTTTGTTATCCGCAAGCTCAAACGCGCAGTCGGACGGCGGCGCTTGCGCCAGCAATATTTTAATGACGCCAAACGGTGGCGGCATATGCGCTGGGGGTTTATGGCGGGACTGCTGCTGCCGCTGATTTGGTTTTTCGGCAGGTTTTGAATATCCGTCCGCTTAAAATACAGCCGCAGACACAATATCTGCGGCTGTTTCAGGCTGCCTGCTTAAAACACCGTACCCAGTTGGAACTGGAAGCGTTGCACTTGGTCGGTATCTTTTTTCTTCAAAGGATAAGCATAACTGAGCTTAATCGGACCCACCGGCGAAATCCACGTCAGCGCCGCACCGGCCGAGTAACGCAACTCGTTTTTAAAGCTGGATTTATGGTATTTGTTTGCGCCGTAATAATTATTGTGGGCATTGGGGTTGGTCTGCGGGTGATACAGGCCGGGCGAATAGGTTTTGCCGTCCCACACGCTGCCTGCATCGGCAAACAGGCTCAAACGCACACTCTTATTGTCTTTTAAGCCGGGGAAGGGGAACAACAGCTCGGCATTCACATTGGCTGCATATTTGCCGCCGTAGTATTCGGTGGCGATACTGCTGCATCTTTCGCCGCGTTCATCGCATTCCACATCGTTAAACTTCGGCCCCAAAGAACCGCTCTCGTAGCCGCGCACCGAACCCAAACCGCCGCCGCTTTGTACATACATAAACGGCACTTCTTTGGTTTTACCGTAGTGGTCGCTGTAACCGAGCTGGCCGTTGAGCATCAGGGTAAAGTCTTTACTTAAGGGGAAATACCAAGTTTGCTGGTGGCCGAGCTCATAATACTGCAAACCGCTTCCGGGCAGACCCGCTTCACCGGCAATATTGATTTGATAGCCTTTGGTCGGCCAATAAGCATCGTCGGTGGTGTTGCGGTACCAGCTCAAAATGCCTTTGTAAATCCAGTTTCGGCTGCCGTTGTTTTCCACAAAGCGGCGGTAACGGGTGGGCGACTGCGGATACAGGCCGATGGTCAGGTGTTCCGCGCCCAAACCGAAATTGACACGGTCATATTCGGTTATCGGCACACCCATCACTGCCGTGCCGCCGTATTTTTTAATGCGGTAGCTGCGCGGGCTGTTGTTCAGCTTGTAGGGGTTGTAGTTCGAACCGAACAGCGAATAAGTCATGCTCACGCCGTCAGGGGTGAAATACGGGTCGGTAAACGACAGGCTGGCGTTTTGCCGCACTTTACTGCGCGACGCGCTCAAAGAAGCGGATTTGCCCGTACCGAACAAGTTGTCTTGCGCCACGCCGCCCGACATAACCAAGCCGTCGTCCTGCGACCAGCCGGCCGAAACGTTCAGGCTGCCTGTGCTGCGTTCTTTTACTTGGACGGAGATGTCCATCTGTTGGTCGTTATTTTCGGTGGGGCGGCCTTCCACTTCCACATCATCAAAATAACCAAGCTGCTGCAAGCGCTGTTGCGAGCGGTTGATTTTGGCGCGGTCGTAGGTTGCGCCTTCCATCTGGCGGAACTCGCGGCGGATAACCTCGTCACGGGTTTTTTTATTGCCGCTGATATTGATTTCGCGCACGGCGATACGCGGACCGGCAGCAACCTGAATATCAATATTGATAATGCCCTGTCCGTTCTGGCGTTTGGCTTTGGCTTCCACATTGGCATAGGCATAACCGGCCGACTGCATATCCAGACGGATTTTGGCCATCGCCGTTTGCAGCGCGTCATAATTGCTTAATTTGCCGCTTTTGAGTTTAGACAGATGTTTTTGCAGTTTGTCCTGCGGCACTTCTTTGGTGTCGCCGCTGATGCGGATTTCGCCCCAGTTATAGCGTTCGCCTTCGTTTACGCGGATAACAACTTTTTCGCGGGTTTTATCATCGTTTAATTCGCGTTCTACTTCCTCAGCTTCAATGGCGGCATCAAAAAAGCCGCGATTACGGTAGAACGTTTCCAGACGTGCTTTGTCCTGACCGAATTTCTCCCATGAAAACACATCGCTTTTGGTCAGCCAAGAAAACAGTGTGCCGTCGGTCAGTGCAAGCTGGCGTTCCAAGCGGCTGGAGCTGAAATGTTTGTTGCCTTCAAATTCAATGGAGCGGACACGGGTGGTGTCGCCTTCTTCTACGTCAATGGTGATGGCAACGCGGTTACGCGCCAGTTCTTGCACTTCGGGCGTGATTTTGACATTGTTTTTGCCTTGCTCGCGGTAAGAGCCATCCAAAGCACGCAGGGCGCGTACCAAGGCTTCCTGACTGAAAAAATCACCCTTGGCCAAACCCGAAGCGGCCAGAGCCTGTTCGGTATTGTATTTGCTGTTGCTTTCAAAGTCTTTCAGCTTTTCATCGTAGCCTTTTTCAGACGGGTCTTTAATCAGTTCGCCGTCGCTGCTGCCTGAAGAGCCGCGTATTTCCGACATCCGCTTCAAAATGGCGTCGTTGGGCAGGACTTTCGCGCCCTTTACAGTAATATTGCTGATAATTGGCCGTTCTTTAACGGTCACAATCAGCATATTGCCGTTTTGTTCTAATGATACGTTTTCATAGAAACCGCTTGCGTGCAGGTCACGGATAATCTGCTCGCCCGTCTGTTCGGTATATTCATCGCCGATTTTGACCGGCAACAGCGAACGTACGGTGGCTTCGGAAGTGTGCTGTTCGCCCTCAATACGCAGCTCTTGGATTTTGAAGCCGCTGGCCAGCGCCGGAGTGACCACGCCAAGCGCAATCAGCATCAGGGTAAGTTTTTTCAAATACATATTGTTGTTGTCCTGTTTAACCGAATATTCGGGTAATATCGTTGAAAAAAGCCAATATCATCATGATCAGCATCAGGGCGACCCCGAAACGGACACCCAATTCCTGTGTCTGTTGGCTTAAGGGCTTGCCGCGTACCAGCTCGGCAGTATAGTAAACCAGATGGCCGCCGTCCAATACCGGTACCGGCAGCAGGTTCATAATGCCCAAGCTTAAGCTGACCAATGCCAGAAATTCCAGATAAGGCTGCCAGCCGATTTGGGCGGTTTGTCCGGCCACGTCGGCAATGGTCAGCGGGCCGGAAATATGGCTGACCGAATCATTGCCGGTCAGCAGTTTGCCGAAGAAAGACAGGGTAACGCTGCCGTAATGTACCGTTTTATCCCAAGCCATGCCGAAAGCGGCAGCAGCATCGGGATGATAGTAACGGCTGATGTGGCGGCTCCAAGCTTCGTCAACGGCGGCACCGACGCCGATACGGCCGATAATCTGGCTGCGGTCGGGTAGTTCGTAGGATTCGGGCAGCAATACGGTTTGATGGTGTCGGCCTTGGCGCAGGTAAACGGTTTTCAGGTTGCGGCCGGCGTTTTCGCGGATAACCGTGCTCCAATCGGCCCATTTGGGGGTGGCTTTGCCGTCAATGGCAACGATTTGGTCACCCGCTTTCAAGCCTGCTTTATCAGCAGGGCTGCCTGAAAGCACCTGACCGATTTTGTTGGAAGTGCGGAACGGTGCCATGCCCAAGCCCAAGTGCCGTTTGGCCACCTCTGCTGCTTCGGCGCTGCCTGCGGCATCAATGGTGCGGACGGCGGGTTTGCCGTCTGCGGTTTCAACGGCCACGCTTACTTTGCCCGCTTCCAGATTCAGCACCATTTCCATTTGTGCATCGCTGAAGTTTTGTACGGTTTTGCCGTTTACGCTGATAATGCGGTCGCCTGCCTGAAAACCGGCTTTGGAGGCGATGGACGGCGTTTGCACCGTGCCGACATAAGGTTTGATTTCGTGTACGCCGCCGATGGAAAAGCTGCACGCATACAGCAGCACTGCCAACACCAAATTTACCAAAGGTCCGGCCACCACCACCGCCATGCGTTTAAGCGGATGTTGTTGGTCAAAGGCATAAGGGCGGTCGGCTTCCGACACATCGCCCTCGCGCGTATCCACCATTTTCACATAACCGCCCAAAGGGAAAGGCGCCAGACACCATTCAATGCCGCGCCAATTTTTCTTAAAGAACGGTTTGCCGAAACCCACCGAAAAACGCAGGACTTTGATGCCGCACCAACGCGCCACAATCAAATGCCCCAATTCGTGCAGGCTTACCAGCAGCAAAATCGCCACCAAGAAAGCCACTACGGTTTGCAGGAAAGACAAGGTTTAATCCCCAATAATAATTGAAATATTTTTTCAGGCAGCTAGGGCGTGTCCCTAATTGCTTGTGCGGCGGTATTTTTGGCATAAATCCGCCCCTGCCGCGTTAAAAATCCTTGCAAGGTGTCCAACCTTGCGCGGATTTTTGCCTTGCACAGGCGGATTTCTACTCAAAAAACCGCTTGGCAAAACAAATAGGGACACGCCCTGAAACGGGACGTATTGTAACAGATTGGCTGCCCGCACGGGGCAGCCGAAAAAATCTGTTTGTCAGGCCTTTTTCACAAACTCCGATTTCAGGTTCATGGCCGAGCCGTCAATTTTGCAAGCGATGTCGTGGTCGCCCTCTTGCAGACGGATGTTTTTCACTTTCGTGCCTTGCTTGATTACCTGCGAGCTGCCTTTTACTTTCAGGTCTTTAATCAGCACCACTGTGTCGCCGTCGGCCAAGGGCGTGCCGTTGGCGTCTTTGATTTGCACGGCGGCTTCAGTAGATTCTTCGGCGTGTTCCGGCCATTCGTGGGCGCACTCGGGGCAGACCAGTTGCACACCGTCGTGATAACCGTATTCGGAACCGCATTGCGGACAGGGATAAGTCATGGTTTTCCTTTTAATTACAGGCTTTCAAAATAGCCCCAGTCGCTCTCGGCAAATTCGGGCTTCAAATACATATGCACCTGCGCTGCGCCTGCTTTCAGGGCAACATCGCGCAGGGTGTTTAATTCCACATCGGTAATATCGTTTAAAAAACGCGTTTGCGGACGGATAATCAAAATCGGCGGCGTAGGCGAAAACTGGCTCTGCATCAGCACATTACGCAACACTTCCGTGGCGGCGCGGCTGTTGGTCACCGGTGTGCGCGGGTGGGCGAAGGGCAGATGGTTGCGGCCGTTGTTACGCTGTTCGTCGTCCCAGTCGCTGCGGCCATTGTACTGCGGCGGCAGCGCGGCCACGCTGCGGAACTGTTCGCGCGTTTTGACTTTGGTCAGCTCAATATGGTCGTCGCACAAGGCCACCAGTATCACCGAAGACAGGCGGAATTTGTGCAGGTTTTGTAAAGTGGTGCGGCTCATGGTTCGTGCTGCCTGAAAAGGTGGGAGAAAAAAGCCAGCAAGCGCAGTGCCAAAGCGTTTTCAGGCAGCCGCGCCGTTAATTATAGTTGATGAAAATAAAAACGAGACAAGGCGGCAACGCCCGCCGTGTACAATCAGTACATAAGGGCGTTGGCAACGCCGTATCGTTGCGATTTTAATCAACTATTTTAGAAAGTATAGCCCGTTTCCAGTTCCTCGTCGCCCACCAGCTCCAACAATAATTGGTACAGGGGCGCAAGCTCGTTATAACGGCGGGCGGTGCGGCGCAGATAGTTGAGGAAACGCGGGATTTCGGGGCGGTATTTGTCTTTGCCGTCGCGGTGGTACAGACGGGCGAAAATCCCCGCCACTTTCAAATGCCGCTGCACGCCCATCCATTCAAACCAACGGTAAAATTCGTCAAACCGTTCGGGTACGGGCAAACCGGCCGCCCGCGCCTTTTCCCAATAGCGGATGACCAAGTCCAAAACAAATTCTTCTTCCCATTCAATAAAGGCATCGCGCAACAGCGACACCACATCGTAGCTGATGGGGCCGTACAGCGCGTCTTGGAAGTCCAAAATGCCCGGCCGCGCCGCCGTCAGCATAATGTTGCGGACGATAAAATCACGGTGGACATACACTTTGGGCTGGCGTTCGATTTCAGGCAGCAGCGCATCGGCGGTTTGCTGCCACAGTTTGCGCTGGGCGAAATTCAGTTCGCGCCCCAATTCTTTGGCGACAAACCATTCGGGGAACAGGTTGATTTCGCGCAGTAACACTTCGCGGTCGTATTCAGGCAGCCGCGCCGCTTCGCTGGCCTGCTGCAACAACACCAGCTCGTCAAAGGCCTCCAAAATCAGTTGCTTGTGTACCTCAGGGCGCGGGTCGTGCTGCATCGCCGCCAAATACTGCACCTTGCCCAAATCGCTCAAGGCCATAAAACCCTGCTCCGCATCACGCGCCACAATCTGCGGTACGTTCAGCATGGAAAACAGTTGCTGCACATAAACATATTGGTCGGTGTTCATCTTGTCGGGCGGCGCGTCCATGCACACCAGCGTGTGCCCGTCGGCAAACACGGCGCGGAAATAACGGCGGAAATCGGCATCGGCGGCGGCAAATTCCAGCGTAAAACTTTGCTCGGGATAGATGCTTTGCAGCCAATTTTTTAACAGGGTTTCACGTTGCATAATCGGTTTTTCGGTTAAAATAAACGCGATTTTAACCATAAATATGCAAACAGGGTGCGAATTTTGTCCCGTTTATTTCAGTCCAAACCGTTGATTGCGGCTTTGGGTGTGGTGTTTTCCGGAAATATTTATGCCGGTGCGGACGGCCTGCCGCCGCAGTCGGCTTTTGTCTGTCCGGATAATCAGGGCGCGGCACGCTATCTGCCTGCACGCGGCAGCGGCGGCGGGGCTTTGCCCGAACAGGCCACCCGCATCAGCGCCGACCGTGTGGAAGGTCAGACCAATGTGCGCGTAGAAGCACAAGGCGATGTGATTGTGGAACACGGCGGCGATACCCTGAACGCCGAACAGGTCAGCTACGACCAGCGCAGCAACACGGTCAGCACCGCCGGCGGTTTTGTCCTGACCGACAGCCAAGGCGGCACCGTGCGCGGGGAAAACCTGCATTACCGCTTGGACGAAGGCAGCGGCAGCGTATCGGCTGCCGAATTTGCCACCGAACGCGAAGGACGGCGTTTGCAAGGTTCGAGCGGCGAAATGCTGATGCAGGATAAAAACCGTGCACAGATGAAAAACGTCCGTTTTAACACCTGCGCGGCGGGCGACAATTCTTGGTATATTCAGGCAGCCTCGCTGGATGCCGACCGCAACCGCAATATCGGTGTGGCACGGCATGCGCGGCTGGTGTTCGGCGGCGTACCCGTGCTGTACACGCCGTGGGCGGACTTTCCTTTAAGCGGCAACCGCAAAAGCGGTTTTCTGGTACCCGGCATCAAAGTCGGTTCCAACGGCACGGAAATGGAGCTGCCGTATTATTTCAACCTTGCCCCCAATCTGGACGCAACCTTGGCACCGGGCGTAATTAGTGCGCGCGGAGCGACCATCGGCGGCGAAGTGCGTTATTTGGACAAAAATTTTTCAGGCAGCCTGAACGGCAAATATATGCCGCACGACCGCAAAAGCCGCTACGGCAACCGTTACGAAACCAAATGGCTGCACCAACACCGTTTTAGTGAAAAATTAAGCGGCGGCCTGCATTTCCACCAAGTATCGGACGACGACTACTACCGCGACTTTTACGGCCGCAACGACGTGGCCGAAAACGTACAGTTGGAACGCCGCGCTTGGCTCAACTACCGCACCCGTTTTTGGGACGCACCGCTTGAAGCCGATTTGGAGCTACGCAAATACCAAACCTTAAGCGACGCGCTCGGCCGCAAAGAACGCCCCTATGCCCTGCTGCCGCGCCTGTCGGCACAATGGCAGAAATACAGCGGCAAAACACGCTTGCAGGCAGCCGCGCAGTTCAGCCGCTTTACCCACCCCGACAAACAAAGTGGCAGCCGTGCCGTGTTGTATCCGAGCATCTCGTGGGATTTTGCCAACCGTTGGGCGTATGTCCGTCCCAAGCTGGGCATTCACGCCACCCACTACCGTTTGGAGCGCTTTGACGGCAAAGCCGCGCGCAACGCCTCGCGCATCCTGCCGATAGCCAATGTGGAAGCGGGGGCAACATTTGAACGCGAAAGCCGCCTGTTTGGCGGCCGCTACCTGCAAACGCTGGAGCCGCGTTTGTTTTACAACTACATTCCCAAAAAATCACAAAACGACCTGCCCAATTTTGACTCGTCCGAAAACAGCTTTTCCTACAACCAACTGTTCCGTGAAAACCTGTATTCCGGCCACGACCGCATCAACAGCAGCAACAGCTTGGCAGGCGGCCTGCAAACCCGCATTATAGACAGGCAAACCGGAGCGGAACGTTTCCGCGCCGGTATCGGACAAAAGTTTTACTTTAATACCGACAATGTGTTATTAGACGGGCAACTCAACCGCAGCCCGCGCCGCAAAAGCGATATTGCCGCCTTTGCCGGCGGCCGCATCCACGCCAACTGGTTTGCCGATGCCCATATCCACTACGACCAAAACCAAAAAACCACCCGCCGTGCCGACATCGGCGTCCGTTACAATCCGCAGGCGGGCAAAGTGCTGTCGCTGCGCCACAAATACGGCCGCGACGAAGAAATCTACACTGGCCATTACGGCCGCCTGCGTCAGATAGATTTCGCTTTCCAATGGCCGTTCAATAACAATTTGTACGCGCTCGGCCGCTTCAATTACAGCGTCCGGCCGCGTACCGCCTTGGAACAGATGCTCGGCTTGGAATACCGCAGCAGTTGCGGCTGCTGGAGCGCAGGCATGGTGGCACAGCGTTACATCAGCGCCCCCGGCCGCCACAAACACGCCGTTTTCCTCAGCTTCCAGCTTAAAGATTTGAGCAGTATCGGCAGCAACCCCTACCACATATTGCGGCTGGGCATTCCCGGCTACCACAAAACCAACGAGGTAATCAAAAAATGAAACGTACTTTTAAAATACTGCTGACGGCTGCCGCCTGTGCCGCCGCCTTTCAGGCTGCCTGCGCGGCCGACATCCAACCGCTTAACGGCATTGCCGCCGAAGTAAACGGCAACATCATCACCTACGGCGATATTGAACGCACCGCCAAGGCCATGCGTCAGAATGCCGGCGGTCAGGTAGCGGCCGCACAACTGTTTCAGGCAGCCCGCCAAAGCCTGCTTGAGCGCACCCTGCTGACCGATGCCGCCCGCACACAGGGCTTAAAAGCCGAAGCGGCCGAAGTGGATACCGAAATCGCCCGCCGTGCCAAAGTGGGTAATGCTTCAGTAGAAGAAGTGTATGCTGATGCCGCCCGCAGCGGTTGGAGCAAAAAACAATACCGTTTGGAAGTGGCCAAAGATTTGCTGATTGAACGCATGATGGCTTCCTTGGAAGACGGCATCCGCATTGACGACAACCGTATTGACAACCACATCCGCCAAGCCCGCGAACAGGGCCAAAGCCTGCCGCAGGGCAGCCCCTACACCGTTTACTCCGTTCAACGCATTCTGCTGGGCATCAACAAAAACAATACCGCCGCTTCGGTGGGCGAACGGATGCGCCTGATTGCCCAAGCCGTCGCGCAGGGTAACGACTTTGGCGCATTGGCGCGGCGTTATTCGCAAGACCTTGCCGCTGCCGCAGGCGGAGCGCAGGAAATGACCGATTACAGCCAGCCTGAAAAAATAGAAGCCTTTTTACAACGTTTGCAGCCGGGGCAAATCAGCATTCCCGTCCAAACCGCCAACGACTGGCAAATGATACGCATGACCGGCAAACGCACCGAATCCGACCCGGTCAAAATGCAGCGCGAAGCCGTGCGCCGTCTGCTTTTGCAACAAGAACGGCAAAAAGCCCGCCAACAGTTTATCGGCCAGCTGCAAAGTAACGCCGTTGTACGCGAATATTGATTTTCAGGCAGCCTTATGAACACCTACACCCTTTCCCAAATTACCGCACAACTGGGCGGACAATGGCACGGCCAAGACGTTGCTGTCGCCGCCGTTGCACCGGCCGCCGCCGCCACCGCCGCCGACATTACCTTTTTGGCCAATCCCAAATACCGTGCCGAAGTGCAAAACAGCGCTGCCGGTGCCGTGATTGTGTCGGAACAGGCGGCCGCACAGTTTGAGGGGCGCAACCTGATTGTCGCTGCCGACCCGTATCTGTATTTTGCCAAAGTGGCGCGTTTGTTCCACCCTGTTCAGGCGGCACGCGCAGGCGTACATCCGAGTGCGGTGGTAGAAGCGGGCGCACAAGTGCCGCCGTCCTGCGAAATCGGCGCGAATGCGTTTATCGCCGCCGGTGCGGTATTGGGCGAAGGCTGCCGCATTCTGGCAGGCAGCAGCGTGGGCGAAGGCTGCGTGTTGGGTGCAGGCTGCGTGCTGCATCCGAATGTAACCGTTTATCACGGCTGCACTTTGGGCGAACGGGTGGAAATCCATTCGGGCGCGGTTATCGGTGCGGACGGCTTCGGGCTGGCGTTTGCCGGTGATTCGTGGCTGAAAATTCCGCAAACGGGCGGCGTGGTGTTGGGCGACGATGTGGAAATCGGCGCAAACACCACCATAGACCGTGGCGCAATGGGCAATACCGTTATCGGGCGCGGTGTGAAAATTGACAATCAGGTACAAATCGGCCACAACTGCCAAATCGGCGAACATACGGTCATTGCCGCTTGTGCCGGTATTTCAGGCAGCACCAAAATCGGCGCGTACTGCATGATTGGCGGTGCGGCGATGTTTGTCGGCCATATTGAGATTGCCGACAAAACCAGCATTGGCGGCGGCACGGCCGTTACCCACAGTATTAAGGAAGCAGGACATTACGCCACCTGCTATCCCCTGCAAACGCATAAGGATTGGGCGAAAAATGCCGTGCATGTGCGCCATTTGAGCGAGATGAATAAGCGGATTAAGGCTTTGGAAAAACAACTGGGTTTAAGCGAATAAGGCAACAGTTATGAAAAAAATCATCTTGGCGGCGGTGCTGGCGTGTTTGTCGCTTGCCGCGCCGGTGTGGGCGGACGAACCTGCCGAGATGTTTTTAGATTTTCGTGACTTGTTGAATAATATGGAGTTAGCTCAGCAGCTTGAAGAGCGGGATTTGTACGGTGCTTGGATGGCGGGGCATCGCAAAGCCAATGATGATATAACCTTGAAAATGATGATTCTTTCTCCGAATCATACGGGTGAAGTTACGGTTGTGGACATCATCGGTGGGAAATTAGTTAATTTGCTTAATCAAAAGATTAAATGGCACTTTAATCCGAAAACCCAAATGTTGGTGCAAAGCGACAATTCTGCAACCGATATGTCCGTCCCGCTCAAAGCCGTCGGTTTGACAAAAATAAAAGGTAAAACGTTTTCCGTCACATTTTATGACGGCAGGGAGGAAACGTTTTATTTAAAACAGAATGAAGAAGAAATTGAACAGAATAAGGAAATGATTTTAAAATATTTGAATCATTCTCGGCAAAATAAAGATTAACCTTGTTGGTGGTGTCCTGAAAAGT
>JAUNOT010000132.1 GCA_030537065.1 Conchiformibius sp.
ATCTAGAAGAAACTATAATAATCTCGAGGATATCAATAAAAAAATCAAAAATCTTACCCGTAGAATAGAAGATGATTTTAAAAATTGCTTGGTCTGTAATTTGGGGTCACAAGAATTGCAATTACAGGGCTGCTTAGAATCTGAGATAAAATATATTGTTGAAATTAAGCCATATTTGATTGTGTTATTTCGCTTGTTGAAGTGTATTCATACAACCCAAAAAATTAGTGATGGGGATAAGCAGGACTATTATGCTTTAGTAAGGGGTTTGATTCCTATGGAAATCTTATTGTTAATTTTATTTAACAGCCAAGTTTGGTTGGAGGAGGAGAAACTGGGGCAAGTAGGGGAAGTATTGAATTATAAGAAATTATTGAAAAAGGCTAAATTATTTGAGCATTTGCCGATAGAGGATAAAATATTACAAAGGCTATTGGCTAGTGATTGGCTGGATAAATTTTTAGATAGGCATAAAGGGTTATTGCCGAAAGGATATATGGAGGAACGCTTTTTTATTTCAATTTTAAATAATGGTGAGTTCATTGATGAAAAAGCTTTTGGTGATAGTGTGTATGTAAAAAATATAAGGGAAAAGCTTCAAAAACATAATAATACTGTTTCCATATAAGGAATAGTGGTTTTCAGGCAGCCTGAAAACGGTTTTTACGGCACGGTGCGGTTTGTAATCCGTACCGTGCCGCCTTGTTAAGCAAACCAGCCGCGCACTGCATCCAAACCGTTGTGGCGGATACGCGCCGATGCCGCCGCTTCTGCCGCCGCTTTGGCGCGGTAGGCGATACCGAAACCGGCGGCGCGGAACATGGGAATGTCGTTGGCACCGTCGCCGACTGCCAAAGTCTGTTCGCGCGACAGGCCGAGTTGGCGGCGGTGCTGTTCCAATAAATCGGCTTTGGCCTGTGCGTCAATGATGTCGCCCAGTACGCGGCCGGTCAGGTAGCCGTTTTTGATTTCCAGCCGGTTGGCATACGCCCAATCCAAGCCCAGTTTGTGTTGCAGCTTGTCGGTAAAAAAGGTAAAGCCGCCCGACACCAACAGGGTTTTGACGCCGTGGCGGCGGCATTCGTCCAGCAGCGTTTCCGCGCCGTCCGACAGGCGCAAAATATTTTGGTAAACGTATTCCAAGGCGGTTTCAGGCAGCCCCTCCAACAAGGCGACGCGTTCGTGCAGCGATTGGCGGAAATCCAGTTCGCCGCGCATGGCGCGTTCGGTAATGGCGGCTACCTGTTCTTTCAAGCCGGCACGGGCGGCAATTTCATCAATACATTCAATGGTAATCAGCGTGCTGTCCATATCGCTGGCCAGCAGGCCGAAGTGGGAAAACGGCAGGTCGGGCAACACGGCGGCATCAATCTGTTGCGCGTCCCATTCGGCGGCCACCGCTTCAGGCAGTTGCACGGTTTCGGGCAGGGGAATGCGGATGCGGCGGCCGTGCAGAGGCGGCAGTTGAAAACGGGCGGCGGTGTGCGGCAGGGAACAGGCAGACAGGTCGGCGTGTTGCAGTATCAGGGCGTAGGGCATGGGTTTGGGTAGATGGAAATATCAACAAGCCGAAAATATAGCACAGCCGCCCGTCTTTCAGGCAGCCTGCGCCGTTACATTGCCCTACAATCTGCCGTTAAAGCGCGGATAAACGGGCAGGGAACGGTGGTTTTTCGGCTGTTTTCCGTGCTGTGTTTAACAAAAAATAACATATCGGGCTTGGATTTTATTTGTCCATTTCATTGGGCTACACCGCCTTGCCGCCTGTTTTCAGGCAGCCTGAACGCGCTTTTGGGTAAAAAAACATGACACGCGCCGCAACAAACATTAAAATAGACTTCGTTTTTTAACCGTTTCTTTACATAAGCGGCAAAACGGCCTGCCGTTTTCCCCGCCAAACCCTTTATAAGGACGCAGACAAAATGACCGAAAACTATGTTATCTGGTTTGAAAACCTACGCATGAGCGATGTGGAAAGCGTAGGCGGCAAAAACGCATCGTTGGGCGAGATGATTAGCCGCCTGACCGAAAAAGGGGTGCGCGTCCCCGGCGGTTTTGCCACCACCGCCGAAGCCTACCGTGCCTTTTTGGCGCATGAGGGTTTGAACGAGCGCATTTCGGCCGCCTTGTCCGCTTTGGATGTGGACGACGTGGCGGAGCTGGCGCGGGTGGGCAAAGAAATCCGCCAATGGATTTTGGACACGCCTTTCCCCGAAGCCTTGAATCAGGCCGTTGAAGCCGCATGGAACAAAATGGTGGAAGACGCAGGCAGCAGCGAGATTTCCGTGGCGGTGCGCTCTTCGGCCACCGCAGAAGACCTGCCCGATGCCTCATTTGCCGGACAACAGGAAACTTTCTTGAACATCAATGGCTTGGAAAACGTTAAAGAAGCCATTCACCACGTTTTCGCTTCGCTGTACAACGACCGCGCCATTTCCTACCGT
Organism: Conchiformibius sp.; assembly: GCA_030537065.1. Classification (GTDB taxonomy): domain Bacteria; phylum Pseudomonadota; class Gammaproteobacteria; order Burkholderiales; family Neisseriaceae; genus Conchiformibius. Next base: position 2,445 of record JAUNOT010000132.1, read on the forward strand.
GTACACAAAGGCTTTGCCCACGATGTGGTGGCCTTGTCGGCAGGCATTCAGCGCATGGTGCGTTCCGACAGCGGCGCGGCCGGTGTGATGTTCTCAATTGATACCGAAAGCGGTTTTGAAGATGTGGTGTTTATCACTTCTTCCTACGGCTTGGGCGAAACCGTGGTGCAAGGCGCGGTCAATCCCGACGAATTTTATGTGCATAAGCCCACGCTGAAAGCAGGCAAACCGGCCGTTTTGCGGAAAACACTCGGTTCCAAACTGATTAAAATGGTGTTTACCGAACAGGCGCAGGCGGGCAAATCGGTGCAGACGGTGGATGTACCGGCCGAAGACCGCAAAAAATTCTCCATTTCCAATGAAGAAATCACCGAATTGGCGAAATACGCGCTGATTATTGAAGAACACTACGGCCGCCCGATGGACATTGAATGGGGTCGCGACGGCGTGGACGGCAAGCTGTATATTTTGCAGGCGCGTCCCGAAACCGTTAAATCGCAAGAAGAAAAAGGCAGCAGCCTGCGCCGCTATGAATTAAACGGCGAGCGCACCGTTTTGGCGGAAGGCCGTGCCATCGGTCAAAAAGTCGGACAGGGCAAAGTGCGTTTGGTTAAAGACGCTTCGGAAATGGACACCGTTCAGGCAGGCGACGTATTGGTCACCGATATGACCGACCCCGATTGGGAACCGGTGATGAAACGTGCCGCCGCGATTGTGACCAACCGTGGCGGACGTACCTGCCACGCCGCCATTATCGCCCGCGAACTGGGCATTCCCGCCGTGGTGGGTTGCGGCAACGCTTCCGAAGTGCTGAAAGACGGACAAGAAGTTACCGTTTCCTGCGCCGAAGGCGATACGGGTTTGATTTACAACGGCTTGTTGGACGTACAAGTGCATGATGTCGCTTTGGACAATATGCCCAAAGCGCCCGTTAAAATCATGATGAACGTGGGTAATCCCGAACTGGCGTTTTCGTTTGCCAATATTCCGAACGAGGGCATCGGCTTGGCGCGGATGGAATTTATCATCAACCGTCAAATCGGCATCCACCCCAAAGCCCTGATTGAATTTGACCGTTTGGACGATGATTTGAAAGCGGAAATTTCCGACCGCATCGCCGGTTACGCATCGCCCGTGGATTTTTATGTGGACAAAATCGCCGAAGGCGTATCCACTTTGGCGGCTTCCGTGTATCCGAAAAAAGTGATTGTGCGGATGTCGGATTTCAAATCCAATGAATACGCAGGCTTGGTCGGCGGCAGCGTGTACGAACCGCACGAAGAAAACCCGATGTTGGGCTTCCGTGGTGCGGCGCGTTATGTGTCTGAAGACTTTAAAGAAGCCTTTGCGCTGGAATGCCGTGCGCTGAAATATGTGCGCGATGAAATGGGCTTGACCAATGTGGAAATTATGATTCCCTTTGTCCGCACTTTGGCAGAAGCCGAAGGTGTGGTGAAAGCCTTGAAAGAAAACGGCTTGGAGCGTGGCAAAAACGGTTTGCGTCTGATTATGATGTGCGAACTGCCCAGCAACGCGCTGTTGGC
>JAUNOT010000133.1 GCA_030537065.1 Conchiformibius sp.
TTAACACGTTTGCCCTTTAATATTTATGGGATTCTTATCCCGAACTCACGTTAAAGTAGATTAGCCATAAATAACGGCAGGCAGCCTGAATCACAAGCCTTGCCTGCCGTTAAAACACGTAAACGGAGCCAACCATCAACATCACCGCCACCCGCCTGCCCGCAGTCAAAATTATCGAGCCGTTTCCCATCTATCACGACCCGCGCGGTTTCTTTACCGAAACCTACCGCCGCAACCGCTTTGAACACCATCTGGGCTGCCGCGAATTTGTACAGGAAAACCACAGCCTGTCACAAGCCGGCGTATTGCGCGGCCTGCACTACCAGCTTCCACACGCGCAGGGCAAACTGGTGCGGGTAATACGCGGCCGCATTTTTGACGTGGCGGTGGATATGCGCCGCCGCTCGCCCACATTCGGCAGTTGGACGGGTGTAGAACTGTCGGCAGACAACCGCCGCCAACTCTGGATACCGGAAGGCTTTGCCCACGGCTTTTGCGTTATGGGCGATGAAGCGGCAGAAATTATCTACCGTTGCACCGATTACTACTGCCCCGAGGCCGAACACACCCTGCGCTGGGACGACCCGAGTATCCACATTGACTGGCCGCTGACACGCCCGCCGCAACTGTCGGAAAAAGACCGTAACGGCCGCCTGCTGGCCGATTTGCCCCATTTTGAATAAAGCATTTTCAGGCAGCCTGAAAATCAGGCAAACGCCTGCAATTCGGGATTGATTTCGGTTTTGGCCAAATTATTGGTGTAGTTGCATAACGTCGCCAACGCCACACCCAACACCACTTCCACCGCCTGCTGCTGGTTGTAGCCGGCATCCAAAAACGCCTGCAAAGCGGCATCCGACACCGCGCCGCGCTCGGCCATCACCGCCACGGTAAACGCCGCCAACGCCGACAGCTTGGCATCGTCAAACGCAGCTGCATCTACGGCGCGTGAAGCGGCAATATTTTGTTCGGACAGCAGTTTTTTCAAAGTCGCCAGCTTGGTGTGTCCGGCCACGCAAAAGCCGCATTCATTGGTTTTGGCGGCGATAATCTGTACCACTTCGCGCTCGCCCGCGCTCAAGCTGGTGTTGCCGTTGAGTTTGCCCACTTCCTGATAAAACGCCAAAGCTTCGGGCGAATTGGCCAATACGCCAATCAGATTGGGCAAAAAGCCATTGGCCTGTTGGGCGGCTTCCACGCGGGCGCGGGCGGCTTCAGGGGCAGATTGGGCGGTGTGTACGGTTAAACGTGCCATAGTCGGGATTCCTGTTGTCAAAATCAAACCGCTTATCTTAATGCAAAGCCGCGCACGGGCTAAATATGCAATGTTCCTATCATATGGAACGAAAAGTTATATGCCCGTGCGTCTAAAACTTTCAGGCAGCCTGCGGCCGACAAGCATTCAAAAACCGTGCAAACCGCGTTAAAATCCCCCGTTTTCCAATGTGCGAGGAGCCTTGTCCATGACCGCCGTCAGCCTGCCCAAAATCTATTCCGGCAAAGTCCGCGACCTGTATGCCGTCAGCCCCGACACCATGCTGATTGTTGCCAGCGACCGCCTGTCTGCCTTTGACGTGATTCTTGACCAGCCCGTTCCCGGCAAGGGCGAAATCCTGACCCAAATTTCCAACTTTTGGTTTGACAAACTGGCACACATTATGCCGAACCACTTTACCGGCCAAAGCGTGTTTGACGTGCTGCCTGAAAACGAAGCACAGGCCTTGCAACACCGCGCCGTCGTCGCCAAACGGCTCACGCCGCTGAAAATTGAAGCGGTGGTTCGCGGTTATTTGGCCGGAAGCGGCTGGAAAGAATACCGCCAACACGGCAGCGTGTGCGGCATCGCCCTGCCTGCCGGACTGCGCGAAGCCGAACGCCTGCCCGAAGTGCTGTTTACCCCGTCCACCAAAGCCGAAGTGGGCGGCCACGACGAAAACATCAGCTTCGAGCGTTGCGCCGACATCATCGGCAGCGAGCTGGCGCAACAGGTACGCAGCCAAGCCGTGCGCCTGTACAGCGAAGCGGCCGCCTACGCCGCCACACGCGGCATCGTGATTTGCGACACCAAATTTGAATTCGGCTTGGACGAAAACGGCACGCTCACCTTGATGGACGAAGTGCTGACCCCCGACTCCAGCCGTTTTTGGTCGGCCGACAACTGCGCCCCCGGCAGCAATCCGCCCTCGTTTGACAAACAGTTTGTACGCGACTGGCTGGAACAAAGCGGCTGGAACAAACAGCCGCCCGCGCCCGAAATTCCGCAGGACGTGATTGACAAAACCCTCGCCAAATACCGCGAAGCCCTGCGCCTGCTTACCGCCTGAACCTTTCAGGCAGCCTGAAAACCTTTCCGTTATCTTTAAATTTTTAAGGAACACCCGCCATGAAAAACATCTTCGTCCTCTACACCGGCGGCAGCATCGGCATGACCGAAGGTCCCGACGGCCTCAAACCCGACACCGCGCTGGCCGACACCGCCCTGCAACCCTATGCCGGACGCATGAACCTGCATTGGCATATCTGCTCGCCCCTGATTGACAGCTCGGCCGTGTCGCCGCAACACTGGAGCGAATGGCTGGACATCCTCAACACCGCCCTGCCCGATTATGACGGCGTACTCGTGCTGCACGGCACCGACACGCTGGCCTACACCGCCAACCTGTTTGCGCTGGCATTGGACACCCTCGGCAAACCCGTGGTACTGACCGGCGCACAAATCCCTTTCGGTGCGCCCGACAGCGATGCCCCGCTCAATCTGGACACCGCCGTTTCTGCCGTTTTGCGCGACGACGTACACGAAGTCCTACTGGCGTTTAACGGCAAACTGTTCCCCGCCGTGGGCAGCAGCAAATGCAGCACCGTATCGCCCGACGGCTTTACCAACCACCATTTCGGCACATGGTCGCCCGAACGCCCCGCCCCTGCCTTTAACGCCCTGCCGCGCCGCTTTGACCCCGACCAGCGCGTGGCCGCCCTGTTTTTAACCCCCGGCATCGGCATCAAGGCCGCCGCCCACAGCCTGCGTACCTTTCCGCTAAACGCCGCCGTGCTGATGACCTACGGCCACGGCAATTCCCCTGCCGATATTGACCTGATGGACGCCATCCACCAGTTTACCGCACAAAACCGCCCCGTACTGAACATCAGCCAAGTACCCGAAGGCGAAGCGGCGGCGGTGTATGCCCAAGGCAGCCGCCTACGCACTTCAGGCGCGGTAAACGGCGGCTACTGCAATGTGGAAACCGCCACCGCGCTGCTGCATCTGGCCGCCGCCAACCGTTGGACGACCGCCGATGTGCAAAGCGAATTAAAACGCTTAAGTTTGGTGTAAAGCCATAACATTCAGGCAGCCTGAAACGGAAAAAACCGCTTTCAGGCTGCCTGAAAAATATTGGGAGTGCAATTATGGGAAGCAATCGTTGGTCTTTTGCGGAGTTAAAAGCAAAAATCAGCCTTGCTGTTCAATGGATAACACGAAAGATTCGGAACGCTTGGAAACAGGCAAAACAAAAGATTCGGAATATTTGGAATTGGATAAAAGCCAAACCCGTATTGGCTGCCTTACTGTTCTTCTTTGTCATACCGTCTTATTGGGCGCGTGAAAATATTGCTGCAGCCATTCAACAGGCAAATATTGATTTTACCGGCGCAATCTGGTTTGGCGGCTTATTGCTGTGTGCGTGGCTGATACTGCTGCGTACCGCCAAACAGCCGCGCCCCGTGCAGGTAATGACAGCGGGCGCGGTTTCGCTGTTGATATTTTTCTGCATTGCCGAAAGCATACGCTTTTTAATCCGTCATCAGGCTTTATCGGCAAAAATATGGGAAACGGGGACATTTTGGACATTGGCCGCCTTGCTGATTTCCTCGCCCGTTGCCTTTGTGGTGTGGCGTTTTCGTGATGAAAACCAAAGCAAAGACATTAATTTAAAAGAGTTTCAAAAAATATCCGAAT
>JAUNOT010000134.1 GCA_030537065.1 Conchiformibius sp.
CATTATCTTAACCTATAAATGAGAATTTAGTCGTTATCTAGGACAGCCCCAAATTTAAAAAACATATTTCTTTAATTCTTCCATTATCGGCACATAACCGTTTTCCACCCTTAAATTTTCTGCCACGCCGATATTGACGACCGCCAAACAACGTCCCTCCCTATCCGTCAAAACCGGCCAATACGGCCGCACAAAAGCCGGCACTTTATACTCCTGCAACAGCTTCTTCACCGATTTATATCTGCCGCCCACCGCCAGTCTGTCTTGAGCTTGCACAGCCCTGACCACACCACCGTTTTCCTCACACCATGACGGCAAACCGCAGGATTGCCTAAGCCACCGCATTCCACCTGTTTGCACTAAAGTATCGGCCGATACGCCCTTCCCCCCACACCAAGCCCAACCGGCCAACCGTTCGGCAGAACACGCAAACAAACGCCCCCGACAGGCATAAATCCGCCCTTTGGGCAACGACCACTCGGCCGCCTGCTGCGGATTGCGCGCCAAAACATCAGCAAAATTTTCCACCGCAGCACGACGGGGCGAGCCCATTCCTGCCCGTTTGGCAAACTCCAACAACAACCGCCGCCGGCGCGGCGCACTTAAGCCATGCCAATGCACACAGTCAAAAAAACCGTTTCGGCAAACACCTTGCCAATCCTCCTCCAACCATTCGGCAAACAAAGCCCAATCCTCCTGAGCCTGCCATACTGCCGCATCCAGCTGCTGCGACAAATGCGGCAAACGTTTTTGTGCAAAAGGCATCAGATAACAGCGTATCCAATTGCGTAAAAAACGGGGATTTTGATTACTGTCATCTTCCACCCAAGCCAAGCCATGATAATTGGCATAATCGGCAATTTGCTGACGCGAAATGTTCAACAAAGGGCGGACAATTTGCATATCGCCCCGATAATGACGGCTATGCGGCATAGCGGCCATAGCAGCCAAGCCGCCGCCGCGCAATGCCGCCAGCAAAAACGTTTCACGCTGGTCATCGGCATGATGCGCCAACGCCAGCATATCGGTATCCAGTTCGGCAAACACGGCATAACGGGCGGCCCGAGCCGCCGCTTCCACCCCCTGCCCTTCAGGGTTCACCCGAACACGGCGCACAAGCAACGGCACTTCCTGCCGCACACATAATTCTTCACAAAACGCCGACCATTCATCAGCATACGCACTTAAACCATGATGAATATGCACGGCATCCAGCGCAAAATCCCATTCATTACGGGCGCGCACCAACAAATGCAGCAACACAACGGAATCTATGCCGCCACTCAAAGCCAATGTCAGGCGGCGGCGGGCAATATGACGGAAAAAAGACTGTAATCCGGTATATAAATCAGACATTCTTTCTGCTTTAAGGTTTCTATCAAACCGTCATTATGCCCGTTTATTTTGACAGGCTGCCTGAAAATATATGGCGCAAGGGTTGCCCACCATCTTCCCTATTGGGATAATCTTTCTACATTTTCCCAATCTGTTGAAAGAAGTAGATATATGTTTTACCGTTTGATGCTGCCATTTACCACCGCCTGCCTACTGGCAGCCTGCGGCCAGAACGTCCGCCAGCCTGAAATGCCGCCGCAAGCTGCCCCGACTGCGGAATGGATCTCTATAGGCATGATGTCTGCACCCCTGCCTGCCAAACCGCATCAAAAAATCATGCGTTTAAACAAAGAAACTGCCATACGCCCGGCCTATAACGAACGCTACGGCAAAACGGACGACAATCCCGTTTATGCCGTTGCCCAAACGCCGGTCTCCACCTTCGGCGCGGATGTGGACACCGGCAGCTATGCCAATGTACGCCGCTTTCTGCAACAGGGCAGCCTGCCGCCTGCCGATGCGGTACGGATTGAAGAGCTGGTCAATTATTTTGACTACGGCTATCCGCAGCCGACTAACGGCCGCCCGTTTGCCGTGCATACCGAAACGGTGGCTTCGCCGTGGCAGCCTGAAGCCAAAATCATCAAAATCGGCATTCAGGCGAAAGAGTCGGCCGCACAAGCGCTGCCGCCTTCCAATTTGGTGTTTTTGGTGGATGTTTCAGGCAGCATGAATTCGCCCGACAAGCTGCCGCTGGTTAAACAAACGCTGCACCTGCTGACCGAGCGGCTGCGTCCGCAGGATAAAGTTACCCTGATTACCTATGCCAGCGGCGAACAGCTGGTGTTGCCGCCAACGTCGGGGCAGGATAAAGACACCATCCGCCGTGCCGTTGACCGCTTGCAGGCAGGCGGCGCAACCGCAGGCGAAAATGCCATCCAAATGGCCTACCGTGAAGCGAAAAAGTCTTTTATGCCCAACGGCATTAACCGCATCCTGCTGGCGACGGACGGCGATTTCAATGTCGGCATAACCGACTTTAATACCCTGAAAAATATGGTGGCGGAAAAACGCCGTAGCGGTATTTCGCTTACCACTTTGGGTTTCGGCACGGGCAATTACAACGAACATTTGATGGAGCAGCTGGCCGACGCGGGCGACGGCAACTACAGCTACATCGACAACCGCAACGAAGCGGAGAAAGTGCTGCAACGCCAATTATCGTCCACTTTGGCGACGGTGGCGCAGGACGTTAAAATCCAAGTGGAATTCAATCCGGCCACCGTAAAAGAATACCGTTTGGTCGGCTATGAAAACCGCCTGTTGCGCGAGGAAGACTTTAATAACGACCGCGTGGATTCAGGAGACATTGGCGCAGGGCACAGCGTGACCGCATTTTACGAAATCATTCCCGTCGGCAAAACGGGCTGGCTGAACGAAACACGCTATCGTAACAAAGCCGCCGCATCGAGCAGCAAGAACGAATACGCTTGGGTCAAATTGCGTTACAAACGGCCCAATGAAAAGCAAAGCCTGCTGATTGAACGGGGCATTGCCGCAAGCGCCAAACCGTTGGACAAAGCATCAGCGGATACGCGTTTTGCTTTGGCGGTAGCCGCTTACGGCCAGCAGCTGCGCGGCGGCCGCTACAACAGCGCGATGCAGTGGCCGGACATTATCGCGCTGGCACGCGCCAATACAGGCAGCGACCGCTATGGCTTGCGTAAAGAATTTGTGCGCTTGGCGGAAACGGCGCGGAATTTAAGCAGCAACCGTCCGTAAAATTCACGCGGCTGCCTGAAAATGGTTTCAGGCAGCCCGTTTCCGTTATAATCCGCCGTTTTGCACACACACCACCACCCCAAAGGAATCTTGATGAACCTGCTTCCCCTACTGCGCGACTGTACCGATATGATGCGCCTGCGCTACCGCGACGATGCCGCCGCCTACCGTTATGACGCACCGGTATTTTTTCTGATTATTGTCGCCTTGGGCGCACTCCACGCCGCCACGCTGGCACCCCTGTTCGGCTCGGACATGGCGGTTTTCGCCTTTGCTGTGGTGGTGGCGGCGGTACGCTGGCTGGTGCTGACCCACGCCATGACCGCCGTTTTACACTATTTCGGCAGCCCGCAGATTCCGTTTTTGGGCTACACGCTGGCCGGTGAGGCACTGGCCTTGCCGACCGTATTTTTCTTTTACCTGCCGCCCGCTGCCGGTCTGATTGCTAATGCTTGGCTGATGTGGGCGTTTTGGGCACAAACAGCCGGTTTTATGGCGCTGTCCAAACAAAGCTTGGGTAAAGTCCTGCTCGGCTACATCGTCTATCTGTTGGGCAGCGCAGTCATCACTTATATTTTCTTTACCCTGTTTCTGGCGGCCGGATGGCTGGACGCCGACACGCTGCAAAAAAATCTGGAAACCTTTTTACAGCTTTTGCAGGCAGAACGCTAGGGCGTGTCCCTATTTGCTTTGCCAAGCGGTTTTTTGAGTAAAAATCCGCGTATGCAAGGCAAAAATCCGCGCAAGGTTGAACACCTTGCAAGGATTTTTAACGCGGCAGACGTGGATTTGTGCCAAAAATACCGCCGCATAAGTAAATAGGGACACGCCCTAAA
>JAUNOT010000014.1 GCA_030537065.1 Conchiformibius sp.
CGCGACCTCAACCTTGGCAAGGTTGCGCTCTACCAACTGAGCTATTCCCGCCCTGTCGGATAAAATTAAATTTTGGAGCGGGAAACGAGTCTCGAACTCGCGACCTCAACCTTGGCAAGGTTGCGCTCTACCAACTGAGCTATTCCCGCATCATCCGGCTGCATCCGCAGCACAAGGAAAGCGGCATTATAACGGTGTGAAAAAATGTGTCAAGCGTTTTTCGGTATTTTTTCAGCGTAAATCTTTCCACGCCATTTTTAGATAGTAACACATCGACCAAATGGTCAGCACAGATGCGATAAACATCAGAATATTACCGGTGAGATGAAAGTTCAAACCGTAAAAATCGCTGTCATTCACCAGCAAGGCAAAAATGGCCGCCATTTGCGCCGCCGTTTTCAATTTGCCGATGCTGGCCACCGCCACGCTGTTGCGTTTGCCCGACTGCGCCATCCATTCGCGCAGGGCGGAGATGGTGATTTCGCGGCCGATAATCACCATGGCAAACAGGGCATAGGTACGGTCAAGCTTAACCAGCAGCACCAAAGCCGCCGCCACCATCAGCTTGTCGGCTACGGGGTCTAAAAACGCGCCGAATTCGGAAGTTTGTTTTAAGTGGCGTGCCAGAAAACCGTCAAACCAGTCGGTTATGCCGGCAACGGCAAAAATAATTGCTGCCGTCCAGTTGGCGGTATTGCCGCTCAGCCAATGCGGCGGCAGGTACAGTACGGCGGTAAAAATCGGAATCAGCAAAATTCGCAACCATGTCAGAAACATGGGGATATTTTGAGGCATATCGGCATCCTTAAATTAAGAATAATCGGCCGGTGCGGGCTTCAGGCAGCCGCGCAAACTGTTAAGAAATGTCAAATTATAACGGAAACGGATTTTTTTTAATATTTTTTGTTATACAAAATAATTGCTTTGTTGTAAAACAGGCTGCCTGAAAGGATTTCAGGCAGCCTGTTTTCAAGCCGTCAGCTTTAATTCTTAATGATGATGGCCGTGTGCGCCGTGAACATGGCCGTGTGCGATTTCTTCGGCGCTGGCTTCACGGATGTTGTCCACCGTTGCTTTAAAGCGGATAACCATGCCGGCCAAGGGGTGATTGCCGTCCACCACGGCTTTGCCGTCCGCCACTTCTGTAACGCGGTAGACAATCACATCGCCGGTTTCGGGGTCGTCGGCTTCAAACATCATGCCAGGTTCCACTTCCACGGGGAACACACTGATGTTTTCCACACGAATCAGCTCCGGTTCGTGTTCGCCGAAGGCATCATCGGGCTGCAATACCACATCCACGCTGTCACCGATGTTTTTTTCGTGCAGGGCTTCTTCCACCAAAGGGAAAATACCGTCATAACCGCCGTGCAAATAGGCAATCGGTTCAACCGTTTTGTCAATCAGATTACCATCCGCATCAAACATTTCATAATGCAGGGTAACCACCGAATTTTTCTTAATGCTCATCGCATATCCTTAAAATAAAGCCAATCGTAAGCGGCGCAGTATAACACAGGCACAGGCAGGCGGATATGTGCGGCAGGTGTGTATCCTGCGCAACAGTATTTAAGCCGTTAATGTCACCGATATACAGGTTTTCAGGCAGCCTGAAAACATTTTAATTTTTATATAACATATGCTTATGGAAATATGGCTTGATGCTACCCCTTATCCCCCAATCCCTCAGGTAGGGTTTTAATAACACAAAATCAGGCGGCTGCCGCATTTTAATGATTGCATCAAAAAAAATTTTCAGGCAAAATACAAACTTTCCTACGGCATAAACCGTCCGTTGTTTACCTAAACGATGCGGCGCAGCCGTGTTTTTAACATGACCATATTTTTAAACAAGGTGTTTAATATGAAAAAATCCCTCGTAGCTGCTGCGTTGCTGTCTTTGTTTGTTGCCGCTTGCGGCGGTCAGAAAGAGCAAGCGGCCGAACCCGCCACTCCTTCTGTCGCTTCTGAAGCCGCTTCTGCAATGGATGCTGCCGCTTCTGGCGTAACTGCTGCTGCCAGCGAAGCTGCTGCCGCTGCTTCTGATGCCATGGGTGCTGCTGCTTCTGCCGCAACTGAAATGAAAGACGCTGCCGCTTCTGCTGCTGAAGAAGTAAAAGACGCTGCTGCTTCTGCCGCACACTAATTTTTATACCGGTTTCAGCAAACCGGATAAGAAAAAACCTGCCCGATAAAGGCAGGTTTTTTTGATTAATAATGCGGCGGTATTTCTTCAAACAGGCTGTACGGTTTTTCCGTTTCGGCGGCTGCTTGATGTTGCAAGCGTTTGTAGAGCAAGCGCAGTTGTTGCTGCTGCAAATCCAAGGTTTCGTGCATTTTGGTGACCGTTGCGTCTAATGAAGACACTAACTCTTCCTGCAAGGCGCAACGGATTTCCAACTCAACCAAACGTTTTTCCCAATCTTGTTCCATTACAGCACCATTGCGGCAATCCAGCCTGCAATAAACAGGGGGATATTAAAATGCAGAAAAGTGGGAATAACGCTGTCGCGCATATGGTCATGCTGACCGTCCGCATTCAGACCGGCGGTCGGCCCCAAAGTGGAATCAGACACGGGTGAACCGGCATCACCCAAAGCACCGGCCGTACCGATAATCGCCACGGTTGCCAATGGTGAAAAACCCAGCGAAGCACACAAAGGTACATAAATGGCAGCAATAATCGGCAAAGTGGAAAACGAGCTGCCGATGCCCATCGTAACTAGCAGACCGACCATCAGCATCGCCAATGCCGCGATGGACTTGCTGCCTGAAAACATCTGCGTACCTGCGTCCACCAAAGGCTGTATCGCACCGGTGGCTTTCATTACTTCAGCAAAACCCTGTGCGGCAATCATAATAAAACCGATGGTTGCCATCATGCGGATACCGGCATTAAACACCGTGTCTGCTTCTTTACGCCGCACCACGCCCAAAGCCATAAATACGGCAAAGCCTAATAAGGCTCCCAACAACAGCGCGTCATCATAAATCAGTTGGATAATAAAACATACCAAAATGGCCACTGCCGCCACCATGCTGCGGTAAGGTGAAATATGCACAGCCTCGGCCAAAGCGGCATGATGCTCCCTGTGGTCGGCTTCCTTATCGGCATAAATGCGCGGCTTGCGGTAATGGTAAAACGCCCATATCAGACCCGCTAGCATACCCGCTGCCGGAACGGCCATTGCCGCCATAACATTGATACCCTCCACCGCCATACCGGCGCTTTCAATATTAGACAGCAGGATTTTGTTTAAGAAAATAGCACCAAAGCCGTAGGGCAGAAACATATAAGTGGTCACCAGACCAAAAGTCATCACACAAGCCAGCAGCCTGCGGTCCAGTTGCAGATTGTTAAACACCAGCAGCAGGGGTGGGATAATCATCGGAATAAAGGCAATATGAATCGGGATAATATTCTGGCTCATCACCGACATCACCAGCAGACCGCCCAACAGCAGTTTTTTTATTCTGCCCGTATTCAGACCGCCCGCATCAATTTTGCGTATCACCGCAGAAGACAGTTGCTGCGGCAGGCCGGAATGGGTAATGGCCATAGCAAACGCCCCCAGCATGGCATAGGAAAGGGCGATTTTTGCGCCGCCGGCCAAACCGTTTTGAAAATGGGTCATCACCCCTTTAACCCCGTCTATATCCGCCACCGGCAAACCCGCAGCCAAACCGCCTGCAAAAGCGCCGATAACCAGACTGAGTACGACGTTTACCCGCACCACCGACAACACCAGCATCACCAAAACGCCGATTACAACCGCATTCATACTTGCATCCATTTCAAAGACGAAAGCGGCATGATACCCGAACAGGTTTTAAGCTGCCAATGTTTCAGGCAGCCAGATGCTGAAGCGTACCGTCGGGGTGCATTAACCATGTCTCTATGCCGCCGCCCAGTTGTGCCAGAGCGGCACGTATCGTTTCGCTGCCGCATACCGAAAAAGCGGTGGATAAGGCATCAGCTACGGCCGCCTGCCCTGCCGATACGCTGACGCTGTGATAAAGCGGTACGCCCGAGCCGGTTTTCGGATGAAACAGATGGCTGATGCCGCCGCCCAACTGCGTACCGTAGCCGCCCGAAGTGGCTAAAGCGCGGTTGCCGTTTAAAGGAATCCGCAACAGGGTTTGTCCGGCCTGCTGCGGGTGGCGCACGGCTGCCTGAAACGGCGGCTGTCCGTGCGGCAGCAGGCTGCGGATTTCGCCCATATTAACCAAGGCGTGCTGCAAACCGGCCTGTTGCAGCAGGCGGCTGATGCGGTCGGTAATATAACCTTGGGCAATACCGTTTAAGGTCAGCATCATGCCTTGTTGGCGGAAACGCACCGTTTGCGGGTCAAAATCCACCTGCCGCCAGTCCACCCGCTTCAGCGCACGGCGCACGGCGGCGGCATCGGGCTGCGGTGTGTCGGCATACAAACGCCACAAGGCCTGCACGGTCGGGTCAAACGCGCCCCGCGTCAGACGGTGCAGGGTATGGCTCAAACTCAAAATTTCCAACAATTCTGCCGCCGGACGGTGCAGGTAGCCTTGGCGGTTCAGACGGCTTAACTGGCTGTCGGGGCGGTACAGGCTGAAAATATTTTCCAAACGCTCCGTTTCCGCCAATACCCGCCCGATTAAATGACGGGCAAAACTGCGGTCGGGGTGGTAAAGCCGCAGTTCCGCTTCCGCGCCCAAGGCAGTGCCGCGCCATAAATAGGGTTCGGGGGCTTCGGTACGGGCAAACCCCACTGCGGCCGCACCGGCCGCCGCAGCACTGATACCGATAAAACGGCGGCGGTTCAGGGTGTTCATGGTTTGTTCCTTTTGTCTGTTCCGGTTTCAGGCTGCCTGAAACGGTTTTAAATTAAATCATCTATAAATAAAACTGTCGGGCATTTCATCAAACGTTACCACCCGCCCGCCGTTTTTGTCCGCAAACGCCTGTGCCTGCGCCCTTTGTGCAAACGGCAGCGCATCGGGTGCGCCCATACCGCCGACAAACGGGCTTTCTATCACATAAAATGCATGGTGTGCGTCCAGCCAATGATTGCCCGCATCGGCCTGTTGCCAGTCGCTGACTTTGCCCATATCGCTGACGTATACCGCGCTGACATCACGCGGTTCGCCCGGATGGCGCAGATAGCCGAACACTTGGTTGACAGTAGAAAACCACACCGGTTTGGACGGGTCGCTGTAATGGAAAACCTGTCCTTTCGGGCCTTTGTGTTCGTTCAGATTCATGGTGCAGTAATGGCCGACCGACTCAGCGCCGACCGCCTGCGGCGGCGGGGGCGGCGTATTTTCACGCCCGCCGCAGGCTGCCTGAAGGCCGATAACGGCCGATAAAATCAAAACCCATACCGGTTTCATAAAGCATTCCCCCTAAACCTGCCGTTTGGCAAACACCCGCACCGCCCAAGCAAACGGCACCGCCACCCAAGCAGCCTGCGCCGCCAGCAAAAGCGGCATCCCCAAGGAAATCTGACCACTCAAACCGGCCATGCCCGCATAAGCGGCGGTGTTTTCATAACCGGTCAGATTCAGCAGACGGTACACATCGGCAGGGTTAAACAACAAAATCATTTCCACTACGGAAGCAGACAAAGCATGTTTGCTGTCGGCCACCAATACGCCCAACAGCGCCATATCAAAAATCAATACAAAAAACAGCCACACCCCCACCGCCAAGCCCGCCGCCGTACCGCGTTCGCCTGCTTTGGCACTAATCAGATAACCGATGGACAAAAATGCCGCTCCCAATAAAATACTGGCACCAATCAGCAAAACAAACGCCTTCCAAGCAGCCGCGCCGCCGCCGTAGCCCAGTTGCAGCGCAACACCCGCCAAACCGTAGCCCGCGCCGGTGGCCAAAGCCAACACCGCGCAATGACCGGCAAACTTGCCGATTAACACTTGGCTGCGCGACACCGGATAACTCAACAGCAAAGCCATCGTACCGCGTTCCATTTCGCCAATCAGCGCGTCATAAGACAGCAGCATGGCAATAAGCGGTATCAGAAACACCGACAGGCTGGACAGACTGACTACGGTTACCGTCAGCGGTTCTACTTTCACGCTGCCGGTGGGTGCGCTGCCCAAAAAGCCCAAACACAATGCCAATGCCGCCAGCAGCAGGGTGGCGGCCAGTATCCAACGGTTACGCAGGGCATCGCGGATTTCTTTTTCGGCAATAATCATTATCGGGGACATTTTTTCCCTTTAATTCAAGATACAAAATTGTTTTCAGGCTGCCTGAAAAATTTACGCGTCTTCGCGCTGTAAAAAACCGGCATAGACTTCATCCAAAGTCGGGGCGTGAATATCCAAACGTTCAATATTGTCCCACGCACCCAGCAGGCGCAGATATTCGGTTTGCCGTTCAGGCGGGCATGACGCGCCGTACAGCCGTTCCGACAACTGCCGCCACGGCGGCGGCAGCTCGGCTTCCCGATACAGCAAAACTTCCATGCGTACCGGCAGGCCGCTCTGGCGGTGCAGTTCGCGCAGCTTGCCGTCTGCCACTTTACTGCCGTTTTTCATCACCACAATACGGTCGGCATGTCCGTCCAACTCCGCCAAAGCATGGGTACTGAGCAAAACGGCCGCCCCTTCGGCTTTCAGTTCGCCGATAATTTGGTAAAACATCTGCCGCGAAGCAGGGTCCAAACCGGTGGTCGGTTCGTCCAACAGCAGCAGCTTGGGTTCGCCCAACAACGCCTGCGCCAATGCCAGACGCTGGCGCATGCCTTTGGAATAAGTGCCGACCCGTTTGTCGGCCGCTTGGGCAATGCCGACCCGCGCCAGCAATCCGGCATTGCGGCTTAACGGGCAGCGTTTGAGCTTGGCATAAAAATCCAAGGTTTCGCGGCCGGTCAGCGCCGGATGCAGGGCGGCGGTTTCAGGCAGATAGCCGATGCGGTTGCGGACGGCGGTGCTGCGGCTGTCTGAAACTTCTTGACCGAACAGGTGCAGGCTGCCGCCGTCCGCACGGATTAAACCCAAAATCAGTTTGATAATGGTGGATTTGCCTGCGCCGTTGTGTCCGGCCAAGCCGACGCACTCGCCCGCATTCAGGCTGAAGTCTATGCGGCTGACGGCGGCGCGGCCGCCATAGTGTTTACTGATTTGGTTTAAAATTAAAACGGGTTCGCTCATGATGTGTTGGTTTCAGGCTGCCTGACGGTTTTGTTTGTATGTTTGGTAACGCTGCCATGTCGGACTGTGCGGCATCAGCATCAGCGGACGGCTGTCGGTAATGCCGCCGGGCAGCAGCGCGGGAAATTGCGCCTGCGCCCATTTGACCATGCTGATGGCGGGGCTGTTCATCAGCAGGCGGGCGGCGGGCGCGCGCCATAAAATCTGGTCGGTAATGCCGTTGGGGCGGTAGGCGGTATCGGCAATGCCGTCACCGTCCAAATCAAAGGCGCTGTTGTCGCTCCAATAGTTGCCGCGCCCGCTTTCACCCCAGTCGGCATAACGGGTGCTGACATACTTGATTTGGTTTTGGTTGGATACGAAGGCATTGCTGTGAATGGTGTTGCCTTCGGCGGCGGCGGTAAAATGAATGCCGATGCCGCAGCCGCCAAAATAGTTGTCCGTTATGCGGTTGTGGTTGGCATTGTAGATAAAGACGCATTTTTCGGCTTTGTCCACCACATTGCCGCTGATGTCGGAATGGTTGGCATAATTGAGCATCATGCCCTGTGCGCTGCTGTTTACGGCGATATTGTTACGGATTTTCAAACGCTCGGAAAACATCAGCGCGTAGCCGATTTGGTTGCCGTCCGAAATATTGCCGCTGATTTCGCTGTCGTTGGTGTACATATAGTGGACGGCATAGCGCAGTTTGGAAAAGTGGTTGTTTTTATAAGTATTGCGGGTGCTTGCATTGGAAAAAATCCCGTCCCGCCCCTGTGAAATCAGGTTGTCGGACACTTCCGTACCGGCGGCGTTCCAGATATTCACGCCGTTGCCGCGCTCGTTTACGCGCAGGCTGCTGTCGCCGACAATGCGGTTGGCACGCACTACGGCATCGTTTGCCCCCCACACATATACACCGAAGGCATTGCCGCTGATATTGTTTTCTTCCACTACGGCACGGTGGGCGGTTTTGTCCAGAAATATACCCGCGTCCATGGTATCCAAGCGGATACCCGAACCGGTTACGGTCAGGTGGCGCAGCACGCTGTCGGGTGCGGTTATGCTGACGGAACGGCCGCGCCCGCCGCCGTCAATCACGGCAGAACGGTCGGACGGTCCGGCCAGAGTAAGCGGTTTGTCAATCACCACCGGCCCGCGATAGCGTCCCGAAGCCAGATGAAGTACGTCGCCCGCCTGTGCGCGTTCCACCGCCTGTTGCAGGTCGCTGCCTGCGGTCAGCGTGATAACGGCGGCACGAACCGGCACAACAGCAAGGCACAATACGGAAAACAATAAAGTCAAATAAGGTTTTAACATATAAACTTTAAAATTTCAGGCAGCCTGAAACAAAGATTTTTCAGGCTGCCTGAAAAACAGCCGTTATTGGACTAATTGCCGTTTCAGATGCAAACGGCAAGCAGTCTTACGGTTTGACAATCATCTGGCCGGACATTTCCATATGCAGAGCGTGGCAGAACCATTGGCAGTAATACCAATGCACGCCCGGACGGGCGGTAAAGGTAACCGAAGCGGTTGCCTGCGGGCCGATTTCCATCGCTACGCCGTGGCCTTCCAAAGTAAAACCGTGAGTCAAATCTTCGGTTACTTCCATATTGGTGACGATAACCGTTACTTCGTCCCCTGCCTTAACTTCAAAAGTCGGCACGCTGAAAGTCGGTGCCACCGCCACCATATACACGCGCACTTTGTTGCCGTCCCGAATCACATTGGCGGCTTTTTCCAATTCCACACCGTCTTTTTTGGCCTGTTCCAACACGTCCGCCCACATCCACGGGTCGTCGCGTTTCCAAGTTTTCCAAGGATTGAGCTTGGATGCGGCCACCAGCAGCATATCGTGCGGCTCGGCAAAGCTGGGCCCATCGTGTACCAGTTTCATTTCATCGCCGGAAATATCAATCAGCTGGTCGTTTTCGGGTTTGAGCGGGCCGACGTTCAAGAAACGGTCTTTAGAAAATTTATTTAGTGAAACCAGCCACTTGCCGTCTGCTTCTTTGGTTTCGCCCATCGTGGTGTGGTTGTGGCCGGGCTGGTAATGCACGTCCAGTTTCTGCACGATGTAGTCGGTTTTGCCGCTTTTTGACGCATAAGCATCAATGGCTTTCTGAATATCCCATTTCACCATCTGGCTGTCCAAAAACAGGGTGGTGTAGGCAAAACCGCGTCCGTCAAAAGCGGTATGCAGGGGGCCCAAACCCAATTCCGGTTCGGCCACGACCACATCGCGCTCTTTGATTTTGCCGGCAAACAAATCGTCCAGCTTGCGCACGTCCAATACGGTTACGGTCGGCGACAGCTTGCCGTTCAGCATAATATAGTTGCCGTCCGGCGAAGCATTACAGCCGTGCGGCGAGTTGGGAACGGGAATATAGCGGGTGTAGGCCGAATTGGCTTCGGCACGGCCGTCCAATACTTTTACGCCGTTGATTTCTTTGTAATCGCCTTTTTTAATGCCTTCTTCAATGGCGGCGATATTAAAGACCACGCACCAGTCCTGTTCATTGGCGGAAGCATCGGTAACGGTCAGACCTTTTTCCGAGTTGTAGCAGGTGGAAAACGAATACTTGCCCTGATAATCGGCATCGCCGTTATCCAGATTGCCGTCCACCATCACCTGCCAGGCTACCTGCATGGTTTCGCCGTCCACGGCGGTGTAGACTGCCCACCAGTTTTTCTTCGGGTCGTCCAACAGCGTGCCGTTGTTGGGAATGGGGACAATGTGTTCGCCGTTGGCAAAAACATAGCCGGTTTTCGGATAACGCTGCGGACGCAGGCCGTGTACGCCCGACACATTGGGGATTTCCAATACTTTGTCGGTTTTCATCACGCCACAATGGATACGCGCCACACGGTTGTTGGCCTTATCATTGACAAATACATAGCGGCCGTCATAAGTGCCGTCGGTAAACGACATATGCGGGTGGTGCAAATCGCCGTTGGGCAATACCGGCTGATGGGTTTTTTGCAGGTATGCGCGTGTTTCCGGCGTGATGTTTTCATTCAGAATGCGGCGGCTTTCATTGGTGCGCCCCCAGCCGGTGGCACTGCACATATTGAACACGGGAATACGCAGCAGCTCGCGCATGGACGGCAGCCCCAATACGCGCACTTCGCCGGTTTGGCCGCTTGAACTGAAAGCATAATATTGGTCCAATTCGCCCGGGCCGACATGGTAGGCGGCACCGCCCGATGCGGCGGAAGCACCGCCCGCGTGGGCAGACGAAGCCCCGCCCGCACCGCCTTGGGCATTGGGCGAACAGCCGCCCATCAACCCCATCAGTCCCAAACCGGCACCGGATACGGCGGCCGTGCCGAGAAAACTGCGGCGGCTGATGCCGGACGGGTTCAGTTGTTCAGTTTTTTTGTCTGACATAATAACACTCCTTAAAAGTGGGAAAACGGCAACTGCTTCAGGCTGCCTGAAAGCTAGGGCGTGTCGCCATTTGCTTTGCCGAGCGGTTTTTTGAGTAGAAATCCGCCTATGCAAGGCAAAAATCCGCGCAAGGTTGAACACCTTGCAAGGATTTTTAACGCGGCAGAGGCGGATTTATACCAAAAATACCGCCGCATAAGTAAATAGGGATACGCCTAATCCTGCCGTGCTGACGGCTTGATAAAATGAACCGGCTGCGCTTCTGCCCGCTCTGCTTTGGCGGCTGCCTGACGGGCTTTTTTCTTATTCACCGCCACTACCTGCGGACAACGGGAAGTGTGGTTGTACATCACCTGACAGTGCAGGCATTGGATGCACTCGTTGGCATTGATATTGCCTTCGGGATGAATGGCCTGCACCGGACATTCGTGTCGGCAAATCTGACAGGGATTGCCGCACATCGGATAACGGCGCAACCAGTTAAAAATCTGTAATTTGGCGGGAATGGCCAAAGCCGCACCCAAAGGGCACAAATAACGACAGAAAAAGCGTTCCACAAACAAACCCGCTGCCAGCAACAAAACGGCAAACAGCACAAACCACCATTCGCGCATAAATTTCAAAATTATCGCCGTTTTAAACGGTTCTACTTCGGCAAAACGCTCAGCCATGCCCAAATCGTACAGCGAAACACCGAACAGTCCCATAAACAGAACATATTTCACCGCCGTCAGCCGCGTGTGCAGACCGAAAGGCAACACTTTTTGCCGAATACCAATTTTTTTGGCCAGCGTATTGCTTAATTCCTGCAATGCGCCAAACGGACACAACCAGCCGCAAAATGCGCCGCGCCCCCAAAACAACATAGACACCGCCGTAGCGCACCACAAGGTAAACACAAACGGGTCCATCAGAAAATAATCCCAACTGAAGCCGTGCATCAGTGCCGAGGTAAAGGTCATCACGTTCACCACCGACAACTGCGCCTGCAAATACCAGCCGATATAAAACAAGGTCAGCGTCAGATAGGCCAGACGGAAACGGCGGTAGGCAGTTTCATAACGCACCAGCGTATCCTGAAAGAAAAAGACCGCACACAACACCGCCAGCATCACCGCCAATACCGCCACATGCAGGATTTTTGCCGCCCAAATCTGTTTCCACAAAGCCTTTTGCGGATTGTCGCCGCTATCGGGCAGGGCTGCCTGAACGGGCGTGGCGGAAGCGGCCGCCGCTTCCAAGGCCACCGGTTCGCCGTCGGGGTCGTCCACCGTCAGTTCCTGCGGCAGCGCGTAGTTTAAATCTACGGTCAGAAACGCTTTGTTTTGCACGCCCAGCTCGCGCTGCACCAACAGTTGCAGACGCCAAGGTTCGGCCGGGTCAAAGTCAAAATCTTCGGGGGTAACAAACAGGGCGATTTCTTTAAATGCGGGTGCGCCCGCCGCCGTCAGCGACAGCAGGCGCGTGTGCAGCAGGTCGGTAAAACGGAAGCCGTTGTCGCGCTGAATCACCTCAATGCGGTCAAAAATGCCGCCGCGCACATAACCCGAACCTTTAAACGAATACACCCCTTCCCCCGCCACCACAATGGCAGCCTGTTTCGGTTTTAAGCGGCTTTGCAGTTCGGCAAAACCCTGTTCGCCCAGCAGGCTTTTACCGACAGACGGTTGCGATACCACCGCCGCATACAAATCAATAAACGTGTCGTCATCTGCCCCTTTTTCAGGATGGGCAGCCGCTTCGGGGTGGCTGTCGGCAAACATTTTGTTGATTTCGCCGACACGCAAATGCAGGCGGCCGAGCGCACGGCTGTCTAAAAGCTGCTGCCAAGATTGGATATGGTCTTTGTCGGGTGCGGGCAGCCGGTGCGGGCGGGTACGGATGTTTTCAGGCAGCGCCGACACGGCCTGACCGGACTGTTTGGCTAAAGCCGCCGTAACGGTGCGTGCCGAACGCAGAATGCTGTCGCCGATAACGACAACGGTAACGGTGGCACCGCTGACGATTTCAGAAGGGGTTTCACCGGATGCAGGCGGATTTTTGGTCGGATTCAGCCCGACATAACCTTGAATAAAGCGGTCGATTTTTTCCTGCGGGATACCGATTAAAACAATCGGTTCGCTATGGGTCAGCAGTTTGGCACCGGCCACGGTGCCGTCTTTGTCCAAAGCCACCATGGTGTCAATCGGTTTGCCGGAATAGCCGCGTGTGTTCACCACATCGCTGGTGATATACACCACACCCAATTCTTTGCCGCCGCCGAATACTTTGGCGGTCATCGGACTGCCTTCGGGCGTACCGAAGCGGTCGGCACCAGGGAAAATTTCGGCAGGCGCAACCTGTCCGATTAAATCGGGCAGACGCTCGGCCGCCGCCTGCGGCAGCAGGCACAAACACAGGATAAACAGCCAAACCTTCAGCAGCCTTGTGATTCCCAACACATTATTCATACTCAACTTTCCCCTTATATCCGTATTCAGGCACAATCAAATCTATTTTCTATGAATGATTTAAATCTTTCAGGCAGCCTGAAATGAAAATAAATTCCTTTTTCATTATCCAGATATAAAAATCTTTTACAAAAAGTTAAATGAATTTTACCCCATAAAATGGATTTTATCTGAATTTTTTATAAACATTTTTCTAAAGCAGATAAAATTCGGGCAGCCTGAAAGATTTTTTCAGGCTGCCCGAACCGTTTTTCATACATCTTAAACATCTTATAGTTAATGTGATTTATTTTTCAGACAAGGCGGCAAGCCGCAGACAGTACAGATAATACGGCAAGACGAGCCAACGCCGTATGAGAAATAAAGCATATTAACGATACATCAACGGCGCACCTTTTCCTGATGCAGCAGACGACCCAAAACATCAAAGGTATAAACCATATCGTCCTGCTGCAAACTGGCGGTACGCGCGGCGGCATTGTCGCCGACCACACGCTCAAAAGTAAATGCCGTCAGTTGGCTGCCTTTACGGTCAAACAGCGCATATTTGCCCTGTTCCGACACAAACAGGAAATCCGGCGAGGTAAAAGCGGTTTGCACGCCGTCATACTGCGGCGGCAGCACCACGCGCCCGCTGCCGTCAATCACCCCTTCCTGTCCCGACTCGGCCGATACCACCGCCAAACCGTGTTCAAACGGCCCGATTTCGTGAAACAGCAAATCATCGGCCACCACCCTGCCCTTGCTGTCCAGCAAACGCCACACATTACCCTGCCGCACCGCCGTTATCCCGCCGGCAAAATCATTGGCCGCATCATATAGCGGTGCGACCACTTCCTGCCCTTTGCGGTTAATAAAACCGTACAGGCGGTTTACACCGACCCGTGCCAAACCGTCGCGGAAATCGGCAATTTCATCGTATGTGCCGACCGGCACCAGCGTTTTACCGGCAAAATCCACCAAACCGAAACGCCCCTGATTGCGTACCGCCAGCACGCCGCCTTCGGCATCCAACTGCACGTTTTCATAAGGCAGGTTTAAGATTTCACGGCCGTCGCGGTTAAGCAGGACATAATCTGCGCGTCCTTTTTCCGCCAGTTCCACACCATGTTCAAACGCCTTTTGCAGCACAAAGGGATTTTTATACGCCAACGGCGTCAGCATTCGACCCTTGCTGTTGGCCACCCCATAACGCCCGCCTTTGCCCACCATGGTCAAACCTTGATGAAACACCGCATCGGTATTGGGAATACGGTACACACCGCCGATGCGGTTGTACTGCGCGGGCAGCACCACCTTGCCTTGCGCGTCGGCCACACCGTAGCTGTTTCGTTTTTTCACCACAGCAAAGCCGCCCAACAGGCACTCGCTGCGGTCAAACCACGCTGCCTTCGGCGGCTTCACGCAGGCTGCCTGACCGCCCTCGGCCGTCAGCGCAGTACTGAGCAGGCTTAATGCAATCAACTGTTTTTTCATAAAATACTCCTTTCTGTTTGAAAGGGATATTGTAGGACAAGGCCGTATCTTTCCACAAATAAAGCTGCCTGAAACATTCAGGCAGCTTTGCACATTCACAACAATTTTACCAATTACGGTAACCGTTATTATATTGATTATCGTATGATTGACCGCCGTTAATCTGGCTGCCGATAACGCCGCCCAAGGCCGCACCGCCCAAAGTGGATTCGGTGTTGCCGCCAATCATATTACCGGCCACGCCGCCGATAAACGCACCCACCGCAGTATTGCGCTGTGACTGGGTCATTTGCGGGCCGGCACAGGCCGACAGGGATGCGGCAATCACCGCCGCCAAAGACAGGCTTTTCAACATAGAAGCGTTCATATTGATACTCCGTAAACAAGGTTGCAAAAAACCGAGTGTACGTTTGACGCAGGTTAAACGGTTTTAACGCAGGGCAAAGTTTTGCGGCGCAAGGTTAGGCTGTGCAAACTTTCAGGCAGCCTGAAAATCCGCCAGCACTTCCGCTAATACCGCCACCGCTTCATCCAGTTCGGCATCGCTAATCAGCAAAGGCGGCAACAGGCGCAGTTTATGCTTGGCGGTCAGCGTCAGCAGGCCGCGCTTTATTGCTGCCTGCAATACATCGGCGGCGGCCATACCGTCGGCAAAGGTAATGCCCAACATCAGCCCCATACCGTCCACCGCCCGCACCTGCGGCAACGCCGCCAGCCGCGTACGCAGGTATTCGCCCTTACGCGCCACTTCCTGCAAAAAATCCGCATCCAACCGCGCCAACACCGCATTAGCGGCGGCACAGCATACGGGGTTGCCGCCAAAAGTCGAGCCGTGGTCGCCACGTCCGAGCGTATCGCGGCAACGTTTACCGAACAGCGCCGCACCAATGGGCAGGCCGCCGCCCAAACCTTTCGCCAGCGTTACGATATCGGGCGATAAAAAGTCAAAATGCTGATAGGCAAACAGCTTGCCCGTGCGGCCGATACCGGTTTGCACTTCATCTATAATCAATAGGATATCCTGCTCACGGCACAGAGTTTGCGCCGCCGCCAAATATTCGGCCGACAAGGTTTGCACGCCGCCTTCGCCCTGCACGATTTCCAGCATCAGCGCACACACGCCGCCTTGGGCGACACGTTGGCGCAACGCTTCGGCATCGTTGGCGGGCAGATGTTCAAAGCCTTCGGTAAACGGAAAAAAATGTTGGTGAAAAGCGTCTTGGCCAGTAGCAGCCAGCGTGGTAACGGTGCGGCCGTGAAATGACTGCTGCAAGGTCAGCACGGTGTGGCGGCCGCCGCCGTAACGGTCGTGGCTGTATTTGCGCGCGGTTTTGACGGCACATTCATTGGCTTCCGCGCCGCTGTTGGCAAAAAAGACGGCGGACAGGCCGCTGCGTGCGGTCAATGTCTGCGCCAGTTCGGCGGCGGGGCGGGTGTAGAACAGATTGGAGGTGTGCTGAAGCTGGGCGGCTTGGGTGGCAACCGCGGCCGTCCAAGCGGCATCACACCAGCCCAAGCTGTTGACGCCAATGCCGGAAGTTAAATCCAAATAGCTGTTGCCGTCCGCATCCCAAGCACGGCAGCCTTCGCCGCGCACTAAAGTCAGCGGAAAACGGGCGTAAGTTTGGGCGGTGTGGGCGTGGTCAAGGGCGGGGGTGTTCATGGCATTTCCTTTATTTCTAGTTTGTAAATCAATGTTTCAGGCTGCCTGAAACACATCGTCCGCCCCCAAACGGGCGCGGACGCTGTTTATTCACGGTTGCCCAAAATTTCAAACGAAGGCAACGGCGGACGGGCGGCGGCACAAACCTGCCGCAGTTGGATGGCCAAAGGTTCGTAGTCTTGAACGGTAAAGCCGGTCGCACCGTTACATAAAAACAAATGTTCAATATGGTCGCAAAAATACCAAACGGTGTCGTCCATCGCCAGCCAGGCTTCGCGGTCGCGGCGGTAATCGCGCAGCCAGCGCAGGATTTCGCGCTCGCGCACGCCATGCATCATCGCCGCTTTTTGCGGCAGCGCGGGCGTGGTGCCGATAATGCGTTCACGGAAATCGGGGGCAAACAGTTCTTGCAGTTGCGCCAGATTGCGGCCGTTACGCCATGAAGACGTAATGACAAACTCCACCGCCGACCATTCGGGCTGCCTGAAAAACGCTTCAAAAACCGGCATCTGATGCCATAAAGATTGTGTTTTGGCGGCCAGCGCGGCGTGCAAAACGCCGTCAAAATCCAAAAATACAATGGCTTTTTTCCGCTCCGGCACAGGGGCTACGGGGCGGGCGGTCGGAACGATGCCCGATTTGGGTGCCGTCATCAAATCGGCCGCCGGCTTAAGGGTTTTGCTTTTATCCATTCTGTTCTTTCGCCTAATGTTCTATCCAACCCTGCCCTTTACAAAATATAGTGAATTCCCTTTGAATTGGGACAGCGTTGGCTCACCTTGCCGTATTGTTATACTGTCTGCGGCTCGCCGTCTCGTCCCCATTCAAATTTAATCCACTATAATATGCACGGCAGGCAACCGCCGTATCATAATCCGTTTTCAGGCTGCCTGAAACCACCTTGTGCCGCATTCAGCGCGGCAGCGTTTGTTTTTGGCAACAAAACAAAGGTTTCAGGCTGCAGCGTCCCGATTTTTATCGGGGCGCAGACACACGAATAAAGCCAAAGCCGTCAGTGCGCCGAGCGTATCGGCCAACATATCTTTTTGCGCGTCCCACACATCGCCCTGCGAACCGAGAAACTCAATACCTGCCCGTCCGCCGGCCAACACCGCATACTGCCATTCAATAATTTCATAGGCCGCCGCCACCGCCATTACAAAGAACAGGCTGAAAAACAAAGCCGTGCCGACCGTACATTTGCCGCGCCGCAACAGCCATTCCGCCATCGGAAAACTGTAAAAACCGATAATAAAATGGGCAAAGCGGTCAAAATGATTGCGCCCTTCCCCCAACAACGGCGCGAGCAGGCGGCTGCCCCAATCAAACGGCACGGCGGCAAACGTATAATGCGCCCCCACCGTGTGCAAAAACAACCAGCACGCCATCAACACATAAGCCGTATTACTGAAACGGAAACGGCGGAACGTGCCCAGCAGCAGCGCAAACACCGTCAGCACCGGCACCATTTCCGCATACCATACCGCACGGTCGGCAGGCATAATGCCCGACCACAAAGCCGTCAGGATAAATACCACTGCCAACAAGCCGGGAAAAACCGCATTCGGATACATCATTCGGGTTCCTTTCTAATAGGCAAACCCGTGTATTATAACTGTTTTTCAGGCAGCCTGAAAACTAGGCGCAAAACAATGTGCCGTTGCCTTTATGGCTGAACATTTCCAGCAAAATGGAATGCGGTACGCGCCCGTCAATAATCGCCGCTTCATCCACGCCGCCTTTAACCGCGTCCACGCAGCATTGGATTTTCGGAATCATGCCGCCGGCGATAATGCCCTGTTCGGTTAAAGCGTCCACATCGTCCAGCGATACGCGTTCAATCAAAGTGCTTTCATCGTGACGGTCGCGCAGCAGACCGGCGGTGTCGGTCATGCTGACCAGCTTGGCGGCATTGAGGGCGATGGCGATTTGTCCGGCGGCGGTGTCGGCGTTGATATTGTAAGCGGTGCCGTATTCGTCTGCACCGATGGTGGCGATGACGGGGATAAAGCCCGAATCCAAGGCAAAACGCGGCAGCTTGGTGTCCACGCGCACAATTTCGCCGACAAAGCCCCAGTCGGCTGCACCGCGCAGTTTTTCACACAACAGCATGCCGCCGTCTATACCGCACAGGCCGATGCCCCTGCCCTTCAGCAAGGCCACCAAACTTTTGTTTACTTTGCCTGCCAGCATCTGCTGCACAATATCCATGGTTTCGCGGTCGGTTACCCGCAGCCCTTCCACAAACACGCTTTCTTTGCCAATCAGTTTCAAACCCTGCGAGATTTCGGGGCCGCCGCCGTGCACCAACACCACGCGGATGCCGATTTGGTTCAACAGCAGCAAATCCTGCATCACCGCTTGTTTTAATTCTTCATTAATCATGGCATTGCCGCCGTATTTGACGACAATGGTGCGGTTTTGGTATTTACGGATATAGGGCGCGGCTTCGCCCATGGCACGGGCAAGGGCGTGAATTTGGGATTGGTGCATCGGTTTTCCTTTTTCAAACGGTTTTCAGGCAGCCTGAGAGTTAGGGCGTGTCCCTAGCTGCGGTAATCGCCGTTAATCTTCACATAATCATAGCTTAAATCGCAGCCCCAAGCCTGTGCGCAAGCCTCGCCGTCGTGCATTTCCACATTGATGGCGATTTCTTTGGCAGACAGGATTTTGGCGGCTTCGTCTTCGCTAAAGGGGTGGTAGGCGGATTGTTCGCACACTTTGACGCTGCCGTGTTCGCTTGCCAGCACCAGCGATACTTTATCGGCGGCAAAATCGCCTTCGGTGTAACCAATGGCGCACAATACGCGCCCCCAGTTGGCATCTTCGCCAAACATGGCGGCTTTCAGCAAATCGCTGGAAATAATGCTTTTGGCAACGGCGCGGGCAACTTCGGGACTGCGGGCGCTGCGGACGGTGCATTCCAGCAGCTTGGTTGCGCCTTCGCCGTCGGCGGCAATTTCGCGGCTTGCCCATACGCAGGCAGCATGTAAAGCGGCACAAAAGGCGGCGTAAGCAGGGCTGTTTCCATCGCGGATTTCGGGATTGCCCGCCATGCCGTTGGCTTGAATCACCGCCATATCGTTGGTGGAGGTGTCGCCGTCAATATTGATTTGGTTTAAGGTGTTATTGACGGTTTCGGACAGGGCGCATTGCAGCAGTTCGGGGCTGATGGCAATGTCGGTGGTGATAAAGGTGAGCATGGTTGCCATATTGGGGTTAATCATGCCGCTGCCTTTGGTAATGATGCCGATACGGCAGTTTACGCCGTCCACATCAAAAGACAGGGCATGGCTTTTGGGACGGGTGTCGGTGGTCATCACGGCTTCGGCAGCATCTGCGCCGCCGTCGCGGGACAGGGCGGCAACGGCGGCGGGAATGCCGTTTTCAAACGGTTCAAGCGGCAAGGGTTGTCCGATAACGCCTGTTGAGGCAATCACAATCTCTTCAGGCTGCACGCCCAATGCTTGTGCAGTCAGGGCGCAGCAGGTTTGGGCGATGTATTCGCCGTCTGCGTTGCAGGTGTTGGCGTTGCCGCTATTGCACAACACGGCGCGGCTAAAACCGTCTGCCAGATGGCGGCGGGTAACGGCAATGGGTGCGCCTTGGACTTTATTGCGGGTATAAACGGCGGCGGTGGCAGCGGGGCGTTCGCTGACAATCAATGCCAAATCGCGTTTACTTTTGTTTTTGCGGATGCCGCAGTGTATGCCTGCTGCCAAAAAGCCTTGCGGGGCGCAAATGCCGCCGCTGATGGGGGTGTGGGTCATGGTTGTTCCTTTTGAAATATTGATTTTCAGGCAGCCTGAAGCACTAAACCGGCGGTTTCATCGCGCCCCAACATTAAATTCAAACATTGCACCGCCGCGCCCGATGCGCCTTTGCCCAAATTGTCAAAACGGGCGCACAGCAATACTTGTTCGGCGTGTCCCGACACGAAAATTTCCATATCGTCGCGCCCTGCCAAAGCATTGGCGGCCAGCATACCGTCGGCCTGTGCCGTGTTGTAGGGCTGTACCCGTATCACGCGGCTGTCGGCATAATAATCCGCCAAACACGCCGCCACACCTACACCGTCCGTGTTCAGCGTGGCGGTCGGCAGGGGAATGCTGACCAGCATACCGCTGTAATAATCGGCCACTACGGGCGTAAACAGCGGCGGCGCATTTAATCCGCATACGGCCTGTATTTCGGGCAGGTGTTTGTGTTGCAAAGACAAACCGTACAGGCGCGGCGCGGCGTATTTGTCGGCGCGGTCGGCGGCGGCGTATTCGGCAATCATGTTTTTGCCGCCGCCCGAATAGCCGGTCAGCGACTGGCACACGACGGGATAATCCGCCGCCAATACGCCGCCTTCCACCAGCGGACGCAACAGGGCAATCACGCCGCTGGCATGGCAGCCCGGAACGGCAAGGCGCGTGGCAGTGCGGATTTTCTCGCGTTGTCCGTGCAATTCGGGGAAACCGTACAGCCAAGCGGCGGCGGTGCGGTGGGCGGTGGAGGTGTCGCAAATGTGTGCATCGGCAGGGGCAAGGGCAACGGCTTCGCGGGCGGCTTCATCGGGCAGGCACAACACGGTTATATCCGCCTGCGCCATCATATCGGCACGCGCAGACGGGT
Source organism: Conchiformibius sp. (assembly GCA_030537065.1). GTDB lineage: Bacteria > Pseudomonadota > Gammaproteobacteria > Burkholderiales > Neisseriaceae > Conchiformibius. Next base: position 20,738 of record JAUNOT010000014.1, read on the forward strand.
CTTTGCGCTGCGCTTCGGGCAGTTGCAGCAGGCGGATGTCGGCGGCGGCCGACAGGCGTTCGTGAATACGCAGGCCGGTGGTGCCGGCGGCGCCGTCAATAAAAATGCGGTGTTGCGGCATAAGCCCCCCAATGGAAAAGGACGCGGCGGTTTCAGGCAGCCGCCGCGCGTTTTGTGAAAACAGGTTAAAGCACGTTATCTTGCAATAATTTTTTGCTTGATGTAAACCGTTTTTTGCCCCGATACCTGCCGCTTAGCAGAAAAAGGCTGCCTGAAACGCGCTTGGGCAATTTTCAGGCAGCCTGAACGGAAAAATAAAGTGGTTTACAGCTAGGGCATGTTCCTAATAAAACAACCTAATCTGCCGCCGCAGGCGGCGACAAATCGCGCAACAACCGCTTAAATTCCCCCGACTGCCGCAGCAATATCGGCGCGGCCGCTTTCAAACGGTCAATATCAGCCGTGGGCAGATAAAAACTGGTGGGAATATCCAAAACCCGCTGTTTAAATTCCGAATCGGGCAAATCGGTCAGGTTTAAGCTGATAAAATACACCGCCATATCGGGGAAACGGCTGTTCCAACGGTCGCTCAGGCTGCGGAAACGCCGCAGCGATTCTTGCGAATGTTGGTCAATCGGAATATTAATCACCGCATCCACCACGCTGCGGAACGGCGGCACGGCAGCCGAACGGTCAATTTTTTGCTGCGGACGGTTCTGCGCGTTTACATTTACCACCACAATCCGCTTGATATTTTTGTCGGCAAGCTGTTGGCGCAACAGCATATCGGTATAAACTTCGCTGTAATCCAACAGGTTACGCATCGCCAGATTATCGGTCAAGCCGCCGTCAATCAAATGGATATACGGACGCTCGCGGCTGTTTTCATACTGCCGTATCTGTTCGGCAAATTCCTGCCGCGTGTGCTGATGCAAGCTGCCGCTGTCGGACGCGGCTGCCTGAAACGGCGCAGGCAGCGTGTAACCGCAGTTGCCGCCGTGGTTGTTAAACGTAATCGGCGCAAACACCAAAGGCACGGCGCTGGACGCCGCCACCGCGCGGGCAATGCGTACATCCGACAAATCCACGCACATCACATCAAAAAAATCCTGCGTAAAATCCACCCGTTTGCCCAAAGTCATATCGGTTGCGCTAATCACGGCAAACGGTCCGCGGCGGTGTTGCGCCAAATCGCCAAACGTTGCTTTGCCGAACAAAGTGTTTTCAAACTCTTCTTCCAACAAATCGCCGCGCCCGAAGTTCGGCGAAGTCAAACGCGGCATATTGGCGAATGAAAAAAACTGTTTGGCAACCTGACGTTGAAAATTTTGTTTTAAAAAACGTTTTTCAAAATCGGGGACGGTTTGTTGTCCGTGCAGGGCAAAATACGCCGCCAACACCGAACCGCCCGACACGCCGTAAACAATATCCGCCTGTTCGGGCAAATGGGTGCGGCGACCATTTAAATACACGGGATACTGCCGCAAACTTTCCAAAACGCCGTAACCAAACGCCGCCGCGCGTGTACCACCGCCCGAAAACATCATCAATACCAAAGTATTGTCTTGATTGACCGTGTGTTTAATGCTTTTTTCCAAACGGTAGCCGTTTTGCGTGTCAATCTGCTGCAAAGTACGGGCAGGACGGTACTCGGTTAAAGCACACGCCCCCAAGCCCATCATCAGCCCCACAGCCAAACACCGTTTTATTACTGAATACACTGTTCTTTCCCCATTTTCGGAACGGGTTTGCCCGAACCGATAAAATCTTATAGTCAATATGATTTTACCGCCACAATAGATAAAAAACCAATCCGCCCCATCAAACAGGCGGATTGGCTGTTTACATTGCTTGAGTGTTTATTGGAACACCACACCCTCGTTGGCAGCATCGGCGCGAATGGTGCTGCCTGCGGCGTAACGCCCTTCCAGCAAGGCTTTTGCCAACGGATTTTCCAATTCCGACTGAATCGCCCGTTTCAGCGGACGTGCGCCATACACAGGGTCAAAGCCCGCTTGGGCAATCAAATCCAAAGCCGCTGGCGACACTTCCAAACGCAAATCTTGCGCCGCCAAACGTTTACGCAGGCTGTTCAGTTGGATTTCGGCAATGCTGCGGATATGCTCGCGTCCCAAGCCGTGGAATACCACCACTTCATCAATGCGGTTAATCAATTCGGGGCGGAAATGCGCTTTAACATCGTCCATTACCGCTTCTTTTACCGCCGCATAATCAGAAGTATCGCCCATTGCCTGAATATTTTGACTGCCGATATTGCTGGTCATCACCACCACCGTGTTTTTAAAGTCCACCGTGCGCCCTTGTCCATCGGTCAAACGCCCGTCGTCCAGCACTTGCAACAGAATATTAAACACATCGGGATGGGCTTTTTCCACTTCGTCCAACAAAATTACGCTGTAAGGCTTGCGGCGTACTTGTTCGGTCAAATAACCGCCTTCTTCATAACCCACATATCCAGGGGGCGCACCAATCAAACGCGCAATGCTGTGTTTTTCCATGTATTCCGACATATCAATGCGGATTAAATGTTCTTCGCTGTCAAACAAAAAGCCTGCCAGTGTTTTGCACAACTCGGTTTTGCCCACGCCTGTCGGACCCAAAAACAGGAAGCTGCCGTAAGGTTTGTTCGGGTCGGCCAAACCGCTGCGGCTGCGGCGGATGGCATCGGCAACGGCGCGTACCGCTTCGTCCTGCCCCACCACGCGTTTGTGCAACACTTCTTCCATTTTCAACAGCTTTTCGCGTTCGCCTTCCATCATTTTGGCAACGGGAATGCCCGTCATGCGCGACACGATTTCCGCCACTTCGTCCGCGCCCACTTGGGTACGGAACAATTTGTTGGATTGCTGTTTGCCGTCCTGATGCTCGGCTGCCTGAAGCTGCTTCAGCAATTCGGGCAGCTGACCGTATTCCAATTCGGACGCGCGGGCAAAATCACCCTGACGTTTTGCCTGCTCAATTTTGAACTTGGTTTCGTCAATTTGTTTTTTCAAATCCGCGCTGCCTGCGGAAACGGCTTTTTCCGCTTTCCAAATTTCGTCCAAATCGGCGTATTCTTTTTGCAGGGCGGCGATTTCGTCGTCAATCAAACCCAAACGTTTTTTGCTGGCATCATCGCTTTCTTTCTCAACGTGCATTTTTTCCATTTTCAACTGAATCATGCGGCGGTCGAGTTTGTCCATCTGCTCGGGTTTGGAATCCAGTTCCATTTTGATGCGGCTGGCGGCTTCATCAATTAAATCAATCGCTTTATCGGGCAGAAAACGGTCGGTAATATAGCGGTTGGACAATTCCGCCGCCGCCACAATCGCAGGGTCGGTAATGTCCACACCGTGATGGATTTCATAGCGTTCCTGCAAACCGCGCAAAATGGCAACGGTGTCTTCCACACTCGGCTCGCTCACCA
>JAUNOT010000135.1 GCA_030537065.1 Conchiformibius sp.
AGTCCGCCTACGCCCCACAGCACGGCCTTACTTACGCCAACTTCCGCCGCCGTAACTGCCGCAGGCTGAACCAGCGCCGTTTCAGCAACCGGCGCGGCAACGTGGCTGCCTGAAGAAACGGGCATTAACGCCTGTTCGCCGTAGTTTTCCACCCACAGGATAATGTCTTCGCCGTCGGCTTGCAGCCATTTCAGGCTGCCTTGTTCGGAAACAGGTTGCAACACCTTGCCCGTTTCGTCAATCAACTCATATTTTGCGCCTGCCTGCGCTTGGATTTTGACGGTTTGGGCGGCAGTTAGTTTTTGTGTGCTGGCATGGCCATTCACAGTGGTTTTTAGGGTGTAAGTTTTCATGAAAATCCCTTTCTTTCATTTCTAACAAATACTTATTTATTTTACACTTAAAACAGCATTGCTGTCACACCGCCCTACCCGTAAAAAATATTTTTTTCAAGTTTTTTGATGAAATAAAGGACAAATAAGTTGCAAATAAGCAACAAAAACCGTCAAATCGGACGGCACAGTAATTGCTTTCAAACAATTACGGCTATAATAACTGATAAAAGAAACTGATTTTAAAACAGGGATTTTAAGCCGCCTTATCCAGGCCAAACAGCTTTTGTTTGATTTCTTAACCCATTATTTTAGGAGCGACTTATGAAAAAATCCGTATTTTCCTTCCTGCTTGTCCTGCTGCCGGCCGCCGCTTTGGCAAGCCATCATGACGACGACCAAGTGCTGATTCAGTCAGGCGCGTTTAAAAACCAAGTTTTTGCCGAGGAACAAGCCGCTAAAGTTTCCCTGCTCGGTGTGCCGTCCGGCGTGGTGGAAATACAGGATGTGGAAGGCAATATTGTCCGTGTGGTACGCAGTAAACAAAGTATGCCGCAAAAAGAAGCAGAAGTGGTAATTGACCGCTTGGAACAAAATAATGTCCGCGCCATGCTGATTGATAATTTTTAAGCAAAAATAAAAAAGGCTAAACAGTTAAACTGTTTAGCCTTTTTTATTTAGTTACGTGTTTCTACCTGTACCAGCTCTACGGCGGGCGGCGGAGCAGCCGCCTCGGTACGGCGGTCGCTACGGCGCAGGGGCTGCGGGCTTTCTTCCGACACAACAGGGGCAGCAGCCTGTACGACATCGGTACGGGTTTCCACCATTTGCAAACCCAATTCTGCCAAATCGGGTGCAGGCAGGCTAACCGTTACGGTTTCGGGCAGGCTGCCTGAAAGCGGTTGTGCAGCATCTTCAATCGTTTGTTCCGAAACGGAAACAGTATCCGCCAATACGGTGCTGACAGCCTGTTCTACCTCTGCCGCTCTGGCTTGCAGCCAAACATTTTCATCGGCATTAACATCCGTCTCCGGCAGGGAAACTTCGGTAACAACGGAGTCCGGCTCTTGTGTGGGGCTGTGATAGCGGCGGTATTCGGCTACCAAACTGCTTTCATCAGCTAAATCAGGATATTGCAGCAACACATGGGTAATACCGTCTTCCACACGCTGATGCAGCTCTGCCCAATTCAAAAATTGTTCCGTTTTGGCCGCAGACGGAATCTGCCGTTTTGAGCGCTCACGCGGGGTCTGGCGCGGTTTGCGTTCCTCGCCGCCGATACGGATAATTAACGGTTTTTGCTTGGTTTTACCCTTGCGGTTGGTATTTTGGTTTTTTTGAGTATTTTCAGGCTGCACAGTGGCAGCATTATCGTTTGTCGGCGCGGCTGCCTGAAGGTTTTTATTTTTACCCGCCTGCGGGCGGTTGGCCGTTTTGGCGGGGACATCGGCAATTTTGACCGCTTCAGCGGGACGGTTGTCGCGTACCTCGCTTTCAGGCTGGCGGTTGTTTGGCTGACGCGGTTTGTTTTTATACGGGCGGCCGTTTTTATTCTCGCCATCCTGCTGCTTCTGCGCGGCCATACCGGCACGGCGTTTGGCATTATTACGCTTATTGGCGGCACGCGGACGGTTGTTGGCGGACGGTTTGACCGTTTCCGGCACGGCACTTTCGCCACCGCCAAACAGTTTTTTCAGCCAACCTTTAAAGCTGTCCCACCATGAACGGTTTTCCGATACGGTCGGCGCGGGCGAAGCATGTTTTACGCCTTTTACCGCCGGTTCGGGGCGGGCAGCTTTTTCGCCTTTGCTATTGGAAAACGGCACATTATCCGCCACTTCGGGCTTGGCAACACGTTTGTAGCTGGGCGCGGCGTTTTCGTCCACATCATCGTTGCGGATGCGCGTGATTTCGTAATGCGGATTTTCCAAATGAATATTGGGAATCAGAAACACCGACACGTCCAAACGCTCTTCCATGCCGAACAGCTCGGCGCGTTTTTCGTTTAACAGGAAAGTCGCCACATCAACAGGCACTTGTGCGTGTACTTCGCCCGTATTGTCTTTCATCGCAGCATCTTGAATCAGACGCAAAACGTGCAGCGCGGTGGACTCAATGCTGCGAATCACGCCCGTTCCCGCACAGCGCGGACAGGCAATATGGCTGCTTTCCGCCAGCGCAGGTTGCAGACGTTGGCGGCTCAATTCCAGCAGCCCGAAACGCGACAGCTTGCCCATTTGTACGCGGGCGCGGTCTTTTTTCAGGGCATCGCGCAGGGTGTTTTCCACTTCGCGCTGGTTTTTCGCGTCCTCCATGTCAATAAAATCAATGACAACCAAGCCGCCCAAGTCGCGCAAACGCATTTGCCGCGCCACTTCTTCCGCCGCTTCCATATTGGTTTTAAACGCGGTTTCTTCAATATCCGCGCCGCGTGTGGCGCGGGCAGAGTTGACATCAATAGAAACAAGGGCTTCAGTGTGGTCAATCACAATCGCGCCGCCGGAAGGCAGGCTGACGGAACGGGCAAAAGCGGTTTCAATCTGCTGCTCAATTTGCAGGCGTGAAAATAAGGGTGTGTGGTCTTCGTAGAGTTTCAGTCTGCCCAAATTATTGGGCATCACATAGCTCATAAACTCGGAAACTTGTTCGTAAACTTCTTGATTGTCTACCAGAATTTCGCCGATGTCGGGGCGGAAGTAGTCGCGGATGGCGCGGATGACCAAAGAGCTTTCCATAAACAGCAAATAGGGCTGTTTATGCGCGGCGGCGGCTTCTTCAATGGCGCGCCACAGTTGCAGCAAGTAATTGAAATCCCATTGTAATTCTTCTACGCTGCGGCCGATGCCTGCGGTGCGGGCGATAATGCTCATGCCGTGCGGAACGTCCAGCTCCGCCATCGCCGCTTTCAATTCTTGGCGTTCTTCGCCTTCAATACGGCGCGATACGCCGCCGCCGCGCGGATTGTTGGGCATCAGTACCAGATAACGGCCGGCCAAGCTGATAAAGGTGGTCAGCGCCGCCCCTTTGTTGCCGCGCTCGTCTTTTTCCACTTGAACAATGATTTGCATGCCTTCTTTGAGCACGTCTTGGATGCGGACTTTGCCGCCTTCGTAGTCTTGGAAATAGGCGCGGGAAACTTCTTTAAACGGCAGAAAACCGTGGCGGTCGGTGCCGTAGTCCACAAAACAGGCTTCCAGCGAAGGCTCGATGCGGGTGATGACGCCGGTGTAGATATTGCCTTTGCGCTGTTCTTTGCCCAGCGTTTCAATGTCTAAATCGAGCAGGGTTTGCCCGTCAACAATCGCCACGCGCAATTCTTCGGAGTGCGTGGCGTTAAACAACATGCGTTTCATTATTTTTTTACCTTGTAAACAAAGGCATTGCTTGGGCGTTCAATCAGTTTTCAAACCCTGCGCCGTCCGGTTTGGCGGGGTGTTCCGGCTGGAATGCTTTGGGCGGACGGGCAGAAGCGAACAAAGAGCAGGGGATAAACGCAAACGGGGTTTATCGTCAGGCAGGCTGCCTGAAAAAA
>JAUNOT010000136.1 GCA_030537065.1 Conchiformibius sp.
AGGCATCGGATTTTGATTCCGACATGCGTAGGTTCGAATCCTACATCCCCAGCCAGTTTAAGCGCGTATGATTCAGTCATACGCGCTTAAATTTTGCCTGTGCGCCGCACGTTGTATTTAACCAAAAACCGCATCAGTTTTACCCAAAGCAAAAAATCCGAATGGGACTTTTACGCGCCGCGCCGATGGCGTATAATTTGCGCGTTTGGCAGCAAACGTCAGAAACATGAAAGGAAGCTGATGTTTCCTAAAGAAGAATCTCCCATTCAATCCAACTCAGGCGATGAACACATGGCATACGACAGCTTAATGGTGTTTACCGGCAATGCCAATCCCGAATTGGCGCAACGCATGGTCAAACATCTTGACATCACGCTCGGCAATGCGGCGGTAAACAAATTTTCCGATGGCGAAGTGGCGGTAGAGCTGCTGGAAAACGTACGCGGGCGCGATGTTTTTATTTTGCAGCCCACCTGCGCCCCCACCAACGACAATCTGATGGAAGTGCTGACCATGGCAGACGCGCTCAAACGCGCTTCTGCGGCGCGAATTACGGCGGCGATTCCGTATTTTGGCTATGCCCGCCAAGACCGCCGTCCGCGTTCGGCGCGTGTGCCCATTTCTGCCAAGCTGGTGGCCAATATGCTGCATTCGGCCGGCATCAACCGCGTTTTAACCGTGGATTTGCACGCCGACCAGATTCAGGGGTTTTTTGATATTCCCGTGGACAATATTTATGCCACGCCGATTTTGATTCACGATATTTTGCAGCAGCGCATTGATAATCTGACTGTGGTCAGCCCCGACATCGGCGGCGTGGTGCGCGCGCGTGCGGTGGCGAAAATGCTGACCGCCGATTTGGCGATTATTGACAAACGCCGTCCCAAAGCCAATGTGGCCGAAGTGATGAACATTATCGGCGATATTCAAGGCCGCACCTGTGTGTTGGTGGACGATATGATTGATACTGCCAACACTTTGTGCAAAGCGGCTTCCGCTTTGAAAGAGCGGGGCGCGGAACGGGTGCTGGCGTATGCCACCCATCCGGTGTTTTCCGGCGAAGCGATTGCACGCTTGACTTCGTCCGACATTGACCAAGTGGTGGTCACCGACACCATTCCGCTTTCGGAAGCGGGGCGGCAGTGCGGCAAAATCCGTCAGGTGAGCATTGCCGGACTGCTGGCGGAAACGGTGCGCCGAATTAGTAATGAAGAATCCGTATCTTATCTGTTTAATGAAGATTTGGTACAACCGCGCTCGCTGTTTTTGCCGTAAAATACGGTTTTCAGGCTGCCTGAAAGTTTTTCAGGCGGCTTGTTTTGCGGGCAAAATCTGCCCGCTGCGTATGGCCGCAGGGTTGGTCGCAGCTCGGTAGCGGTCGTTTATCTTGTTAATTTCATTAAATTAAGGGACTAATTATGTCTATTCAAATTAAAGCCACCGTCCGTGAAGAGCAGGGTTCGGGTGCGAGCCGCCGCCTGCGCCAACAGGGACAAGTGCCTGCCGTCGTATACGGTGCCGGTCAGGACGCGCAAGCCGTTGCCGTTGACCACAAAGAAATGTTTTACGCTCTGGAAAAAGAGTCGTTCTTTACCCAAATCCTGAAATTGGATGTGAACGGCAAAACTTTGGACGTGATTGTACGCGATTACCAAATGCATCCGGTCAAACGCCAAGTGCAACATATTGACTTTCAAGCGGTTGATGTAAACCAACCCCTGCGTATGCGCCTGCCTGTACACATTGTGAATGCGGAAAAATCCCACGCGGTGAAACTGCAAAGCGGCCGCGTATCGCTGTTGAGCAATGTGGTGGACGTGATTGTTGACCCGAAAAATATTCCTGCCGCTTTGGAACTGGATTGTGAAAAAGTGGTTGCCGGCGACATTTTGCACCTGTCCGACATCAGCTATCCGGAAGGCGTTGCCAGCACCGCGCTGAAACGCAACAGCAATTTGGCGATTGCCACCGTTACCGGTAAAAAACGCTAATTTGCCGTTTCAGGCAGCCTGAAACTGCCCGCAGCCGTTTTCATGATGGAAAACGGCTGTTTTTTTATCCGCAACGGCGGCGGCTTGGGCTATAATTTGTTTCTTTTAACCCCTTTCATTTAAGGAAATGATATGAGCGAGCAAGAGCCTAAAAACACATTTGAAAACGGTTTGGACGAAGTAAAAAACAAATTTGCCCAGTTGCAGCAGGAAGCCGAAGCCAAGCTGGAGGAAGCGAAAAAATTTATTGCCGAGCAAACAGACGGCGCGGACGATAAACTGGTCGAGCTGCAAAAAGAAGCCGAAGCCAAGTTTGAAGAAGCGAAAAAATTTATTGCCGAACAAACCGATGCCGCTGAAGCCCGTTTTGCCGAGCTGAAAAAAGACACGGAAGAAAATTTAAAAGAAGCAGGCGATTATCTGTCGGCCAAAGCCGATGAAGCCAAAGACGCGGTGGAAAAAGGCTATCTGGAAGCGCGCGAGCAGCTTTCCGCCGCTTGGGATGCCCTGACCGATAAGTTCAAATCCTAAATTTTGCCGCAGGCTGCCTGAAACGGAATACCGTTTTCAGGCAGCCTGTTTGTATCTGTTTTGGTTAAATAAAGGAAACCATGATGTCCGAAATTCTGCGCCAACATGCCGAACAGCAGTTTGCTGAAGAACTGCACGAACTCAAGCGGCAGGAACAATCGGCCGTACCGGAAAACTGGCAGCTTTCGCCGCAGTCGGTTGTCACCTATTTGATGGGCGGCAAACTGGAAAACGGCTTTGAAGTCAGCGCCAAATACATCGGCAACCGCCGCCTAATGGAAATTGCCGTCGCCACTTTGGCAACCGACCGCGCTCTGTTGCTGTACGGCCTGCCCGGTACCGCCAAAAGCTGGGTAAGCGAACATATTGCCGCCGCCGTATCGGGTGATTCCACCTATGTGGTACAGGGTACGGCCGGTACGGGCGAAGAAGCCATCCGCTACGGTTGGAATTATGCCGAACTGCTGGCCAAAGGGCCGAGCGAGAGCGCCTTGGTGGAAACGCCGGTCATGCGCGCCATGCAGCGCGGTAAAATCGCTCGTGTGGAAGAGCTGACCCGCATCGGCTCGGATGTACAGGACACGCTGATTACCATTTTGTCGGAAAAAACCCTGCCCGTTCCCGAACTGAACACCGAAGTGCAGGCGGTGCGCGGCTTTAACCTGATTGCCACTGCCAACAACCGCGACAAGGGCGTAAACGATTTGTCCAGCGCACTCAAACGCCGTTTTAACACCGTGATTCTGCCCCTGCCGGCGACATTGGCGGAAGAAACGGAAATTGTCCGCAGCCGCGTGGAAGGCTACCAAAGCAGCATGAAGCTGCCGGCGGAAAAGCCCGCTTTGGCAGAAATCAGCCGCATTGTTACTATTTTCCGCGAGTTGCGCGACGGCCTGACCGCCGATAAGAAAACCAAGCTGAAAACGCCGAGCGGCACGCTTTCTACTGCCGAAGCCATTTCCGTGGTCAATAACGGTATGGCTTTAAGCGGTTATTTCGGCGACGGCCGCCTGAACGCCCACGATTTGATGGCGGGCATACTCGGCGCGGTGGTGAAAGACCCTGTGCAGGACAAAATCGTTTGGCAGGAATATTTGGAAACCGTGGTGCGCGAGCGTGAAGACTGGAAAGATTTGTACCGTGCCGCCCGCGATATGATGTAAAGCGTCCCGCCGTTTTGCTATGGAAGCAACGGCGGGTTTTTCAGGCTGCCTGAAACACTTTTAAGCGTATAAAAATTATGTCTAATACCAACTGGATATCGTCTGAGTCACTGTTTGAAGAAAATCTATTCTTTTATTTTCTTGTCAATGG
>JAUNOT010000015.1 GCA_030537065.1 Conchiformibius sp.
AATACAAACTGGAGAAAACAATAATATCAAGATGTTCCCATTGCCACTTTTTCTTAATTGCCAAATAACTTGCTTTAATTTTTTGATATTGCTTATTTAAGAACTCAACAACCTCAACAAAACCTTTTAGCTTTAAATAGTTTTCCTGCTGCGTTCGAATAATTTCCCAAGCAGCATGTTCCAAATTATCTATTATTCCCGACAAACGGATGGCGAAAATAGTATTTTCCTCATCCAAATTCAGAAAAAATCTGAATAAATCATTATCAATTTTTCCAAAACGGAAATACTGCGACAATGCCAACTGCCAATTATCTTGTTTTAAATGCAAATCTTGTAAAAGTTGAATAAAATCGGATTGAAAAAACACATCGGTTTTATTCAAATGCTCAGGCATAGAAAATTTTGTATTTCTAAACAAGAAAATTTTGACGACTTCATTTAATGCCTGATCTTTATCTGAATTTAAAGATAATTCTTTAAAAATTTGCTCGTAATAATTCATTGTTTTGTATCTCGCAAATGATCGAATTATGTCGAACTAAATCTTCTCCAACTTCGCAAACGCCGTATCCAATTCCTTAATCCCCTGTTTACCAAAATTAATTTTTAAACGTGCACTGCTGCCTTTATCGGTGGCGGCAATAATCACGCCCGTGCCGAACTTGGCATGGCGCACGTTTTCGCCGATGCGGAAGCCGTCGTAATCCTGCGGCAGGTTTTGCCGCGACAGCGTCGGCGCTTCGTTGCTGAAACGCAGGTGGTCGGTGCGGTTTAAATCGCGGCCGCGCACGGGAGCGGACAAGTGTTTAACCAGCGCGTCGGGAATTTCGTCGGCAAAGCGCGACCACACGCCGTACTGCATCTGCCCGTGCAGCATACGCTGTTGCGCCATGCTTAAATACAGGCGTTTGCGTGCACGGGTTACCGCCACATACATCAGCCGCCGTTCTTCTTCCAAACCGCCGCGTTCGGCAAAGCTCTGTTCAGACGGAAAACGTCCTTCTTCCAAGCCGGTGACAAACACCGCGTCAAACTCCAAGCCTTTGGCGGCGTGTACCGTCATCAGTTGCACCGCGCTGCCGTTGCCGCTTTGGTTTTCGCCCGACTCCAACGAAGCGTGCGACAAAAACGCCAATACGGTAAACAAGGGGTCGTCTTCGGCCAGCCCGTCCAAGTTTTCAAACAGGCTGTCGGCGGCACGGAAGGCGGCGGCGGCATTGAGCAGCTCGTCCAAGTTTTGTGTGCGCTCGCGCTCGGCTGCCTGTTTTTGGTTTTGATAATGCGCGTACAGGCCGCTGTCGCCGATAATATTGTCCAAAATATCCGCCAAATCCAATACGCCCAGTTGTTCGCGCCAACGTTCCACCATTTGTACAAACGCCGCCGTTTTGCCCGCACCGCCGCTACAGGCTGCCTGAAACAGGCTGACGCCCGCCTGCCGCGCCGCCGCCTGTAAGTTTTCCACCGTACGCGTACCGATGCCGCGCGGCGGAAAATTGATAATCCGCAACAAGGCGTTGTCATCGGCGGGATTGACCGCCACGCGCAGATAGGCCAGCGCGTGTTTCACTTCCTGACGCTCATAAAAGCGCAGGCCGCCGTAAATTTTATACGGCACGGCTGCCTGAAACAGGGTTTGTTCCAAAATGCGCGATTGGGCGTTATTGCGGTATAAAAAGGCGATTTCGTGCCAAGGCGTGCCGTCGCGGTGCAGCGACTGCGCTTCTTCTACGACAAAACGCGCTTCGTCCCAGTCGGCGGCGGCGGCAAACAGACGCACGGGTTCGCCCGCACCGGCTTCGGTACGCAGATTCTTGCCCAAACGTTCTTGATTATGGGCAATCACGGCATTGGCAGCGGCAAGGATATTGGCGGCGGAACGGTAGTTTTGTTCCAGTTTAATCGGCGCCGCTGCCTGAAATTCGCGTAAAAAGTCCTGCATATTACCGACATTTGCGCCACGGAAACGGTAAATGCTCTGGTCGTCGTCGCCCACGGCAAACACCGCCGCGCCGCCGCCAGCCAGCAGCTTCAACCACGCGTATTGCAGGCGGTTGGTGTCTTGAAACTCGTCCACCAAAATATGTTTGAAACGCTGTTGGTAATGCGCCAGCAGCGCGGCATCACTGTTCAGCACTTCATAGCTGCGTAACAGCAGTTCGGCAAAATCGGCCACGCCCTCACGGCGGCAGACGTTTTCGTATTCGGCATAACATTGAATCAGACGTTGTTCCGCCGCTTGGGTGCTTTCCAAAGCCGCCGCACGCAAGCCGCTTTCTTTTTGGGCGTTGATAAAGCCCTGCAATACGCGCGGCGGCACGCGTTCTTCGGAAATATTCAGTTCTTTGAGCAGGCGTTTAATCAGGGCAAGCTGGTCGCCGCCGTCTAAAATCTGGAAGGTTTGCGGCAGACCGGCGGCGCGGTGGTGAATACGCAGAAAACGGTGGCACAGACCGTGAAACGTCCCCAGCCACATGGCGCGCAGATTGACCGGCAGCAGTGCGCCCAAGCGGGTTTGCATTTCTTTGGCGGCTTTGTTGGTAAAGGTAACCGCCAAAATTTCCGGCACGGCGGCCTGCGCGGTGTGAATCAGCCAGGCAATGCGGGTGGTCAGTACGCGGGTTTTGCCGCTGCCTGCGCCCGCCAGCACCAAGACAGGCTGCGGCGGATAGGTAACGGCGGCCAGTTGTTCGGGATTGAGGCGGGCAAGCAGGTCGGAGGTGTCGTCTTCAAAAAACATGGCGGGTTACAGGATAAGGGCAAAAATGCGATTCTATCGCTAAAATGCTTTAGGGCGTGTCCTTTTCAGGCAGCCTGAAACGTCAAAACGGGTCAAACCGTGCGGTTTGGCCCGTTGCCGTACACAATAATGATTATTTACCGAAACGCTCTAATGCTGCTACGGCAGGCAGTTCCTTGCCTTCCAGAAACTCCAAAAACGCGCCGCCGCCGGTGGAAATATAGCTGATGCGGTCGGTAATACCGAAACGGGCGATGGCCGCTAACGTGTCGCCGCCGCCAGCAATGGAAAAGCCCGCGCTATCGGCCACCGCTTCGGCCAATACTTTGGTGCCGCCCGAGAATTGTTCAAACTCAAATACGCCTACCGGCCCGTTCCAGACAATCGTACCGGCATTTTTGATAATGTCGGCCAGTTGCGCCGCTGCCTGCGGGCCGATGTCCAAAATCATATCGTCTGCCGCCACTTCGCCGATGGCTTTGGTTTCGGCGGCGGCGTCTTCGGCAAAGGCTTTGGCGGTAACTACGTCGGCAGGCAGCGGCACGACACCGCCTTTGGCTGCCATTTTGTCCATGATTTTTTTGGCTTCATCCACCAAATCGGCTTCGGCCAGCGAGTTGCCGATGGGGTGGCCTTGCGCCAGCAGGAAGGTGTTGGCAATGCCGCCGCCGACAATCAGTTGGTCCACTTTGTCGGCCAGACTGTCCAGAATGGTCAGCTTGGTGGATACTTTGCTGCCGGCCACAATCGCCACCATCGGACGGGCGGGGTTTTTCAAGGCCTGTCCGAGCGCGTCTAATTCGGCGGCCATCAGGCTGCCTGCTACGGCAAGCGGTGCGGCAGCGGCAACGGCTTCGGTGGAAGCTTGGGCGCGGTGGGCGGTGCCGAAGGCGTCATTGACAAAAATATCGCACAGGGCGGCATAGGCCTGACCCAATTCGGGGTTGTTTTTCTTTTCGCCGACATTGATGCGGACGTTTTGCAGCAGGGCGATTTGACCGGCTTGCAGCTTGGGCGGCTGTTCGCGCCAGTTGTTGAGTACCGGCACGTCCTGTCCCAGCAGTTCGCCCAAACGGGCGGCCACGGGGGCAACGTCGTCTTCGGGGTGGAACTCGCCTTCAGTCGGGCGGCCGAGGTGGGTCATCACGATAACCGCCGCGCCGTTTTCCAAGCAGTAGCGGATGGACGGCAGCGAAGCGCGGATGCGGGTGTCGTCGGAAATTTTGCCGTCTTTAAACGGAACGTTCAGGTCGGCGCGAATCAGTACGGTTTTGCCGGATACGTTTTGGTCGGTCAGTTTTAAAAAGCTCATGGTTTTGTCTTTCAAACAAGGGAAAATCGGTTTCAGGCAGCCTGAAAACGGCTGCGGGCGGTATTTTACGGCATTGTCCGTTCCAATTCCAAAGCCGCCGCCAGCAGCGACAGCCGCGCCAATACGCCGTACACATACAGGCGGTTGCCGATATTGTCGGGGTTGTTGGGGTCGGGGCGGGGAATGCCCATTTCGTCCCACTGCTCAAACACCCGTTTACAGGCAGCCTGTGTTTCCTCGTCCTGTGCGCTGCCGGCTGAAGGAATGCTTTCGTTAAGCGGCACAAACAGCATACCGCCCGCATTCAGGTTTTCATCGTTGCCGCGCCCTTCGTGTACGCGGAAAAAGCCGCCGATAACAAAGCGGTCCATCATATACACCACCGGCTCGCACACCGCGCCGTCCAAAGTTTCGTGGGTGTAAATCCCTTCTTGCACAATTACTTCGGAAACTTCCAAGCCTTCTTTGATTTTGGCCATTTTATTGCGGTTTTTGCGGTTCAGGCTGCGTACTTCGTCGGCGGACTTCACGCTCATCACGCCCATGCCGTAAGTGCCGGCATCGGCTTTGACAATCACAAACGGCTTGTCGGTAATGCCTTTTTCATCGTATTTTTGTTGGATTTTCGCCAACAGCCGTTCCACCGCCGCCGCCAGCGCGTCTTCGCCTTCGCGTTCGTGAAAATTCAGGCCGCTGATTTGTTCAAAATACGGGTTAATCTGCCATTCGTCCAAGCCCAGCAGCGTGGCGAACTCGGCGGCGATTTCGTTGTAGGCGGCAAAATGGCTGCTTTTGCGGCGCGTGGTCCAACCGCCGTGCAGGGGAGGTAACACTGCCTGTTCCACGCCGCGCAGAATATCGGGTACGCCGCCCGACAAATCGTTGTTTAACAGAATCAGGCAGGGTGAAAAGCCGTCTGCCAGATGGATGCGGTCGCCGGTGCGCTGCAAAGGCTCAATCAGCAGGGTGTCGCCCAAGGCGGTGGTAAATTCCGTCGCTTCGGTCAGTTCGGGGTTAAACGAGCCGATACGCACGGAAAAACCGGCATTGCGTAAAATACCGGCCAGCGCGTAAACGTTTTGCAGATAAAAGGTGTTGCGGGTGTGGTTTTCGGGAATCAGCAGCACGGAAGCGGCATTGGCGCAACCGCGTTCCACCGCGTCTTGCGCGGCGATGGTGGCCAGCGGGATAAAGTTGGGATTGAGATTGTTAAAGCCGCCGGGAAACAGGTTCATGTCAATGGAGGCGAGTTTGTAACCGGCATTGCGGATGTCCACCGAGCCGTAAAAGGGCGGGGTGTAGCGTTTCCATTGGCGGCGAAACCAAGCTTCAATCCGAGCTTGATTGTCCAAAATAATTTGCTCAAAGCTGCGCAGGGCAGCGCTGTGTTGGGGGGCGAGTTGGGGCAGTTTCATCAAAATTCCTTCTCAATTAAATATTGAGACGGGATTATATAGCGAATTTACTTGGAAACGGTTACGGCGTTGGGCTGTGGTGTGAAATGGAAACAACCGAAGCAGGTGAGGCCGGTTCAGGCAGCCTGAAAGAAATATGCCGAAAAAACAGTTTTTAATGTTTTTTGTTGGGATTTGTGTTTGACAGGGCGGAATGCTTGGTTTATATTTGCGTCTTGCCCAGTTTTCGGAGTAATGGCTGAGAGGCTGAAGGCACTTCCCTGCTAAGGAAGCATGTGGGGTTAACCTGCATCGAGGGTTCGAATCCCTCTTACTCCGCCAGATTGAACCGGCACCGTTAAAAAACGGTGCCGGTTTCTTTATTTCATGTTCAGGCTGCCTGAAAAACAAAACCGCCCAGTTTGGTACGGGGCGGTTTACTATTAGACTAACCGGATTACATCGGGCGGTTGGTGCTGGCGGCTACGTCCAAAGGTACGTCCATCAGCAGGATTTCAGCATCGGCAGTCGCTTCTACGTCAAAGCCTTCTGCGTCCCACACGCCCAAACCGTCGCGCTGTTTCAGCTGCACATCGCCAATTTTGGCTTCGCCTTTAATCACAAATACATATACGCCGTTGCCGGAACGTTTGATGTCGTAGCGTTTTTTGGTGCCTTTATCAAAGCGTGCCAGAGAGAACCAAGCGTCTTGGTGAATCCATACGCCGTCGTCATCGGCATTGGGCGACAGGATTTGTTGGAAGTCGTTGGGTTTGGCTTGGTCGGCAATGGTGATTTGTTGGTAACGCGGCTGTACATTGTTGTGGCGCGGTAAAACCCAAATTTGCAGGAATTTAACCGCTTGGTCACGATTGGCGTTCATTTCGCTGTGGGTTACGCCCGTACCGGCCGACATCACTTGAATATCGCCGTTGCGGATAATGCTGCCGTTGCCCATGCTGTCGCGGTGCGCCAAGTCGCCGCTCAAGGGTACGGAAATGATTTCCATATCGCGGTGGGGGTGGGTGCCGAAGCCTTCGCCGCCTTCAACAAAGTCGTCGTTAATCACGCGCAATACGCCGAAACCCATGCGCTGGGGGTTGTAGTAGTTGGCGAAGCTGAAAGTGTGGGCGCTTTTCAGCCAGCCGTGGTGTGCCATACCGCGTGAATCGGCTGCATGATAAACTGTTTGCATGATGTTTTCCTTTTAAGTTTGTTTGTCGGTTCAGGCTGCCTGAAAACGGTGTTTACGGCAGCAATGGAACAGAATTATAGGCAAAACCGTGACAGAAAAACAGATGCGGAAATTAAATGCAGTGTTTCCGTTTAAGAAATCATGCCGACAAATTTTGGCGGCTGCCTGAAAAACCCTTGTACAATACCCGTTCCGTTTTCTGCTGCTACCGAAAGCCCGTTTATGGACATCCGCTATTTCGGCATCCGCCATCACGGTGCCGGTTCTGCCCGCCACCTGCTGGCTGCCCTGCACGACTTCCAACCCGACCGCATCCTGCTGGAAGGCCCGTCCGAAGCCGACAGCCTGCTGCATTTGGCCGGCGAAAGCGATATGGTGCCGCCCGTCGCCCTGCTGGCCTACCGCAGCGACAAGCCCCAACACGCCGTTTACTACCCCTTTGCCGAGTTTTCCCCCGAATGGCAGGCCATCCGTTTTGCCCAAACCCGACAAGTTCCGCTACGGTTTTTTGACTTGCCTTTGGCACACAGCCTGTATACGCCGGACGATGAAACCGAATCCGAAACCAACTCGTCCGATAATGAAGCGGAAACAGAAACATCTGACGATAAAACAAAGATAAGCGAAATCCTGCTGTGCGACCCGTTTGACTATTTGGCAGAAATTTCAGGCAGCCGCGACGGCGAAAGCTTTTGGGAAGAAACAGTAGAACAACGCCTCAACGGCGAAGACCTGTTTGCCGCCATCCAAACCGCCGTTACCGCCCTACGCGAGCAACTGCCCGAATACACCCGCAGCCAAGACCTGCTGCGCGAAGCCTATATGCGTAAAATCATCCGTCAAACCGCCAAAGAAGCGGGTGTAGAACGCATTGCCGTGGTGTGCGGTGCTTGGCACGTTCCCGCTTTAGACAGCAAAATTCCCGTCAAAGACGACAACGCCCTGCTCAAAGGGCTGCCCAAATGCAAAGTGGAATGCACTTGGATTCCGTGGACCAACAGCCGCCTAACCCAAGCGGGCGGCTACGGTGCCGGCATCCGCGCCCCCGAATGGTATGCCCACCTGTGGCAGCATCCCGATGATGACGGCGTATTATGGGTCGGCCGCACCGCCGCCC
The DNA here is from genome assembly GCA_030537065.1 of Conchiformibius sp. Classification (GTDB taxonomy): domain Bacteria; phylum Pseudomonadota; class Gammaproteobacteria; order Burkholderiales; family Neisseriaceae; genus Conchiformibius. The sequence goes on from JAUNOT010000015.1 coordinate 7,762, forward strand.
TGCTGCGGCAGCAAAATTTTGACGTTTCCGCCGCCCATGTGATTGAAGCCGTCCGGCTGGCGCAAAGCTGCGCCGCCCTGCGCGGCCGAAGCAAAGTCAGCTTGGACGACTTTACCGAAGCCTGTACCAGCGTGATGGGCATGGGCAGCCGTCATACTTTAGACACCATCCGCCACAGTCTGCTGGTGGGCAACCGCATCGGCAGCGTTCCCGCCGCCACCCCGCAGCTGCCCCTGACTGCCGACGTGGAAAAACAGCGTAAAAAACTGCGCCTGCCCCAAACCGCCGAAAGCAAAACCATTGAATTGGATTTACGCAAAGAACACGATTTACAAAAAAGCCGTTTCCTACACCGCCTAAACCTGCTCGGCATTGATTGGGGCGAAGTCGTACACAGCCGCAGTAAAGGCACGTTTAAAGAAACATGGGAACTGTGTTACCACCCCGAACACACCGTCCGCCTGACCGAGCGGGCGGTGTACGGCAACACCTTGGAAAACGCCGTCTGCGCCTATACCGCCGAAAAAATCCGTCAAAGCCGCAGCCTGCCTGAACTGACCGCCCTGCTGGTACGCACCGTTCCGGCCGGATTGCCGGAATTAACCGTCAGCCTGACCGCCGCCATTGAAAACCTGTCGGCCGACAGCAACGACACCGCCGAAATACTGGCCGCCCTGCCCGATTTAACCGGCCTGCTGCGCTACGGCAGCGTGCGCGGACAGGCAGACGGCAGGCTGCAACACCTGCTGCTGACCCTGTTGGCACGTTTGGCGGCGGGCGGCATACAAAGCTGCCTGAATATTGACCGCCACAGCGCCGACGGACTGTTTGAGCAGATACGCCGCGCCGACTACCCACTCGGCCTGCTGGATGACGGCCAAGCCCTGCGCCTGTGGACGGATTTTATCCACGCCCAACAGTCCAACCCGCGCGCCCACCCGCTTTTGCGCGGTAATGCCGTGCGGATTCTATTTGACCGCGAACAACTGGACGCCGACAACACCGCCCTGTTGCTGCGGCAAAACCTGTCCGGCAGCCACACCGACGCCGCCGACTGGCTGGAAGGTTTTTTATACCAATCGGGCGGAGTGCTGCTGGTACACGATGCGCTGTGGCATATTATTTACGACTGGGTCGGCACGCTGCCTGAAGAAAACTTTACCGCGCTGCTGCCCTTGTTGCGGCGTACTTTTTCCACCTTTGAATTTGGCGAACGCCGACAACTGGGCGAAAAGGTGCGGACGGCATCAGCATCGCCGTCACACCGGCAGGCATACGACGGCGTCCTGCCTTTTGATGAAAACGGCGGCCGTGAAGCGGTAATGCAAGTGATGCGGCTGCTCTGCCCAACCGCTTCCGCCAGCACTGGAATTTGATTTAACCGATGGCCGCCAAAACAGGTTTATTCCCTGTTACAGGGTTGCCGAAAATAAGCTTTCAGGCTGCCTTTTAAACACAATAAAAGGCAGCCTGAAATATACCTATCTGACAGGACTTAAGAAGTTTTCTTGCCTGCAAATGCCCAACTTTTATCCTGCTTTTCCAACAGCATCTGCGCCGCATCGGCGGCACATTCATGGCCGGATTCGGCTGCCTGCCGCAAATAACGCCGTCCGGCCACGCGGTCGCGCTCGTGTTCGCCGCGCCAATACATCCGTCCGAGCAGGTAGGCGGCATAAGTATGGCCGCTGTCGGCCGCCCGCCGCAACAAATCCACCCGCCCTGCATAATAAATAGCCGCCTGAATTTCCTCATCTTCAATATTGCCTTGCGCCACCGCTTCACGGTACAGATTCAAGGCAAGCTCGCGGTCGTGCCGCAGACCGCGTCCGTTACGGTAGCACTCGGCCAGATAAAATTTGGCCAATGCGGTTTTGGACCAATCCTGTCCCGCCGCTTCGGCAAACATGGCCGCCGCCAATACCGGTTCGGCTTCGCGTATCGGGTTATGACGGCGGTGGCTGCTGCCTTTTACACGCAAATGATTAAACGTGCCTTTGGCATAAAACAAACCCAATTCGTAACAGGCCGGTGCAAATGCGGAAGCGGCGGCTGCCTGAAGCCAGCGCACCGCTTCATCATCGCTTTGTTCCACGCCCCAGCCATGAATATGACATAAAGCCAAACGGTATTGCCCCAGCATACTGCCGCGTCCGGCGGCATGTTGCAGACACATGGCCGATTTTTCGGCATTGTGCGCCAAAATACTGCCTTCGGCATATTCCAAACCCAGTTCCAGCCAAGCATCAGCATAATCCTGTTCGGCAGCACTTTGGAAAAAACGGATGGCCTGCTGCCCTTCCCCTTTTTCACGCTGCCAGAAACCGACCGCAAACAGGCAGGCGGCATCGTTTTGTTGGGCGCGTTTGAGTACCGCCTGATAAAAAAAGGAGGCGTCAAAGGTTTTGGGGGCGGGATAGTCTTCGGTGCGCGGCAATAGCTGCATGCTGACCCGTCCGGTATCGGCATGCCAGGTTTTGAGGTAGTTACCGGCACGGAACAATGGGTAAAGCTGCCGCACCGTTTCGGTACTGCTTAATGTGCGGTCGCTTTTAAAATATTTTTTAATGCCGCTTTCTTCATCGCCCGCTTCAAAGGTATAAAAATCGGGTATGTATTTTTTCGGCGCGTCGGCATCAATCAAAACTGTACCGATGGCCGTACCGTTGTCGTAATACAGCGTATCCCATACCCGCGCCCGACCAATGGCCGTTACCCGTCCTTCGTTTCGTTCGAAACAGATAACGTAATCGCCGCGCTGCACCAAAGTTTGGTCGGCATAGCACAGGGGGTCGGTAGCAGATTCATAACAGTTGGCATGATGTGACATAAGGATAAGATTCAAAATGTGGATTGTGTGTTGTGTGCTGACAGATTGTAAGGATTGCTTTGGGGCTTGTCAAAACGGCAGGCTGCCTGAAAAACGGTTTCAGGCAGCCTGCGCCATTGACACGCCGTTACCAAATATCCGATTTGATTTTTCTTTTTAACACAGGATGTTCGGATAATTTAAACACCGGCTCTTTGCCCAGTTTCAGCTTGACGGTGTAGTCTTTTACCAACACCAGCACCCATTTGTACAACAGGGCAATGGCCACCAGATTAATCAGCGCCATCACGCCCATGCTCAAATCGCCCATATCCCACACCAAATCCACTTTCGCCACCGCGCCGAAGTACACAAACGCCAGCACCAGCATACGGAACACGGTTAAAACCGCACGGTTGTTTTTCAAAAACTGAATATTAGACTCGGCATAAGCATAATTGCCGATAATGCTGGAATAGCAGAACATAAACAGCACCACCGCCAAAAACAGCTGCCCCCACGCACCGACATGGCTTTCCAAAGCGGCCTGCGTCAATTGGATGCCGCTTAAATCCGCGTTTTCAGGCAGCTTGGCCAGCAGCACGATAAACGCCGTGCAGGAACACACCACCACCGTATCCACAAACACGCCCAGCATCTGAATCATACCTTGCGACACAGGGTGTTTTACATCGGCAGCGGCGGCGGCATTCGGTGCCGAACCCATACCGGCTTCATTAGAAAACAGACCGCGTTTGATACCCAACATCATCGCTTGCGAAATCATGCCGCCCAGCAAACCGCCGCCGGCTGCCTGAACGGTAAACGCATCTTGGAAAATCAGCGCAAACACGCGCGGCAGTTCGCCGATATTCGCCACCATCACATACAACGCCATCAGCAGATAGAAAGCCGCCATCACCGGCACCACCGCTTCCGAAATCCGCGCAATCCGCTTAATGCCGCCGAAGATAATCGGCGCGGTCATAATCAGCAGCACTGCCCCGAACACATGGGTATAAATCTGCCATTGTCCGTCTGAAACACCGTTTTTCTCATTCAAACCGGCGGCTGCCTGTAAAGACTGCACAATGGTATTGGACTGAATGGCGTTAAACACAAAACCGAAACACAAAATCAGGCTGACCGAAAACAATACCGCCAGCCATTTCTGATTCAGACCGCGCATAATGTAATAAGCAGGGCCGCCGCGAAACTGCCCTGTTTCCGTATCGCGCACCTTAAACAACTGCGCCAAAGACGACTCGGCGAAGGCCGAACTCATACCGATAACGGCAGTCAGCCACATCCAAAACACCGCCCCCGGTCCACCTGCGGTAATGGCAATAGCCACACCGGCAATATTACCGGTACCGACACGGCTGGCCAAACCGGTTACAAAGGCCTGAAACGCGGTTACCGCCTGCGGGTCGTTCGGGTTTTGGCGGCTGGAACGCATTTCCTTCAGGCTGCGGCCGAACAGGCGCAGTTGCACAAAGCCCGTTGCCGCCGTAAAAAACAGCCCCACCCCCAACAACAGCACCACCAAAATCCCCGGCAGGCCGATGCCACCCAATTCAAAGCCGCTCCAAAGCGGGCCGTTGGCCGCATCCACATAACAATGCAGGCCGTCAAAAAAATTTGCCTGTGCGGAACAGGCCAGTTTCTTATCAAACATTTGATTTACCTAGCAAGAAAACTGCGTAAACAATTAAGAAAAGTAAAAACAGGTAATTTTAATCCAAAAAACGGCAGCGGCGTTTTGTTTTTACATTTGCCCGATACACTTCAGGCTGCCTGAAACAGGCAGCCTGAAAGCATCAATCCCAATCTTGCGCCACAAAACGCATGGTTTTACCTTTACCGTCTTCCAAAATCAAATGATGGCCTTCCACACGGTAGCGCGTCATCTGCGGCAGCAGGCTGCCAAACGCATTTTCCAATGGAATCGCATCGGGACAATACATGCGCGTGGCCGCCACCGCACCAAATTTTACCCGTCCGTCCGACGACACATCTGCCTGAAACATCATGCGGTTGCAACCCATATAAGCATTGGCGTGCGGCAGGCGTGTCCAATTCATTTCCGCCTTGGCCGCCACCAGTTGCGCCTTTTGAAAACCGTCCAATTCGGTCAGCATCCACACCCGTTTCACCGCCGCCGCATTGACCGCAGACGGTGCGGCGGCCTGCGTATCCGTGCCGTTTCCGCTTAAAGGTGCGCACGCACACAGCACCCCGCCCAATACCGCCACAGTAGCCCAATGTTTCATCTTTCGTCCTTTCACATAATGCAAAATGCCTATTTTGCGCCCGCCTTCTTCCTTTGTCCATCACACCGACTCATAAATTTCAGGCTGCCTGAAATAAAATTACTCGGCAGCTTATTTTGCTAGAATGACGCTGTTCACCCCTTTTGAAAGGAAAATTGCCGTGTACCTTCACCTAACCGACCCCAAAGACCTGCCCTTGGCCGAAGATGCCCGTTTTATGAGCGATGCGCTGTACCGCCTGCTGCAACGCGAAGCCGACCCGATTGTGGCCGACACCCTGCGTGCGCTGGCCGACAGCCGCGACAGCAGCCGCCTGATTGCCGATATGCTGCCCGATTTGACCGAACGGCAGACCGAAGACCTGATTATGGCCTGCGGCATGTTTGCCCAACTGCTCAATATTGCCGAAGACGTCCACCACCAACGGCGGCGGCGCGCGCATGAAGACGCGGGCAGCACCGCCACCGCAGGCAGCCTGAACGAAACCGTTGCCAAACTACAAAAACACGGCATCGGCCGCGACCGCCTGCAACAAACCTTAAACCAAACCTTTATCGCCCCCGTGTTGACCGCCCACCCCACCGAAGTGCAACGTCAGGCCACCCTGCTGTCGCACCGCCGCATCCGCGCCCTGCTGGTCAAACGCGAACACAGCAGCCGCACCGCCTTGGCCGCCCTGCAAAACGAAACCGACACCGTCTTGCAAACCTTGTGGCAAACCAGCGAAACCCGCCATTTCAAATTAAGCGTTAAAGGCGAAATCAACAACGGCGTCAATATATTCCCGATGAGCTTTTTCCAAGCCCTGCCCCAACTCTACCGGCGTACCGAACAAGAATTTCAGGCAGCCTTCGGCAAAATTCACATTCCAGACGTCTTACAAATCGGCGGCTGGATTGGCGGCGACCGCGACGGCAACCCCTTTGTGTCCGCCCACACCCTGCGCAGTGCCTTTGTGCGCCATGCCGATGAAATTTTCCACCACTACCGCAAACAACTGCACGAACTGTATCAGGAACTGCCCCTGTCGGTGCGGCGTGTACACGTCAATGCAGAAGTATTGGCAATGGCCTCGGCCAGCCCCGACACCGAAGTTTCCCGCGAAGAAGAACCCTATCGCCGCGCTGTTGCCCACATCCTGTCGCGCCTGATTGCCAAAGCCCACACCCTCGGCCTGACGCTGGGCTGCTGGTACGGCCTCGGCGAACCGTATGCCGATGCCGATGCCTTTATCGGCGATTTGCGGATTTTGCAGCAATCTCTGCGCGACAACGGCGCGGATTTGCTGGCCGAAGGCCGTTTGGCCGACATTATCCGCACCGCTTCCGTATGCGGCTTTTACCTGATGCCGCTTGATTTGCGCCAACACGCCGCACGACACGGCGACACCGTAGCCGAACTGTTCCGGCGTGCCGACCTGGAAGACTATGCCGCCCTGCCAGAACACGAAAAACAAGCGGTGCTGCTGCGCGAACTGCGTCATCCGCGCCCGCTTTACAGCCCCTATACCACTTACAGCCAAGACACCGAAGACGAATTGGCCATTTTCAACGAAGCCCGCCGCATCAAAGACCAATTCGGCGAACAGGCCGTCAGCCAAAGCATTATTTCCAACTGTGAACACCCCAGCGACCTGCTGGCTTTAGCACTGCTGTTAAAAGAAAGCGGCCTGCTGGTGGTGGAAAACGGCGTACCGCACAGCCGCATCAACCTTGTCCCTCTATTTGAAACCATTGACGCACTCGCTTCCGCCAGCGAAGTGATGCGGCAAATGTTGGACAGCGGCTGGTACCGTATGCTTTTAAACAGCCGCAACGATATTCAGGAAATTATGCTCGGCTATTCCGACAGCAATAAAGACGGCGGCTATATCAGCAGCACTTGGGGGCTGTATCAGGCCGAGCAGGGCTTGGTAAAACTGTTTGACGCCTACGGCATCCGTATGCGCCTGTTCCACGGACGCGGCGGCAGCGTCGGACGCGGCGGCGGCCCGTCTTATCAGGCTGTTTTGGCACAACCTTCAGGCAGCGTGGGCGGTCAAATCCGCATTACCGAACAGGGCGAAGTGATTACCTTTAAATACGGCAATCCCGATGATGCCGTACACAATCTGGAAGCCCTGCTGGCGGCCACCTTGGAAGCCACCCTGCTGCCCGCCCCGCCCGACCCCGACCCCGATTTGATGAATGCCCTGTCCGACAGCGCGTTCCGCCACTACCGCGCCCTTATCGGCCGTGAAGGCTTTATTCCCTATTTCCTGCAAACCAGCCCGATTCAGGAAATTGCCAGCCTGAATCTCGGCAGCCGCCCCGCCAGCCGCAAAACTTTGGCGCGGATACAGGATTTGCGTGCGATTCCGTGGGTGTTTTCTTGGACGCAAAACCGGCTGATGCTGCCCGCTTGGTACGGTTTCGGCAGCGCGGTGGAAGAACTTTGCGGCCGCGATGCAGGCAGCCTGAACCGCCTGCGTACCCATGCCCGCGACAATCCGTTTTTCCGTACCGTGCTGTCTAATATGGAACAGGTTATGGCCAAAGTGGACATGACGCTGGCCGCACACTATGCCGCCCTGTGTACCAACCCCAACGGTGCGGATATTTTCACTGCCATTGAAAGCGAATACCGCCGCAGCCTGAAAGCCCTGCTGGATATTCTGCAAACCACGGAATTACTGGCAGGCAACCGCACGTTGGCGCGTTCGTTGGCATTGCGGATTCCGTATTTGAACGCCTTGGGCGGCTTGCAGGTAGCGCTGTTGCGGCAACTGCGGCAAAACCCCGACCACCCGCACCTGCTGACTTTGGTTCACCAAACCATTAACGGCGTGGCGCAAGGCTTGCGCAATACCGGTTAAAAAACCAATCGGGCTGCCTGAAAAACCTTTCAGGCAGCCCGATTTTTACGACTGAAGCCATCTTTTATTTTACTGCCGCACTGCGGCGGGTAACGCTGATGCCCAACTGCTTTAATTTACGGTATAAATGCGTCCGTTCCAAGCCCACTTTCTGGGCAACGCGGCTCATATTCTGACCTTCGCGGCGGATATGGTATTCAAAATAACGCTTTTCCACTTCCTCGCGCAGCTCCCGCAACGGCTGGTTGAAATCAAAACCGTTTACCAATTCGCTGTCGCTCTGGCGGATAAACTGATTCAGCATCTTATGCACGGCCGGATAGCCCACTTCTCCATTATCCGTATTGAGTGCCAGATTTTTCACCACATTTTTCAACTGTTCCAGATTACCCGGCCAGTCGTATTGGCACAACTGGTCTAAAGCATCGGCAGTAAAGCGCACCGGTGCAGTTTTTTGCGCTTCTGCCAGCTCGCCGGTAATCCGTCCCACCAAAAACGGAATATCCTCAACCTGCTGGCGCAAGGCAGGCAGATTCACCACCAAAGACGACAAAACATTTAACAGCTTGCCGTCTTGTCCCGGCTGATTGACCAACTCCGATAAAGGCTGGCTGCATGTACAAACAATACGGGTATGATAACGCTCGGCTTTAGTCAGCAAAAAGGCAATGCTTTGTTGAATCCCTTTACTGTATTGGGCAATATCGCCCAAATACAGCACACCACCGTTGGATTTCTGTAATAACTCCAAAGGTGCGTCCACAATATGTTCGGCGCGGCCGGGTTCAACCCACGGCGTACCGTTTTTGTGAAAATAACGCGCCACCGATTCAAACGGCGAACCGGATTCGCCCAACAGCAAAATCGGGCTGTTGTGTAAGGCTGCCCGCTCAAGCTGCCGCCCCAATTCTTTGACAATCTGGCTGCTGCCCAAGGTATCCAGCGACAAGCCTGATACGTTTTGCATTTCGCCCACTTTCAGGGCGCGTTCCACCGCCGACAGCAGTTTTTGCAGGGGAATGGGTTTTTCCAAAAAATCCAAAGCACCGATTTTGGTGGCTTCTACGGCGGTATCAATGCTGCCGTGGCCGCTCATCATCACCACGGGCATGGTCAGCTGGCCGTTGGTCGCCCATTCTTTGAGCAGGGTGATGCCGTCGCTGTCGGGCATCCAAATATCCAGCAGCACCATCGCCGGACGGGTTTGGTTGCGCAGGCGGCGGGCTTCTTCGGCGTTTTCCGCCAAAGCAACGGAATAGCCTTCGTCTTCCAAGGTTTCCTGCAATACTTCGCGGATGCCGATTTCGTCGTCCACGATTAAGATGTCGGTACTTCGCATGATTAGAGGGGTTCCGGGGTAAATTTGAGAGTAACGCATGCACCGCCGTCTTCTCGGTTGGCCAAGACGATTTTGCCGTTGTGTTCTTCTACAATTTTGCGTACTACCGACAGCCCCAAGCCGGTGCCGGTCGGTTTGTCGGTCATATACGGTTCAAAAGCGTTTTGCAGCATCTGTTTGCTAAATCCCCTGCCGTTATTGGCAACGGTCAGAATCAGGCTGCCTGATTCGTCTGTTTCGGTACGGACGAATGCTTCGGGGCTTTCGGCTGCTTCGGCCGCTTCGGCCGCATTCTTAAACAGGTTGTGCAAAACTTGACGCATGGCGGTTGTGTCTGCTTTTAACAACATGGGCATCTTACTGAATTCTGCGGTAAATTTGCAAGGGGTACTTTCATACAGCACCAGCACTTCGGCCACCAGTTTGTTCAGGTCGATGTCGCTCATATTGAGGGAAGGGGCGCGGGCATAGTTGCGGAAGGCTTCTACCATTTCTTTGAGTGCGGCCACTTGCTTGATAATGGTATCGGTTGATTTTGTTAATGTTTTTTCGTCTGAATCGCTTAATTTTCCGCCCAGTTTCCACGCCAAGCGTTCGGCGGAAAGTTGAATCGGGGTAAGTGGATTGCGGATTTCGTGCGCCAAACGTTTGGCCACTTCACGCCATGCGGCTTCTTTTTGCGCCAGTACGAGTGTTGTAATATTGTCAAAAACCAGTACGATGCCGTTGCCGTTTTCTTCAGGCAGCCTGATGGCTTTACCCAATAAAATGCGGCTTTCGTCTGCGCCGGTATAGGCGGTTTCGGCCGGTTGCTCTTCTTCTTCGGTACGCAGCATCACCGACAGGGTTTCCGCCAGCAGGCTGTGTTTCGGCGAACAGTACTGCCATTCGGGCAGGGTTTTGCCCATCAGGTCGGACAGGGGCATATCCAAGATAATTTCGGCGCTGCGGTTAAAAGTGTTTAACCTGCCTGCGGCATCAAAGGTAATGACACCGGCACTCAGGCTGTTCAGTACCCGCTCCAGATAGTGGCGGGCGGCTTCCTGCTCGGCGCGGTGTTGTTCGTCGCTGCGCTTGGCAATCGCCAACTGTTCGCTCATATGGTTAAACAGTTTGGTCAGTTTGCCCAATTCGTCTTTGCGGATAACGCCGATGCGTTGGTCAAAATTGCCCTGTGCCACCGCTTTGGCACCGGTAGCCAAGTACAAAATCGGCTCAACAAAGCGGCGGGCAAAATACAGCGCCGCCGACAAGGCCAGCAGCATGGCCAGTAAAGCTGCCAATATCAAGGCTATCAGAAAAAAGGTCTGCATACCTGTTTTGGCCAGCATCAGTTCGGCATAGCGTGCATTGGCCGACTCCATTAATGCGGCATCTTTGGCAATATCTTCGGGAACAGGCTGTCTGAAAAACAGGGCGTAAGGCTTACCGCCGATATCGGGCAGGCGCAACCAGCCGCGGGCATAGGTAATGTGATTAATGTTTTCCAAACTGTGTGCCGTACCGTTACGCAGCAAAGCCTTCAAAGTGGTTTCATCCAAACGCGGCTGCAACAACCGCTTCGGATTAACTTGCAATTCAACTGTTTTATTTTGCAAATCCCATATGGCCAGATGGGCAAAGGCCTGTGCCTGACGGGTTTGCAAGGCGGGGCTCAAATCACTGTGCGCCAATGCGGTCGTCATAATATTGTGGCGCACCACCGCAGCCTGCTCCATACTGCGGTCGGCTGCTTTATTTAAAGCAGATTTGCTTAATTCCAAACTCCGGTCTATTGCCTGTTTGGTTTGTGCGGTATACCAATGACGGATATTGTGTGAAATAAATTGTGCGGAAATGCCCAATAAGGCCAGACTGGGCAATACCGCCACCAACGTAAACATCAGCGACAGCTTGCGGGCAATTTGCGAGCCAAACACATGATTATGTTTATCACGCAAAATCAGAAAGATATAATGCAGAATCACACCAAACATGATTAATATCAGAACAACACAGATAAAAACCAATGTCCAAAAAACGGTGGAAAGGGAAGCATTACTCTCTGTGGATAAAGTGAGTGCGTATAAAGTAAAAAAAGCCAGCGTTCCCATTATCAGGAAAAAACGCTGCATGGGCGGGATTTTACGGAAACTTCGAAACAGGTTCATACATCATACTACAAGGTGGGGCGGCTAGTAACTGACGGCAAGGGTTTGCCAGCCAGAGTCGAGCTGCCAATTATCAGAAGCCAGTGCATTAATTTGAAAAGGTTTGGGTAATTTACCGGTAGCCAGGTTTAAACGGATTTGAGCATGTACCTCATTGGCACGGCTGCCTGAAAGCGCCTGCCGGTGCAATACCTGCCAATCGGCAATTGCCCCGACGCCTTTCAAAGCCGTATCCAAATTGTCGTATTCCATTGAAAAGGTACCGACACTCACCCGATAGCCCTCGGTGAGCGGATGAAACGCGATACGGTAATGGACGGTATGGCCGCTGCCGACCAGTTGCGACAACTTATTGCGGTAGGATGCGAGTGTAGGCTTTTCCAGCCGGTAACTCAAGGTAAAATCCAAGGGTACGCCGTCTTTTAAAGCCTTTTCCAACTGTTGCGGCAGATGAATATCAAAACGGCTGCTGACGGCCATCCGGCCGTCCGAAAGAATGCGTCCTTCCCCACGGATAATGGAAATACCTTGCGCCGAAGCAACAGAGGGCGACAATGCCGGTACGGCAAAAACGGTAAACAGCACCGGCAGGGTAAACAATATTTTGAAATATTGCTGTATACGGAACACCTTATCAAACAGGTGGCGGAAAAACGGTGTGTGGCGGGCTCTAATCATTTTGATTTTCTGAACGGCCGCTCATTCAGACAGCGGTGTTGCCAGCCATAAATCGGGCTGATACATCAACTTACTGCCTAAAAACACAATTCGGCCATAACGGAATTTTTGTAAAAAGCACGTTAGGGTAACCGAATCGGGCAAACCCTGTACAGTTTCCGCCGCCATCTGCCGTCTGTACAGTATCATCTTTACAACATTAGCGTTTCTCCAGCAGGGCGTAGTAAAAACCGTCCTGTTTCAGATTGGGCAGCAGCAGCCGTTCTGCCTGCAAGCGGGCATCGGCATGGCGTTCCAGAAAACGGCGGCATTGGGCGGCGTTTTCTTCTTCAAACAGGGAACAGGTAGCCAGCAGCATACGGCCGCCGTTTTTTAACACCGTCCACAACGCGTCCAGCAGCACTTCTTGTTGGGCGGCGGTTTTGGCGGCATCCTGCGGACGGCGCAGCCATTTGATATCGGGATTGCGTTTGACGGTGCCGGAAGCGGTGCAGGGTACGTCCGCCAGCACGGCATCAAACGGGCAGCCGTTATACCAGTGATTTAAATCTTGTGCCGCCGCGCAATGCAGGGCTGCCTGAAAACCCAAGCGGCTTAAATTGTCGTCCACGCGTTGCAAACGGGCGGCATCAATATCCAAGGCAGTCAGTTCGCAGTCGGCGCTTTCCAAAATATGGCCGCTTTTGCCACCGGGGGCGGCGCAGGCATCCAGCACGCGTTCGCCGTCGCGCACTGCCAGCATCGGCACGGCCTGTTGTGCGCCGAAATCTTGTACCGACACCATGCCGTCGGCAAAGCCGGGTAGCTTGGCAACGGGTACGGCTTCGTCCAGCATCAGCGCATAGTCGTCCAGAATTTTGCCGTTTAAGCCGTGCTGTTGCAGCAGGGCAAGATAGGTGGCGGCATCGCTGCGGCGGCGGTTAATGCGCAGGGTGAGCGGCGGACGGGTTTGAAAGGCAGCGGCGATGTTGTGCCAATGTTGCGGGTAATCGTTTTGCAGACGGCGGGCAAACCATTCGGGCAGGTTGTATTTGGCGGTGCGGTCGGCGGCGCAGGCTGCCTGAAAGCGCGGCATTTCACGTTGAAAACGGCGTAAAACGGCATTGGACAGAGCACGGTAGCGGCCACCGTCTAAGCGCGCGCTGTGGCGGACGGCTTCGTTTACCACGGCATGGGGGGCGTTGCGGGTGTGTTGCAGCTGATACATCGCCGCCAGCAGCAAGGCGCGTAAACGCGGCTGTTGCGGCGGTTTGTTCAGCATTTGCACCAGCATAAAGTTCAGGCTGCCGCGATAACGCTGCACGCCGTAGGCAATATCCTGCAACATGCCTTTGTCTTGGGCAGACAGTTCGGAGTGGCGCGACAGCACGGCGGCCAAGGTGTCGGACAGGTTTTTGCCGTTTTCTACTTCTATAAAGACATCGGCGGCCAGTTGTTGGACTTGGGCAAGGGACATAAATTCGGCTGTTCGGGTCAAAATTTGCCGATTGTAATCCTTTTTTAACATTTCTCCCGCTTTCAGGCAGCCTGAAAAAATCCAAGCATCTGATTTAAAAAATATCTCAAAAAAACTTCCGCCCCACCCTTGAAAACCGCCGCATCCCCCCTATTTACCCCGCCGTTCGGGACGGCGCGTTTCAGGCAGCCTGAAAAAATCCGTGCGGCACTTGAAAAAACACCGTCCGTATCCATTTAAGCAACATCACAGTTCAACAAAATTTTAGGAGCAAAACATTATGGCAAAAGTTATCGGTATTGACTTGGGTACCACCAATTCCTGCGTGGCCGTATCCGAAAGCGGCAACACCAAAGTAATTGAAAACGCCGAAGGCGCGCGCACCACCCCGTCCGTTATCGCCTATTTGGACGGCGGCGAAATTCTGGTCGGCGCACCGGCCAAACGCCAAGCCGTTACCAACGCCAAAAACACCATCTACGCCGCCAAACGCCTGATTGGCCACAAATGGGAAGACAAAGAAGTCCAACGCGACATTGAAACCATGCCGTTTGACATCATCAAATCCGCCAACGGCGACGCATGGGTGAAAGCGCAAGGCAAAGAACTGTCTCCGCCGCAAATTTCCGCCGAAGTGCTGCGTAAAATGAAAGAAGCCGCCGAAAGCTATTTGGGCGAAAAAGTAACCGAAGCCGTCATTACCGTACCGGCCTACTTTAACGACAGCCAACGCCAAGCCACCAAAGATGCCGGCCGCATCGCCGGTTTGGATGTGAAACGCATTATCAACGAGCCGACTGCCGCAGCCTTGGCTTTCGGTATGGACAAAGTATCCGGCGGCGACCGCAAAATTGCCGTGTACGACTTGGGCGGCGGTACATTTGACATTTCCATTATTGAAATTGCCGATGTGGACGGCGACAAACAGTTTGAAGTATTGGCCACCAACGGCGACACCTTCTTGGGCGGCGAAGACTTTGACCAACGCATTATCGACCACATCATTGCCGAGTACAAAAAAGAACAAGGCGTTGATTTAAAACAAGACGTAATGGCATTGCAACGCTTGAAAGAAGCGGCCGAAAAAGCCAAAATCGAGCTGTCAAGCGGTCAGCAAACCGAAATCAACCTGCCTTACATCACCATGGATGCCACCGGCCCCAAACACTTGGCGATGAAAATTACCCGTGCCAAATTTGAGGCTTTGGTAGAAGACTTGGTTGCCCGTTCCATCGAGCCTTGCCGCATCGCCCTGAAAGATGCCGGTTTGGATGCTTCCGAAATTGACGATGTGATTTTGGTGGGCGGTCAAACCCGTATGCCGAAAGTACAGGAAGCCGTTAAAGAGTTCTTCGGCAGAGAGCCGCGCAAAGACGTGAACCCCGACGAAGCCGTTGCCGTGGGCGCAGCGATTCAGGGCGAAGTATTGGGCGGCGGCCGCAACGACGTACTGCTGCTGGACGTAACCCCGCTGTCTTTGGGTATTGAAACCATGGGCGGCGTGATGACCAAACTCATCAACAAAAACACCACCATTCCGACCAAAGCCAACCAAGTGTTCTCCACTGCCGAAAACAACCAAAGCGCGGTAACCATCCACGTTTTGCAAGGCGAACGCGAACGCGCTTCCGGCAACAAATCGCTGGGTCAGTTCAACTTGGGCGACATTCCGCCCGCACCGCGCGGCGTACCGCAAATTGAAGTGACTTTTGATATTGACGCCAACGGTATTTTGCACGTTTCCGCCAAAGACAAAGGCACGGGCAAAGCCGCCAACATCACCATTCAAGGTTCTTCCGGCTTGAGCGAGGAAGAAATCGAACGCATGGTAAAAGATGCGGAAGCCAATGCCGAAGAAGATAAAAAACTGGTTGAATTGGTGCAGGCACGCAATCAGGCCGAAGCCTTGATTCACTCGGTGAAAAAATCGCTGGAAGAACACGGCGACAAACTGGACGCGGCGGAAAAAGAGAAAATTGAAGCTGCGCTGAAAGCCGCCGAAGAAGCCGTTAAAGGCGACGACAAAGCGGATATTGACGCCAAAGCGGAAGCCTTGGGCACGGCCAGCCAAAAACTGGGCGAAATGGTGTATGCCAAAGCACAGGCGGAAACGGAAGCTGCCGCAGGCGGCAGCGATGAAGGCGCGGCCAAAGCCAAAGACGATGATGTGGTAGACGCCGAGTTTCAAGAAGTAAAAGATAAAAAAGACTAATCTTTAGTCTGAATAAATAACAGGCAGCCTGAAAGCTTTTCAGGCTGCCTGAAAATTTAAGGGGCTGTCCTAGATAACTAGGCTAAACTTCCCTTAACTAATTTTTTTAA
>JAUNOT010000137.1 GCA_030537065.1 Conchiformibius sp.
ACGTGGATTTGTGCCAAAAATACCGCCGCATAAGTAAATAGGGACACGCCCTAAAGCATTCATCAAAACTTCCCCTTACAAAAAAGGGCGAACACCCGTCCGCCCTTTCTGGTTTTTCAGGCTGCCTGAAAACTACCACAAAAACCGATAACCCAAAGTTACCGCCGCCGGTTTGCGCCAGCCTTCGCCGCGCTCGGTCTGCACGCTAAAATCCAACTGCGACTGCGGATGAAACGCCAGCGATGCACCCAACTGTGCCGCCGCACGGTTGCCTGCTTTGGGCACCTGCAAATATTCTTCGTTAAACTTGGCAACAGCACGGCGGTGGTCGGCCAGATGGTACACACCGACATAAGGCTTCAGCCGCATGCCGCCTTCCACAGCAAAATCGCCGCGCAGTTCCACGCCCCAACGGGTGTGTGCCAACGTGTGTCCGGCAGTATGGGCGCTGCGCGATACCCTTCCCAACGTCAGCGCGGCCTGCGGCACCAAGCTCCAACCGCTGCCCACAGGCAGTTGTGCGCCTGTCTGCATACTGATGCTGTTGATATGGAAACGGTTGCTGCTTTCTTCGGGGTGGCGGCTGCGGTAGCGGCTGTGGCGCAACACGCCGTCGGCAAACCAGCCGTTGCCGGTAAATCCGCCGTATAGGGCAAAGGTGGACGAATACAGGCGGCTGTCAGTAAGGTCTGCACGCTTGTAGCGGATATCGCTGAAGCTGCGGCCTGCCAATGCGCCGACATACGCACCGGACGGCAAAGTGTGGTCATAACCGATTTGGAAACCGCGCGTATTTTGGCGGAAACCGGCACTGACGCCGTTTGCGCCGACCGTGATGGTTTCTTGGCCGCGGTGCAGCACGCTGCCTTCATTTTGCAGCCATAAACCGTTTAAATGGTTGGCGTGGTGCAGCTCCGCCAAACGCAGATTAAGCGTATCCTGCTGTTGGTCAAGAATGTGCTTGGCGGACTGAAGCTGGGAGATACGGTTGTTGGCAAACACGCTTAAGGCTGTGCTGCGCTGCGTCACAGGCGACGGAAGCGGCAAACTGCCGTTTTTGTCAGGCGGGGTTTGGGCGGAAGCAAAAGTCAATGCCCAATCTTTGCCGCCGTTTTGCGGGGTCAGCTCATACAGGTATTTGCCCGCGCTGACGGTGCCGTTGTGCAGGCGGAATGCGCCCGCATCGCTGCTGCCGGTTTCCACCACAGTCAGTTTGGCGTTTTCAGGCAGCTTGGGTTCGTTGGGCGTGTTGCGTACTTTTAAAACGTGGCTGCCTGAAGCCTTGCCGTGCACCATCAGCTTGTCGCCCTGCCCTGCCGCCAAATCGGTGTTCAGGCTGAATGTGCCGTTGCCGCTTAAATCGCCGTGGACGGTCAGGGTTTGGAAACCGTTTTGCGGTACAAATTCTACGGCGCTGTCTTGCAGGTGCAGGCGGTCAAGGTCGCTGCTGCCGGTCATCTGCCAACGGCTGTCGCCGCTCAAGTTCAGGTTGTAGCGGCCGAAGCTGCCGCCTGCTTCGCGCAGTTCGGCATCGGTGCGGATGCGGCCTTTTAGGGTACTGCCGCGGTCGGCAGTCAGGGTGGCGTTAAACGGGCGCGGTTGGTCGGGATATTGCTGCCGCATTTTTTCAAACAGGGCGGGCGGATTGATTTGCAGCAATTCGCTGCCCGACAGGGTGCTATGGTCCAAATTAACCGTTACATCGGAAAAATATTCGCTGTCGGCCTGCTTCGGGTAAAACAAAGCCAAAGCGGTTTCCGCCTGCACGCTGCTGTCTGTTAAATTGACCTGTCCGCCCGACATCAGCAAACCGGCATTGTGCTTGCCGCTTAAATGAATGCGGCTGTTGTTTAAATTAACGGTGTTGGGCTGTTCCAGAACAGAAACACTGCGGTCAATATCATCGCCCATTTCTACGCCCGCCCCCCAATCGGCCGATGAGGTGATATTGACATTATCGGCATCAATCCGTCCTAAATCATGTATTTGCAAAGCCACGGAATACGGTTGGCTGATGCGGATGCTGTGATTGGAAGCGCGGATGGTGCCGTTATTGTGGGCAGACAGCGCAAACGCACCCTGCCCGTCCAAAACAATATCGGCAGAAGTCTGCACATTAGCCCCGCCGCTTGCCGTTACCGCCGCACCAGACTGCCAAAACATACCTTCGCCACGCGGATGCGGCAGGTTTTCGGCTTCGCCATAGCCGGGCTTCACGGTAATGGTTACATTGCTTTCCAATACGGCATCGGCCTGATTGACAGCCACAGCAACGGCTTTGTCTCTGGCTTTATGCAAAGTCAGGCTGCTGTCGGAAGGCACGGTCAGTTGCGCGTGCGGCTGTCCGTCGCGGCCGCTTACCTGAATCAATGTGCCGGTTTTGCCGTCTTGTTGTCCGATGCCGGTAGTACCAGCCACTTCGTTTTGGTAGGGCTTGGCCGCCAGCTTAATTTGTAAATTTTTATCTGCATTAAATATTTCTTCCTTACCCGACTCGGGCGCGCGCACTGACCATTCGCTGTCGCTGTGCTGCTCGTAGTGGCAACCGGTGGGGTTTTCGCACACCACTTCCAGCGCGTATGCCTGCGGAACAGCGGCAAACACCGCCGCTACGGCCGCCGCGCCGGGGCGCAGGGGAAAAAATTTCACTTCTGTTTTCATAATTTGGCAATCCTGTACAGATTTCAGGCTGCCTGAAAACAGACAGCCTGTTGATATAAAAGGTTTTAACCGCGCGTCCAAGTCGTGCCGTCCGCGCCGTCGCGCAGCACGATTTTTTCCGCCGCCAACACATCTCGGATGCGGTCGGATTCCGCCCAGTTTTTGTCTTTACGCGCCTGATTGCGTTGGGCAATTAAGGCTTCGATTGCTTCATTGGACAAACCGTCTTCGCTGTTGCCGCCCTGTAAAAACGCCTGTGCATCACGTTGCAGCAATCCCAAAACGCCGCCCAAAGTTTTCAGGCAGCCTGCAAGCTCGGCAGAACGGGTTTTGTTCACTTCACCGGCCAGTTCAAACAACACGGCAACCGCCTGTACCGTATCAAAATCATCGTTCATTGCCGCAGCAAAACGCTGTGTATAGTCATTGCTTTCGCTGTTTAAATCAAACGGTGCAGGGGCAACATTGGCCAGCGCATTGTACAGACGCGTCAAAGAATTTTTAGCATCGTCCAAATGCACGTCCGAATAATTCAGCGGACTGCGGTAGTGGGCGCGTAAAATAAAAAAGCGTACCACTTCGGCATCATATTGCTTTAACACATCGCGAATCGTGAAAAAGTTGCCCAGCGATTTGGACATTTTTTCGCCGTCCACGCGGATAAAGCCGTTGTGCAGCCAATATTTCACATGGCTTTCAATGGTTTTGTCCGTTTGGCCGTGGCAGCCGCAACCGCCGTACACGCCGCAGCTTTGGGCAATTTCGTTTTCGTGATGGGGAAACTGCAAATCCGCGCCGCCGCCGTGAATATCAAAGCGTTCGCCAAACATATCCGCACCCATTGCGGAGCACTCAATATGCCAGCCCGGACGACCTTGCCCCCAAGGACTTGGCCAAGACGGTTCGCCGGCTTTGGCGGCCTTCCACAACACAAAATCCAAGGGGTCTCGCTTGTATCCGTCCACTTCCACACGCTCGCCCGCACGCAAATCGTCCAGCGATTTGCCCGACAGTTGCCCGTAAGCGGCAAATTCGCGCACGGCATAGTAAACATCGCCGTTATCCGCAGCATAGGCTTTGCCTTTGGCAATCAATTGCTCAATCATGGCAATCATTGGCGCAATGTATTCGGTGGC
>JAUNOT010000138.1:0-958 GCA_030537065.1 Conchiformibius sp.
GGAATTGGACGGCATCATTGCCAAGCTGCATAAGGAAAACGTGCGTGAAAACGCCTATTCGGTCAGCCGTTTTAAAGGCTTGGGCGAGATGAACCCCGACCAGTTGAAAGACACCACCATGCACCCCGACACGCGGCGGCTGTTGCAGGTGGGTGTGGACGATGCCGAACACACGCAGGCGGTATTTGTCCGGTTGATGGGCAAAGGCGAAGCGGCGGCGCGGCGGGCGTGGATGGAGCGCGAAGGCGACCGCGCCGAAGCGGATATTTGAAAACAGGCTGCCTGAAACCAAAATAACGTTTCAGGCAGCCTGAGTTTTAAGATTAATTTGAAACTAAACGTTTTTTAAAACATTAGAATTCAAAATTAACACCCAGATTGTAAGACGCACGTTTGCCTTTGGTATCGGCAGCCACACCGGCTTTGGCGGCAAAGCGCTCATTAAAGCGGTAGCCTACGCCCACAGCCAAAGCGGTTTTGCCTTTATAACCGCCCAAACCTGCGGTTACGTTGACACGGCCGACACGGTAGGGTTGGAACAAAGCCGCATGGGCAGACTGAATGGCCATACCGGATTCAAAATTTTCCTCCAGTTTTTCCACTTTATCGTTCAAACCGTTAATTTGGTTGCTGAAATTGTTTACACGGTTATCCAAAACATCTACTTTTGTAGTTACTTTAGTTACGTCGCCTTTCAAAGCTTCCGCTTCGTCTTTCAACTCTTTTTCCACTCTAGCCACCTCGGTTTTATTTTTTTCAATTTGGGCGGCAGAGTTTTTGATTTTGGCGGCTTCGGTTGTAACTTCTTCTTTAGCGGCAGCCACTTCAGTTTTGGCTGCTTCCACTTTAGCCAATTCGGTTTTGTCCAGTTTTTTGCTGTCCAAATCGGCTATCGCCTTTTCCAAAGCAGTTTTGTCAGCTTTAGTGTCAATAGCTGCTTTGTTGGCAGCAATATCGG
>JAUNOT010000138.1:1058-3794 GCA_030537065.1 Conchiformibius sp.
TCTTGTTGGTTTCAACTTGAGGAGCCAAAGGAACCAGAGTAGCCAAAGCATCTTTAGTTTCTTTTACAAATTCCCTAGCTTCAGCTTCTTTTGTATCAATCTCCGTCCGCAAAGCTTTTTCTTTCTCTAAAAGAATGGCTTTTTCTTCATTCAGTTTAGTCGTAAAAGCTTCTGTTAAGGCTTTCTCTTTCTCTGTTAATGTTTGAGCCAGATTAGCTAAAGCAGCTTGATCAGCTTTGGCATCTAACGCAGTTTTGTCAGCTTTAGTGTCAATAGCTGCTTTGTTGGCAGCAATATCGGTCTTGTTGGTTTCAACTTGAGGAGCCAAAGGAACCAGAGTAGCCAAAGCATCTTTGGTTTCTTTTACAAATTCCCTAGCTTCAGCTTCTTTTGTATCAATCTCTGTCCGCAAAGCTTTTTCTTTTTGCAAAATAATGGCTTTTTCTTCATTCAGTTTAGTCGTAAAAGCTTCTGTTAAGGCTTGCTCTTTCTCTGCTAATGTTTGAGTCAGATTAGTCAATGCCGCTTTGTTTTTTTCAGCTTTTGCATCTACTTCTTCTACGGTAACAGCATAAGCCGAACCGCTTGGTTTTATGTCCCTTGCGGGTATGGTGATTCAATTGAAACATAATAAAGGTACCTTTAAAATTCCGGCCGTTTGCAATAATCGGCCGGATAATTAAAATAAGCAGCATTTAATTTTGTAAAGATGCGGCACCCGCATAAAAATGCTGATGCCGCGTTTACCCCAAATAATCGGGAAATTATTTGCCACCTTCCAAACCGCCCTATCCGTTTCATTAAGCTTTACAAAAACTTAATTTATCAAATAAGGCCATGCCACTACACTATACTGTTTTACAACAAAATCCTTATTTAACTGAAATTAACTCAAATTTTCATATTTAGTCTTTGCCAAAATCATTATCATTTGTATTGTCAGCCGATGCAGATGAAAACGGCGGAATTTTCTTCTGCACGGTGCTGCAAATGCCGCGCAAAATATCAATGTCTTCGGTGGTTGGGTCGGCGCGTTGGAACAGATTATGCAGGCGGCGCATCATGCGTTCGGCATTGCGGCGGCGGAAAAAATCCAAGTCGTGCAGGGTTTGTTCCAAATGGGCAACCATGCCGTCCACTTGTGCGGCGGTGGCGGTATTGGGGTCGGGCATCAGGCGGCTTAAATCGGCATTGGTATGGCTGAACAGTTCGTAGCTGACCACTTGCACCGCCTGCGCCAGATTCAGGGAAAAATAATCGGGATTGCCGGAAATGGTCATCAGGCGGTTGCAGCATTGTACTTCTTCTATGCTTAAACCAAAGGTTTCGTTACCGAACACAAGGGCAACGTTTTGCCCTGCCTGCGCCGCCGCCAGCAGGCTTGGGGCAAGTTGGCGCGGGGTTTGCAGGGGGGCGGTCAGTTCGCGGCGGCGGCTGGTGAGGGCGCACGCCAGTACGGTGTCGGCCAGCGCGTCGGGCAAGGCGGTGGTAATCTGCGCCCGTTCCAATACGTCCGCCGCCCCCGAAGCCAAAGCGAAACTTTCTTCAGGCAACCTGAAATCTTGTGGTGCATCGGGGTGGAAAACGGGCGGTTCGGGGGTCATCGGCGTGGCCATCAGATTGGGCGATACCAGCACCAGATGTTGCAGCCCCATGGTTTTCATAGCGCGGGCGGCGGCACCGATATTGGCAGGGTGGCTGGTGCGCGATAAGACGATGCGGATGCGGTTTAAATAATCGGGCAGGGACATAATAAACAGATGTTTACAAAAAACGGCGGATTATAGCATTGTGTTATGATGCCGTTTTTTGTTTTCAGGCAGCCCGTCATGCTCAAACACCATCAAAAAGCCCTAGAAACCGTATCCGCACAAACCCTTTATATTGTCGCCACCCCCATCGGCAATCTGGCCGACATCACCCTGCGCGCGCTGGCGGTGCTGCAAAAAGCCGATTTGGTTTGCGCCGAAGACACGCGCGTGTCGGCGCAACTGCTCAGTGCCTACGGCATCAGCGCGAAACTGCTCAGCGTGCGCGAACACAATGAGCGGCAGATGGCCGACAAAATTATCGCCGCCTTAAGCGCGGGTCAGACCGTTGCCCAAATTTCCGATGCCGGTACGCCGGCCGTCTGCGACCCTGGGGCGCGGCTGGCGGAACAGGTGCGGCTGGCCGGTTTTAAAGTCGTGCCGGTGGCGGGCGCGTCGGCGGTGATGGCGGCCTTAAGCGTGGCGGGCATCAGCGAACCGCATTTTTATTTTCACGGTTTTCTGCCGCCCAAAAGCGGTGAACGCCAACGCCTGCTGCAAAGCTGGGCGCGTGCCGACTACCCCGTTATCCTGTTTGAAAGCCCGCACCGCATTGTGGCGGCCTTGGACGACATTGCCGCCGCCTATCCCGACCGCCGCCTGATGCTGGCGCGTGAAATCAGCAAAACCTTTGAAACCTTTTTGCACGGCAGCGCGGCACAGATACGCGACCGCGTGCGTGCCGATGCCGACCAAACGCGCGGCGAAATGGTGCTGATACTGTATCCTGCCGCGCCCGCCGCCGACAACGGGCTGCCTGAAGAAGCGCAGCGCGTGATGCGTATCCTCAGCCAAAACCTGCCCACCAAACAGGCGGCCGAATTGGCGGCACAAATTAGCGGTGCCAACAAAAAAGCCTTGTATGATTTGGCGCTAGGGCGTGTCATCATTTAATCCAAGAAACGGCGGCAGCCAAATAAATTCCACC
>JAUNOT010000139.1:0-2195 GCA_030537065.1 Conchiformibius sp.
TCCTGTTTCCAAATCGGCACTTCGGCTTTAACGGTGTCAATAATAAAACGGCAGGCAGCAAACGCGGTATCGCGGTGTCCGGCGGTGACGCCTACCCACACCGCCATATCGCCCACGTCCAAACGTCCGACACGGTGGACACACAACACTTCTTCTACGGCAAACTGTTGTTTGGCCTGTGCCATCACCGCATTCCCTTGCGCCAATGCCAATTCGGGATAGCTGCTGTACACCAGATAATCCACCTGTCTGCCTGCGTTTTGGCGGCGCACCCAGCCTTCAAAACAGGTAAACGCGCCGCAGGATTCGGCTTGCAGCAGGCGTTGGCGTAAGGCGGCGGGGTCAATCGCCTGTTCGGTCAAATCAAACATATCAGCCTCCGGATACGGGCGGAATAAAGGCAACGGTGTCGCCGTGGTTTAAAGGCTGCTGCCAATCGCAAAAGGCGTGATTGACGGCGGGGCGCAACTGCGTTTGGTTTAAATCAAAATCATGGCGCGAACGCAGTTCGGCGTACAGCTCGGCGGGGGTGGCGGCGGCGGAAGAAACGGTTTCACTGTCGCAACCAGCCTGTTCGCGCAAAGCGGCAAAATACAGCACGGTAAAGGATTTAGCGGTTGAAGTCATGTTTGCCTCCCGATTTGTGCAGTAAGCGGATGTGGCTGATTTCAATATCGTGGCTTAAGGCTTTGGTCATATCGTACACGGTGAGCGCGGCGGCGGAAACGGCTGCCAAGGCTTCCATTTCTACGCCGGTTTTGTGGGTAACGGCGGTTTCGGCGGTAATATGCAGGCTGTGGTTGTGGTCGTGGTAGGCAAAATGCAGCTTGCAGCGTTCCAACATCATCGGGTGGCACATGGGTATGATTTGCGCGGTGTTTTTGGCGGCCATAATGCCTGCCACACGGGCAATGTCGGTAATCGCGCCTTTGGCGGTTTGACCGTTGGTGGTTTGGATATGGGCATACACTTCGGGCGGAAAAAATACCGTGCCTTCGGCGCGGGCAACGCGCAGGGAAGGCTGTTTGTCGGATACGTCAACCATTTGGCTGTGTCCGTGTTCGTTTAGGTGGGTAAGTTGGGGCATGGTTTAGAATCAAAGTTTAATGGTATAGGGCTCGCCACGCGGCACAGGCGGCGGCAAATTCTTCGGAAGTATTAAAATTGGCTAAAGGCTGTTCGGCGGCAGGTAGGGGGACTTGGGCGGTGGTTTGTTGCGCCAGCCAGCCGTGTACGCGACGTTGTCCTGCGGCAACATCATTTACCAAAGCGGAGGCAAGCTGCGCCGACCAATGCGCCAGCAGGGGCAAACCGCGTCCGCCGTGTGCCAGCATGACTACGCCTTCGCGCCATGCAGGGGTATGGGCGGCGGTGTGCAGCAGCGCAGCCACGCGCTCGGGATTTAACAAAGTATCGCAGGAAAATACATACACGCCGTTGAAACCTTGGCTGCGGGCGCGTTGCAGGGCAGGGGCAATGGCAGACAATGCGCCTTGTTTGTCGGGCAGGCTGTCGGGCAGGTATTCGGCACGTTGGCTGTCGGTAAAACGTGTGCCGTCTGCCGCCAGCCATACGGGACGGCGTGCGGCAGCAATGTGTACGTCAATCAGGGTGCCGTTTTGCCACGGCAGCAATGGTTTGGGCGAACCCATGCGGCTGCTGCGACCGCCGCACAAAATCAACAGCGGCTCGGCATGCATGTTTCAGGCAGCCTGCCACGCATTAAATACGCGGGTAAAACCGCAGCTTTCCAAACGCGGGTCAAGCTGGGGCGCAATCACTTTTTCCCAAGCGGTGCGGCAGGCGTTGGTTGAGCCGGGCAGACAAAAAATCAAGGTGCGGTTTGCCATGCCCGCCACGGCGCGGGACTGAATGGTGGACATGCCGATTTCCTGATAAGAAACGGCGCGGAACATCTCGCCAAAACCCGGAATGCTTTTATCAAACAGGCAGGTAACCGCATCGGGGGTAACGTCGCGGTCAAACATACCCGTTCCGCCCGTTACCAGCACCACGTCAATTTCAGGGTTGGCAATGGCAACGGCTACGCGGGCGCGGATATCGTATAACTCGTCGCGGCACAAATCGCGCGAATGCAGGATATGTTCGCCGTTTTGCAGGGCTTGGCACAGATAATCGCCGCTGCCGTCTTCTTTAAAGCTGCGGGTGTCGGTAACGGTAAGCACATGGATGTT
>JAUNOT010000139.1:2295-3788 GCA_030537065.1 Conchiformibius sp.
GCCATCAGCGCATCGGCATCGCCGTTGTGCAGATAGGGGCGCAAATCGTATGCCACACCGCCAAACAGACACAAGTGCATTTTGCCCTGCGCCGAAACACGCAAACGGTTGCAGTTTTTACAGAAATCTTGGCTGTAGGGCGCGATAAAACCGATGCCGCCGGCAAAATCGCGGTGGTGGTATTCACGCGCAGGACCGGCATCGGCATCACGCGGCAGCAGCTGCCAGCCTTCGCGCAACAAACGCTGTTCCAGGCTGCCTGCCGACAAGTGTTGCGCGGCAAACAGGGCATGGTTGTCACCCGTCTGCATCAGCTCGATAAAACGCAGCGTCAGCGGACGGCGGCGCACATATTCCAAAGCATCGGAAAAGGTTTGTTCCGCGTGTTCGCGCAGCAATAGGGTGTTGATTTTAATTTGGTAAAAACCGCTGTCTAAAATCTGTTCCACATCGTGCAAAATGGTGTCGCATTCGTTTTTGCCGGTGATGCGGCGGAACACGTCGGCGCGGAAGCTGTCCAAACTGACGTTGATTTTGTCCAAGCCTGCGGCGCGGTACTGGGCAAAATGTTTGCCCAAACGGTGGGCGTTGGTGGTGAGTGCGATGCTGCGGATTTCGGGACGGGCGCGGCAGGCGGCGATAATGTCGGGCAGGTCGCGGCGCAAAGTGGCTTCGCCGCCGGTCAAACGGATTTTGCGCGTGCCGCTGCGGGCAAAGGCTTCGACTAAAGTATGAATTTCGGGCAGGCTTAATTCGTCTGCTTTGGCTTTGCCCTGATAGCCGTTGGGCAGACAATAGCTGCAACGGTAGTTGCACAAATCGGTTACCGACAGGCGCAAATAGCTTAAACGGCGGGCAAACGGGTCGGTTAGCGGTGCATCGTGCATCATAAAAACGCCCCGTCAAACGGCTGTACGGTTACGCGGCTGCCTGCAGGCAGCGACGGGCTGTCAGCGGGCAGAATCAGATAGGCATTGGCGCGGCTGATGCCGTAGATGCGGTGTGAATCCTGTGCGCCGCAGGGTTCTGCTAACCAGTTGCCTGCTTCGTCCATGCGGATAATGGCGCGTTGGAATTCGGTGCGTCCGCCGCTTTTACGCACATCACAGACCAAAGTGGCGGTAAAACGCAAAGGTTCGGGCAGTTCTTCCGCGCCGCAAAGCTGCCACAGCGCGTTTTTTAAAAACACGTCAAAGCCGACAAAGCCCGAAATCGGGTTGCCCGGCAAACCGAAATACCACGCTTGCAGCATTTGCCCGAACACAAAGGGCTTACCCGGTTTCATTGCCACTTGGTAATGATGAATCGCGCCCAAGCGAATCACGGCTTCGCGCATATAATCGTAATCGCCCACCGACACGCCGCCCGAAGTAATCACGGCATCGTGGTTTTGTGCGGCATCGTCCAAAACATGCAGCACGTCTTCCAAATTGTCGGGCACTTGTTTTAAATCCACAATTTCAATCGGAAACTGCGCCAAACGCGCCATCAGC
>JAUNOT010000016.1:0-6167 GCA_030537065.1 Conchiformibius sp.
CTTAAAAACGTATCAATCTGTTTATTCAAATAAATTAAGCGATCTTCTTTAAAATAGATTTTGGCTTTTTCTTTATCTACACTTTTTTTCAAGGCATTGAGTTTGCCCAAATCCAAATTTTCACGACTGTATTTTCTTGCCAACATTTCGCGTAACAATCCACCGTCCAGCCCCAAGCTGTCAATCACTTTTTGAAGCTTGTCTTCAGCATCTTTTTGTTTGTAATCGGCGATGTAGTCGCTTAATGTCAAAGCAGGGTCAAGCACCGTATCGCCAGACTGCACATCGTGCAAAAACTGTTCGGCAATCCGTTGGTCTTCTTTGGAAAGGGTGGCAAACGAGTGGTGAAGCTCTTCAAAAGCGGCTGTTTTTTCCGTTTCGCCGATGGCTTTGAGCCATTTTTCAAAACGGGCGTTCATATAGTCTTGGTCGATTTTATCGGTTTCAATTTCATTGATATGTGATTGCAAATCAAAAGGCACACTGTCGCTGCCACCACCGCCACCGCTGCCGCCGCCTGCAAACAAATCTTTATAACGCGCCAGCAGTTTGTCGTAATCCTGTTGGTCAAAATGAAGTGTAGCAGTAACCACGCTGCCGTCTTCCTGCATTACGTCGTACCTTTGTTTTTCCCATACAAACCCCAATAGACATGCCGATTGCAGGTAGTCGTTAAGTTGGTTGAAGAGTTTGACAAACTTGGCGCATGCAGTGGCATCATCGGGATTGCGGGCAAAATCTTCCTGTCCTGCGTGTTTGAAAATTTGGGCAATATCGGCAAAGCAAACGTTCATTTTATTGATAACTTTATCCAAATTATCCACAAACAACCCCATTGGACGGTCGCCGGAATAAAGTTTCACTGCCCGCTCAATATTTTTTTGCATGGTATGCGGTTTGCGGTAGTAGCGAATTAAGCCAAACGGCTTGTCGGTGTGGTCGCACAAGCGGTTGGTACGCGAAAACGCCTGAATCAGGTTAGCGTAATCAAGCATTTTGTCTAAATAGAGTGTGTTTACCCATTTACTGTCAAAACCAGTAAGCATCTGATCCACCACAATCAGCAAATCCAGTTGCTCTTTGGGTTTGATTTTCTTATAGGCTTTGATGTGGGCGAGGCGGTCGGACAAATCTGCCTTGAATTTACCATAAGCAGCATAGCCAAAATGTGTACCGAATTGAGCATTGTAGTCTGCCAAAATCTCGGCAATCCATGCTTCTTTGTCGCTGCCTTGCCCGTCGTTTAGAATATTCGGGTCAAACAGAGCAGTGAGTTTCAGCCCCGAATTTTTCGCTTTGATTAAGCGGTAATAGTTCACCGCTTCGGGAATGGAACTGGTGGCAAAAATGGCATGGTATTTACCGCCTTGACTGAGCCGCTGCCAGTTGCCCAGCATATCATCAATCACAGCCAGCACATGTTCGTCCGTTGCATACTGTGCATTCGGCACATCGTCTTCAATGCCTTTGTAATACTTGCCCGTTTTGTCAAAATCGCCCGCCATCGGCACATCATTCATAAAGCGGTTATAGATTTTCTTTTTGCCTTCATCGGCAAACACTTCTTGCTCGTTGTCGGCTTTGGCAGCCTGTAAGGCAACGGCACGACGCAAATCACTGTCTTTAAAAGTATTGATATGAAACGGGTGAAAGCCCAGCACATTGCCGTCGCGAATACCGTCGGCAATGGAATAACGGTGCAGCTCGTTACCGAAAATCGTGGCAGTAGTCGCATCTTTTTTGGCGTTTTCGTCTTCAATCGGCGTACCGGTAAAGCCGAAGAAAATGGCGCGGGGAAAAGTGTGCTTAATGGAAAGTAGCATATCGCCGAAAGTGGTTCGGTGCGCTTCATCAATCACAAACACCAGCCGTTTGCCACCGATGTGGGCAATATCCGCCTCGTTGACACCGTCTTCAAGCCTGATATTGCTCATTTTCTGGATAGACGTAACAATTAAGCTGTCGCGATCAGACGGGTTTTTGAGCTTGGCAAGCAAAATACCAGTATTTTCCGTTGCCTGCACATCGCCTTTATCATCGGCAAAGTTTTGATACTCTTCTAACGACTGCTTACCCAACTCAATACGGTCAAGCAGAAATACTACTTTATCGGCATCTTTACGACGGCTGATAAGCTGAGCTGCCTTAAAACTGGACATGGTTTTGCCAGAACCTGTGGTGTGCCAAATATAACCACCTCGCTGATTGCCTGATGCCCAATTGGTTTTTGCCACCGTATCGGCGATTTTGTTTACCGCATAATATTGATAGCTTCGCAATACCTTAAGCTGTTCGTCTTTGGCATCGGCAATGGTGTAATCGCCGATAAACTGATGCGCCATCGGAATGGAAAGGAAATGCGTTGCCACCTTATCCCAACACTCAATATATTCATTATTAAAATCCGCCCAACGGAAATAGAATGCCGGATTCAATTTACCGCTTGTGTTAGCAAAATAACGGCATTCTTCGGGCGACATTGCCACAAAAATCTGCACCAAGCTAAAAATCCCCGTAAACGCACCCGTCTTATGATAACGCTCAATTTGGTTCGTGGCTTGGCTGACGGGTATGCCCGAGCGTTTCAGCTCAATATGAAACATCGGCATTCCGTTAATCAACAACATCAAATCGCCGCGCTGTTTGGGATACAAATCCGAACGCGCCGGAAACTTAGGCTGACGGGCAATCTGATAGCGGCTTTTGCCTGCCGAAATTTCCTCACGATCAAAAATTTCCAGCGACACCTCCTTACCGAAATGGCGGCTTTCAGGGTGCTCGCGCTTGATGGACACGGTTTTGCCGTTGATAAAGCCATTAAGCGCGTAAGGCGTTTTAAGCGCTTGCACCTGTTCTAAAATCTGATTCATTTCGCTGGGCAATAACGGCACATCAAGCCTGTCGATATGCTTATTGGTCTTATCCAAATGTGCCTGCCAATTGGCAATCAACATTTCTTCGGTGGGATATTCCAAAACCTCTGCTTCCCAGCCTTTGGTGGAAAGCAGGGCAATCAAGGCGTTTTCAAAATCGGATTCTTTATTAAACATGGTGCGCTTCTCTTGTTTAGATTGCTTTTTCAAACGATGTTTATTGCTTTCAGGTAGCCTGATTGTTCAGATGGCGTTTAGACTAACATCGCGGCGAGCAGGGCTTTTTTCAGACGGCTGAGTTTTTCGGTTTCTGCAGACTGCAGGGCGATGGTGTCGTCCAGTTGGCGGAAGAAATTGCCGATGGCGGTTTGTTCTTCTGGGTTTGGAATCAATATTGTAATTTCCATTACACCTTTTTTTGAAATATTGTAACGAGAAATCCCCTGTGCTAACAAAATCATTTGCGAACGAACATAATCAGAACGTAAGCAATAAGCTAAATAATTTAAATCAATTTTTTCATTTAACCGATAACCAAAGCAAAAACTGTTTAAATAAACATTTTCCGCATTAAATGTCCAAACTGATGACATTCCCACTTCTTCTGGTGTTTCGGAAGAAGTAGTAAAAAGCACATCACCTTTTTCTACTTTATTCTGTTTTTCATCAATTTCAATGCTATCTAATTGCTCTATTGAAGAAATAGCATTCTGGTAAACATTCATATAGGTGATATAACGAGCCTCCCCGTGTCCAAAATCCTTACGAGATTTATTCGTTAATCCGCTAAATGTATAGCCCAACTCCCCCAGCTTTTTGCTTTCCCATTCCCCCGTAAAGCCTTTAAAGCGGAGTTTCGGGGCAGTTTCGCCTGCGGCGGGGAACATTTTAGCCAACATGGCTTTTTTAAGTTGGCGGCTTTTTTCCCACAAGGCGCGGCTTTGGACAATGCGGTGGTCGAGTTGGCGGAAAAAGTTGCCGAGTTGGGTTTGTTCGGGGAGTATGGGTAAATTGATTTCTCTGTTTTTCCAATCTTCAACATTGAAAACCATTTTTTCAATATCTACGCCATACGAACTTAATAAAAACTTGCGGTACATTTGGGGCGTAAGAGAGATGAGTGTAAGAAATTCGGTTGTTACCTCGCTATTACTTACCGCAATCAAATATTCATTTGAAACAATGGCATTATCCAATTCTGATGGAACAATACCATTTGCGCCATGAATAATTTGACGCTTGGAAATTAAATAGTCGCCTGTTTTTAATTGGCTATAATTTTTGACCAAAATATCTTTGCCTAATAAGTGGCCTCGATAAATTACACCTTCATTTCGCCGCTTGACTGTAACAAGCTGATATGTCTTATCGTCTTCCAAGTAAATAGAACGGCGAACTTCACTTAAAATTTCCCCAATCTTTTTCTCTTCCCACGCCCCATCAAATCCTTTAAATCGGAGGCGTGGAGCAGCTTGCTTATCATGTTTTGTCATATCGCTTACCCCTTTAACGCCGCTTGCCATGCGGCAATGCCTTTCATATCAAAGTCGTCGCCAGTTAAGTCGTCCATCATGTTCGCAAGGGTGGTGGCGCTTTGTTGGCGGCGCTCGTGGATGTCTTGATAGGTGTTGGCGTATTTGGCGCACAGGGCAGTGAGTTTTTGACCAAAAGCTGCCAGCATGGTTTCAGGTAGCTCGAACATGGCTTGGTTTAAGGGGGTAAACCATTTTTGTCGCAGTAAATCCAATGCTTCTTCATCGCTTAGATTTTCTATGATGGCTTTGGTGTCACTATGCAGCTTGGCAGCGGTGGTTTTGATTTCGCTTTTTAGGGATTTTTCTTCGTCTAACAGTGCTTGAGCTTTTAACAGTTTACTCTCAAGGCTATCTTCGTCAAAGTTATAATTACTACGCAATGTTTTTAAATAAGCATTGATTTTTGCCTTAGCGTAAGTACCGTCTTTTGATGCTTCAATATTTTCCCAATGTACAGCCGTATTATTTTGAATAAAAGCTAATTTTTCAGGTTTTTTGGCTTTATTTTCCAATAACTCCAGATAACTTTCTAAGGCTTGGGTTTCTTCGGTAGTAATATTTGCATAAATCATTTTGAAATAGGCAGTGATTTCTTTGGCAACAAAAGCATCATTATTGTCATTGACATACGCTCCGCTTTTTTCTTCTTCGCTTAAATTTTCTAAAATGCTTTGCATTTCGCCGTCGATTTCGGCAAGGCGGTTTTCTTGGGCTTTTAAGCGGGCAAGCGCATCCGGCAGTTTAACTTGCTGCACCAATTCAAAGGGCAGGATACGCCCTACCCATCCGTCTTGCACTTCGGCTTCTTTTTGGGTTTTATTGTCTTTCTTCAGTACCATATTCGCATCAACCTGTTTGATGGCTTGTGTGCCTTCACTTTGAATCATCTCCAAATCGGCGGCAATGCCTGCGGCATCGGCACGCCATAAATCGTCAAGCTTTTGATAGGCGATGTAGAAATCCATCAACGGGGTAGCGGCGAGCTTTTCTCGAATCCGTTCGGCAAGAGCCTGCTGGGTTTGGGCGATGTTGACCGTTGCCATCGGTTTGATAAGCATATCTTCCAAGCAGGCAGTAAAATCTTCAAAGTTTTTGGCAAAGTCTGCCTGAAACGCGGCGACGCTTGGGTGGCTTTGTATGGCGGCTTTGAGATTGTCGGTTTTGGGCTGCACATAAGGTGTGCCGTTATCGGCAAACAGGGCGTTTTGTAAACCGTCAAACGCTTGCCAGTAGTCGGCGAACTGCACCAGTTCGGCTTTGGGTACGCCGCCGTGCATGATGGCGAAGATATCCCATGTTTCGGCTTCTGCGGCGGAATCAACGTAGCGGGGAATGTTCAGGTTGTAGCCGTTGGCGACAATTTCGCTTTTTGGCACGATACGGGAGAATTTAGGGATTTCGCGACGACCAGTAACACAATCGACGATACGTTTGATGTCGCTTGCCTGCAGGCGGTTGCTTTTGCCTGCTTTGATAAAGTGCTTAGAAGCATCAATCATCAGCACATCATCGCGCTCCCTCTCTTGGCGCAAAATGATGATGATGGTGGGAATGCCAGTGTTGAAAAAGATGTTGGTGGGCAAGCCGACAATGGCGTCTATATTGTTATATTCAACCAGGTTTTTTCGGATTTTTTCTTCTTCGCCACCGCGAAACAGTACACCATGCGGTAAGAGGATAGTCATAATGCCATCGGGTTTCAAATGGTACAAATCGTGCAGCAAAAAGGCGAAATCAGCTTTGGTTTGCGGGGCGATGC
>JAUNOT010000016.1:6177-6556 GCA_030537065.1 Conchiformibius sp.
TAAGGTGGATTGGACACCACTGCGTCCAAATACAGCGGCTCGCCCTCAAGCGGCCAATCATCCTCCAAAGTGTCAGCATTGCGCACGAAGATTTTGTCCTGCGAAATGCCGCGCATCACCAAATTCATACGGGTAAGGTTATAGGTGTTTTCTATCAGCTCTTGGGCATAATACTTGATATTGCTGGCATCTTTTAGATGCTTAGCAACGCTGTGACCGATATTGATTAGAAGCGAACCCGAGCCGCTGGTGGGGTCGTAAATGCTGATTTCGTTGTGGTCTTTTAAATGATCGGCAACAATTTCCGACATAAGCAGCGACACTTCATATGGGGTGTAAAACTCGCCTGCTTTTTTACCCGCGTTGGCGGCAAACATAC